>CAZGHZ010000017.1:0-50953 GCA_964525655.1 uncultured Occallatibacter sp.
GTCGTTTGACGCATCTTATAGCGACTTCGGGCAGGATGCAACAGCGATATTTTTTGGCGTGGTTCGGATGCTCTCAGGCATGAAAGACTCTCAGAATCTCCGCAGTCGAGCGCACCCGGCCCAGGCGGGGAAAGATGCGCTCCACGCTGTTCGCGTGGCTCTCGGCGCTCATTCCGGTCATAGCATCCTCGGCGAATATGAGTTCGTAGCCATGCTCATGGGCGTCGCGGGCCGTGCTCTCGACGCCGAATTCGGTGGCGATGCCGCAGAGGATGATGGTCGTAAGGCCGCGGCGGCGTAGTTGCAGGTCCAGATCGGTCCCGTAAAAGGCGCCCCACTGACGTTTGAGAATGACAATGTCGCTCGGCCGCTGATCGAGCTCGGGAATCAGCTCAGTCCAGTCCGGTGGCAGAGACCCGGTTGAGCGCATCGGCTGGTCGGTTGCGGCATGCACGCGGTCGGCGCCGTCGGGAGCGCCGCCAACATGAACGAGAACAGGCTTTGCACCGGAGGCGCGGGCCGCGGCGAGCAGGCTTGCGCAGTTGGCGATGACGCTTGGCTTGGAGTGTGGCGCTCCACCGGGCATCAGCACGATGCCTTTCTGAAGATCGATGACCACAAGGGCCGTGCGGTGGGGTTCGAGTTGGAGATGGGGCTTTTCTTCATTCATTGCTGGATTCCTTCCTCGGCTGGAATGATACCCATCTCACGGTAGATGGGGCGAATCTGGCGGCGCAACTGCGGCCGCCGCGTAGTGAACCAGGCCGCGCCAAGCAGGACCACGGAGCCATTAAAGATCACGGTCAAAGGAGCTCCTACCTTATGCGCCATGGTTCCGGCCAGCAGGCTGCCAAAGGGCGCCATTCCCATGAAGGCCATCGTATAGTAGCTCATGACACGGCCGCGCTTGTCGTCGGTGACGATGGTCTGGATAACGGTATTGCTGGCGGCCATGCCCTGCATCATGCCCGCGCCCGCGATAAAGACCATGATCATCGAGAGCCAGAAGACACGCGAAAGCCCGAAGCCGATCAGACCCGCTCCGAAGACGGCGGCGGCGATGGGGATCATCCGGACCAGGCCGCGCACGTTCCTGCGCGCCGCCAACGAGAGCGCCGAGACAAGTGCTCCCAGGCCCATCGAACCCATTAAGAATCCCAGCGTATGCGGGCCACCGTGCAAGACGGTCTTGGCGAAGACCGGCATCAGCACCACGTACGGCATACCCATCAGGCTCACCAGGGCAAAGAGCAGCAGGATCGTCCGGATGGGCAGGAAGTTAGAGACGTAAGCCCAGCCGGCCTTCAACTCCGAGAGCGTTGACGCGGCGGCGCGCTTCGCTTCGGTGGAGTGCAGGCGCATCGCCAGCAGGGAAATGATGACGGCGACGTAGCTGATGCCGTCAATCAGGAAGCACCAGCCCTCGCTGGAGACTGCAATCAGCATTCCCGCAAGCGAGGGGCCGATAAGGCGCGCCAAGTTCACCATGGACGAGTTGATGGCGATGGCGTTTTGCAGGTCGCGCTTGTCGTCGACCATCTTGACCATGAACGACTGGCGGCCGGGCATGTCGAAGGCGTTGATGACACCCTGCATCACGCTCAGCGCCAGCAACCGGGGGATGGTGATGTGGCCGGTGAGGGTGAGCGCGGCCAGTGAGAGCGATTGGACCATCGAGAGAGCCTGCGTCCAGACCAGCACCTGGCGACGATCGAGCCGGTCGACCCACACCCCGGCAAAGGGCGCGACAAGAAAGGTGGGAATTTGTCCGGCGAAGCTTACCGTTCCCAGCAGCAGCGCCGAGCCGGTGAGCCGGTAGACCAGCCAGCCGGTGGCCACGCGCGTCATCCAGGTGCCGACCAGCGAGATCGTCTGGCCGCCGAAAAACAATCTGAAATTGCGATGGCGCAGCGCCCTCCAGGCATGAGAGATGCCGGTGGACTGGCGCGGCTGTGCTGCGCCGGAGGTCGCGTCCGTCTCAATTGGCTCTGCCGGATCTGTGCGGCTCAATTTGTCTGCCTCATTGGCAGTCTATCGTGGCGCCGCCGTCTAGATCCGGCCTCCGAATTCCGAGGTGTCGGCAGTTCCTCGGAACACGGAGAGAATTTTGACCGTAAAGAACCTGCGACCGGTCGTCGAGGGTCAATTGCACGCTTTTCCCGCAAGTCGGAACATCCGCGGACGCCGATGCTGCCGGACCTGGAAAAAACGGACGCGGCAGTGTAACGAATCGATGCAAGCGTGTCTCTCATCTAACGACGGAGGAATCAAGACTATGGAAGTGAAGATTTCACATCTTGGCCAGGTGGCATTCAGCGTTCAGGCACGATCCCACTCTTTTGTTTGCGATCAGCCCAGGGACAATGGCGGGGAAGACGCGGGAATGACGCCGCCGGAGTTTATGCTGGCCTCGCTTGGCTCCTGCGCTGCCTTCTATGCCGTGCAATATTTGAAGACTCGCAACTTGATCCAAAGCGCCACCCAAACTGGTGTCGAGGTCACGGTAACCGCCGAAAAGCTGAAGCAGCCTGTCCGGCTCGGCAACTTCAAGATTCAAGTCGTTTCTCCCGTCTCGCTTACGGATGAGCAGAATGAGGGCCTGATGCGCTCGGTGCATCATTGCCTGATTCACAACACGTTGCTTTCGCCGCCCGAGATCGCGATCGAACTGAGCACCAGGGAGCCAGCCCTCCAGCACGCGTAAAGGTGCGCCCTTGAACCCAAGCTGCACGTGAAACAGGCCTCGCCCCTGGTGGGTAGGGATTGCTCCTTCACGGTTAAGTCCGAGATTTCCAGATTGACAGGGCGAAGAGGCGCTGTATGCTGTCTACGTGAACCTTCCGGCCGCGTGGATGGTCGCGAAGGATGTTGCATCTGCCGGCTGGTTTCGACCAGATGGCCTATGCGGCAATCCGGGGCAGGCGACCCTGATCACAAATCGAGATAAGATGCCTTGGTACAGCATCCTATTATCCTCTCTGTAGTTGTTATCGGCCTCGCGGGAGCTTTCCTTCGTGGCCGATTGTTTTTTGCGGCCAGTGAGTAGCTTCCAGTGGCTCCGCAAAGAAGGTGCAAGACCCATGGTTGGGCACTTGCTACGGAGCTAGAGGTCCAAAGACGGCCACACCGGTCGGGCTTCCGACGTAGACCTTGCCATTGACAACCAACGGAGTAATGAATTTGTTGCCATTTCCAAAGCTGTCTCGACCGTTGGCGGCCTGCGTACTGTTGTAGAGTTCATTCGCCAGATTCGAAGCATCGTAGGCGTGCAGCACGGCGGCAGCGCCCGTGCTGGATTCCAACGCCCAAACGATCCCGTTCTGTTTTCCGTTGGCTGAGACGCTCGGGGTGGCCCCTGGATAAGCAAACGTGGTCGACGATTGGCTCGACGGCGTCGTTGCCAGCTTGGCATTCGTCAATGGGAAGGCCTTCAGCGTATCCCCGACCGCGCCGTAATAGAGCACGCCATTGAAGAATGCCGGCGAAGAAAAGACCTGGCCGGAGAGCGCACCGGTAACTTCCTGGTAGATATTGCTGTCGATAGGTCCATTAGCAGCGAACATGCCCATGTTATCCCGGTCCGCGAGATAGATGTTGCTGTCCTTTCCGGCGCCCACGACCAGCTGGTGAATTACTCCACCTGCGTCTGCCTGATCGGGCAGCAGGAGCTCGCCGCCCGATCCCAAGTCCTCGTCGTCCTCCGATTCTGTGACGGTGTTATACGTCTGGAAATAGTCGGCGACCGCCAGAGTTCCGCTTGTCGAGAGTTTGACCATGGCATTGCCGAAGTCGCCTTGCGAGGGAAAGCCATTGAGGTCAAAGGTGGTGTCGAAGCTTCCGTTTGCATCCAGAAAGTAGATATTTCCGCTGCTGTCGGCGGCCATTCCATCGCCGGCCATCCAGACAGATCCTTCGCTGCCATTCGGCGTCAGATTCACCACCTGCGTCTGTTGCAGGCTTGACTCGCTGTAGGCCATCACCCAGCCGGTATAGGGCCGGATATCGCAGTGCGAGGACCAGGCAAGGTAGACATTGCCGTTCAACAGAAGCAGGGCCGCGCGCTCCTTATATTGGCCCGGTTCAAAGATGACGTTGCCGTTCGATGAGCTGTCTCCCGTGCCCGGATAGCTGGCGGAGATCTCTACCGGGCTGCCGACGATCTCCGCACCTGTAGTGAGGTCGAGAGCGTGGAGGCGCTGATGGTAGGCCCCGCTCGCATCCTTAGTCATGCCTACGGTAAAGAGAACTCCGTTGGCTCCCAGTTGGCGATCGATAACCGGCGTGGAGGTGATTCCGATCTCGGGAGTGACCTGGCCGCAGCCGCGGTTGTCGCTTGTCGTTTCGCCGCTGCCAAGAACAGACGTCATCCAGATCTGAACTCCGGTATCGGCATCGAAGGCATAAACGCTGTCGTGCTCGGTGGCTACGTACAGCACGTTGCGCAGTTTGCCTCCGGCGGTCACGTTGGCCAGATAGAGCGGCTCGGCGTCGACCAGGCCGTCCGCGGTATCGAAGCCGATCTTGCCAAACTGTGTGGAATTGACATTGGTCAGTGTGAGGATTGTCTCCTGTGCATTGAGCCCGTCCCGCGCAACGTCGTCGTGATAGGTGGTGATATCCGGCGCATTGGTCTTGGCGGCAGCCTGCACGGTCAGGGCCAGTGGCGCAGTGTGCAACAGGTTGCCCGAGGTCCCGGTGAAGGTGATCGTCGCGCTGCCGGGAGCGGCAGTTGAAGCGGCGGTAAGTGTCACATTCTGTGCGATGCCTGCGGTCAACAAGAGCGCTGTCGGGTTTGCGGTCACTCCAGTGGGAAGGCCACCGATTATGATCGGGACGAATCCCGCAAAGCAATTTACCGGGGCGGCATTCACACTTACAGTTTGTCCCGACCCGCCAACGATGATCGTCATGCTCGCAGGTGTCGCCGTCAGCGAAAAATCCGGCTGAGGTGGTGGTGGAACGGAATGGGATAATCCTCCGCAAGAGATTGGAACGAGACACAAAGGCAGGCAAACCGCAAACGCAATTCTGCGCAGCTCACGCAGATGGGGCCGTAAGAAAAATGCGTGCGCGGCCTTAAGAGCGCGCAAACGAAGAAGATGACGCGAAGTTAATTCCCAGATCTGCAATCGGCGACCTCGTGGAGTCGAATGTCTCAATCGGAGAATCAATGCGACAAGCCGCGTGCAGGGAAGGGGCTCATCGCAGGGGGAATCCTCCGAGATAAAAAGGAGCACCCTACCCCGGAGGCCCACGGTCTACTCAGATTTAACCACTTGCATCGGAGGGACGCAACTTAACCCGCCGCGAGAGTTCCATCGACGGGAATCGCAACTCCGTTGATGAACGAGGCGGAGGCGTCTGCGCTTTCGAGCCTGCGAATCCTGAGAGATGGTATAACCCTTGTGTGCCCAAACAGCAAGTCCAGGATACGGTGATCGAACGGCGCGGTTTGCAGCGGCGCTGGATCCTTCTGATGCCAGCGGTCTTCGTCACCTATAGCCTTGCCTATCTCGGCCGCTCCAACTTCGGCTTTGGCGCGGCGGCCGGGCTCGCAGCGGCACTCAGGATTACCGAGTCGCGAGCGGCATTTATAGGGTCGGTCTTCTTCCTCGGCTATTTCCTCTTTCAGGTTCCGGCCGCCTCCTACGCGACCCGCAAGAGCGCAACCAGGCTTGTCTTCTTTGCGCTGATCAGTTGGGGCGTCCTGTCGGCGCTCACGGGCGTGATCCGGGAGTTCTGGCTGTTGGTGCTCGACCGGATGCTGCTGGGGGTAGCGGAGAGCCTGATCTTTCCGGCAATGCTGGTCCTGCTTACGAACTGGTTTACGCGAGCGGAGCGTTCGCGGGCCAATGCGATTCTTATCCTCGGCAATCCTGTGACGGTTACCTGGATGGCTGCCGTTACCGGGTATCTGATCAAGGCCGCCGGCTGGCAGATGACCTTTATCCTCGAGGGTATCCCGTCTGTACTTTGGGCCTTTGTCTGGGTGCTGGTGGCCCGCGACCGGCCGCGCGACGC
The DNA here is from genome assembly GCA_964525655.1 of uncultured Occallatibacter sp. Classification (GTDB taxonomy): domain Bacteria; phylum Acidobacteriota; class Terriglobia; order Terriglobales; family Acidobacteriaceae; genus Telmatobacter. The sequence continues at coordinate 6,022 of CAZGHZ010000017.1, forward strand.
ATCATGGCTCAGCAAGGAAAGCAGCGAGCAGCTTGCGAAGACGCTGGAGCTTGAGCAAGCTGTGCTTCCGAAACCCGGTAGTCTCTCTTCCGCGATTCGCGTTCCCGGAGTGATTCTCTTGTGCGTCCAGTATTTCTTCTGGAGTTTCGGCGTCTACGGGCTCGTGCTGTGGATGCCCGCGATGCTCAGCTCAGGATCGACTCGCGGAATCGAGACAGTGGGCCTGCTGAGCGCCGCGCCATTCCTGCTGGGAGTGACCCTGATGTTATTGGTCGCGTACTTTTCCGACCGCGCGCTCAATCGCAAAATCTTCGTGTGGCCATTTCTTTTGGTCTCCGGAGCTGCTCTGTTTTGCTCTTATGCGACCGCCGGAAGTCACTTCTGGCTCGCGTATGCGGCCCTGATCGTTGCCGGCGGCACGATGTATGCGCCGTACGGTCCCTTCTTCGCCATCGTGCCGGAGTTGCTGCCTAAGAATGTGGCGGGCGAAGTGATGGCCCTTGTCAACAGCTGTGGGGCCCTGGGAGGATTTGCCGGCACATGGCTGGTGGGCCTTCTGCAGGCGCTGACCGGCAACTCGCGAGCAGGATATCTGGTGATGTCCGTTTCGCTGATGCTGGCAGGTGTAATCATCCTGGGGCTCAAAGAAGCGAAGCCTGCAAGCAACTCATGAGAGAGATCGGGACTCGTCTCAGAGGGCCCAACACCTAGAGTGATTTCTTAGCTACTCAGTTGTGTATCTGATTTCCAATGTTCGAATCCGATAACAAGAGTAGAAGAGAACTGCGGCGATCAGAACGAGCAGTCCCAGAGTCGCTGCCCACGCCGAGACCGGTTCCGTCTCAACCGTAAGGAGCGCGAGGATGCCCTGCGCGGAGACGCTGACCGGCATCAGGTGGCGCAGATACGAGGCAACGCTGAGTTTTTGCAGCAGCGAAGGCAGGACGGGATTGATCGCCTCCCAACCAAGCAGCATCATTGCTGCCGGGGTGGGATTTCTGAAGATCATGCTCAAAAGAAGAAAGATCGCTCCATATCCCAGACATGCGAGAACGATGATGGCAAGATACGCCTCCAACTGGCCAAGTCCGGGGCCATTGAAGACGTAGTCTCTTCCGGCCGCGCCGAAACCGGCATACATCAGCGCGAAGTCGGCAATGGTTGCGCTGCCGAACAGGAGCACGGCGCTCAGCGATCCCGCCACAAACTTGCACAGCAACAGCAGTTCGCGCCTCACCGGAGACAGGAGATAGAAGTGCAAACTGCGTTCGATCATTTCGCCGCGGATCAGGCGCGAGAAGATGCCCAGGCAGCCAAAGAAAACTCCTAGCCGGATGTAGTAAAGCTGGATCACGCTGGCCAGAACGTTGGTGTCGTCGCTCAGCCACGATGGGTGGTGATATTCGAAGACGAAATGGAAGAAGATGATGAATGTGGGAATGAAGGCAAGGAAATAAACCCAGCCCGCCTTCCATGAGAAGAGATTCCTTCTCACTTCGATTCGGACCAGGCGCCGCGCCTGAATCCACCACAGGCCCCAGGGTTGTTGCGCCAGATTCTTCAAGAATGTATTCACCGCATCCATCATCATGAGGCGCCTCCACCCGAGCCGATCAGGTATTGATAGATGGCGCTGGCGTCATCGTCGGCCGGAGCCACGGATTCAATCTTGACCAACCCCTCCGCCGCGATTCCATTCAGCATGGAATAGAACTGATCGATGTCGCCCGTACGCAGGAAGACGCCTTGCCCATCGGCATGAAGCCTGGCCTCGACGCAATGATTGACCGAGAACATCCGCGCTGCCAGCACCTCGGGCCGATCGCAGCGAATGAGAACCTGCATCGGCTTTTCCCGCACCTCTTGCCTGACTTGGCGGATGCTTCCCTCCGCGACCAGATAGCCGCCGGTGATGAGGATAACGCGATCGGAGATGCGGTCGACCTCGTCGAGAATGTGGCTGGAGATCAACAGATGCATTCCCTGCCGTCCAAGCTCCTGAAAGAGCGCAATCGATTCGGCGCGGGCCATGGGGTCGAGGCCGTTGAGCGGCTCATCGAGCACCAGAACTCTGGGATGATGCGCAATGGCCTGGGCAAGCCTGACCTTCTGCCTCATGCCTTTGCTGTAGCCGGCGATCTTCCTCCCCGCCGCATTGCCAAGCTCCACGCGGTCGAGAGCCTCCGCAGTCATTTGAAAGGCTTGAGCCTCGTTCATTCCGTGGAGCATCAGGCTGTCGAAGATGAAATCCCATCCGTTGATTCCGCGCGGGAAGGAATCGAATTGTGCGCAATATCCGAGGATGCGAAAGAGGTCGGGCGAATTGACGGGTGCGTGTCCCAACACCGAGATGCGGCCATTCGACGGCTGCACAAGACCCGTCATGAGATTCATGAGCGTGGTCTTGCCCGATCCGTTGGGGCCGACAAGCGTCGTGATTCCCGGAGGAATGGTCAGCGAGATTCGGTTGACGCCGAGAACCTCGCCGTAGAACTTGGAGACATCTTCAAAGATGATCTGGTCGTTCATCCGCGGACCACCTCGCGAGCGCGGATGCGCGCATTGAGCATGGCCACGCAGATCAGGCAGGCCACAACGAGCATGGCTGCAATTGCCTCCGTCGGCAACCAATGATCTCCTCTGAAGGTTTCCGGCGCGTCCAGCAATCGGTGCCAGAGGGATGTCATCATGAATGGAAGGTTGAGCAGAAAGCCCCACTTCGTGCGCAGCACTCCAGTGACGATGCCGCCCACGCCTGCGGGCACAAATGTCGCCGCGAAGATCGCGCCTGTGGCCATGACCCTCCACTTGACCCACGAAGAGATGGCGAGGCCGAGGATCGAGAGGAGCGCGATCCAAATCAACTCACCCGCAAGAAGGCCGACGGCAATGTGAAGATTTGCAGTGAACCACGGCAGGGGAGAAGAGTAGCTCTGATACGCGAAAAGAAGAAGGCACGGAACCCAGGTTACAAACGAGAGCGACGTGAAGATGGCGATGAACTTGCCCAGCACATATCCAAAGCGCGAGATGGGATGACTAAGCAGGATGGGCAGCGCGTTGTCGGCAAGATCGAAGCTGATCAATCGCGGAGCGACCCAGGAGGCCAGAGGCAGCACAAACCAGGATTGAACCTCGAGTAGGGTAAGAAAGAACTTGGCATCGATGGTTAGGCCCTGCGGGCCTCGGAATCCCATCAAAGCTCTTGCAATGGGGTTATTCGCGAGATAGATCCCGATCAGAAAAACGATGGGAGGCAACAGGCAAAGCGTGAAGAGCCCAATCGTTATCTTCGACGACCAGACCTCCGCGAAGCCATATCGTGCGAGCACAAGAACGCGCGTCCACACCGGAGTCACCTTGCCGTCGTAAGCGCGATAGATGTGCTTATAGACTGACATGAGCACCACCTCGTACCAATTCGTTGTCCATCGCCCTGAGGAAGATGTCTTCGAGCGAGTCGCGCCGCCGGTTCATGCGCCGGATCTGGACACCTTGTTCGGATGCAATGACGTAAAGATCCCGCACTTCGACGTGGTCTGGGATCACGAGTTTGATGCGCCCGCCGGGGAAACACGCGCACTCGCAGCCGAGTCCCTGGACGCTCACCGTGAATCTCTCGGTGGCGCCGACGGTCTCGAGCTCCATGAAGCTGCGGTTGGAGCGGCGCTCCTCTTCGATATTGCAGAGAGCGGCGATGCGGCCGTCTTTGAGGATCAGCACCTCATCGCAGGTTTCGTCGATGTCGCGCAGCAAGTGAGAGGAGATCAGGAGCCTCACGCTACCCTGCTTGCGAATTTCCTTAATCAACTGAATCATGCGCTGGCGGGCCATCGGGTCGAGGCCGTTGGTGGGCTCGTCGAGGATGAGCAGTTTAGGCCCCTGTGCGAGCGCCTGAGCCAGCTTGATGAGCTGCTTCATTCCAAGCGAATAAGTATTGACTTTGCGGTAACGCACCTCGCCCAGCCCGACGTAGAAGAGCGCCTCGTGTGCGCGCTCAAGAGCTTCACCGGCAGGCAAACCAGCGAGTTCAGCCATGTAGCGGACAAACCGCACGCCACTCATGTTTCCGATGAAGGAGTCGTTCTCGGGCATGTAGCCGATGCCGCCGCGAACCTGCGCTCGGTCTCGCTGGCTGTCCAACCCAAAGACACTGGCTGTTCCTTTAGAGGGCGCATGAAAACCGAGCAACGTGTTGATCAGCGTGGATTTTCCAGCGCCGTTCGGGCCAAGCAATCCGATTGCCTGGCCCTTCAACGATCCGGTGAGTCCATCAAGTACGATGCGATTCCCGAGCCGCACTTCCAAGCCATTGAGATCGATGACACCCATGTCATTGTTTTACGCTAGTGTTGCCATGTTTGTTCCCGGAATTCATCAAAGTTCCGAGAGTTAGCAAGTCAAATCCAAAGAGGCGGCTGTCACTTGCCACTTCGATGCGGCTGTCCTTGCCCCAGGCACAGATCGCCGTCGGCTTGGCATCGGCGGCTAACTGATTGAGCGCCTGCGCCGTCTCGCCGCTGAAGTTGGAAAGCAGCGGAGACAGCACCGGGCTCAGGTTTTGGTAAGCGACGGCCGAGTAGTTGTCGTTGTCGTCCTTTGGCAGCAGCGCCTTGAAGGCTGCGGACTGGGCGAGAGAATCACCGCTCGCATAGGTCTCTAAAGCCTGCATGAGAAGCGCGCGGCTGGGCGCCACGATCATGTAGCCATTGGAGAAGGTGTACTGCGCCACTGTGGCGCCGGAGGTAAGATCGTTGACTGAATAGAAGAGTTGGCCGCCGGCTTCACTCGACTGGATCGCAATCTGATGCGATCCCTTGCCTTGGGTCAGATTGCGAATCGATGCCGTCAACGTCTCCAGGGTTTGCTCCAGTTTCGCCGAATCGTGAACCTCAATCACAGCCTTCCATGACGGAGTGGGCAGGACCGGTCCATCGAGCGACAACAGGAACTCGCCGCCCAGGTTTGCGGCCAGGTCGTCTCGGAAGTTGACGTTGAGCTTCGTCTCAACTTCGCTCAATCTCTCTTCCTGCGCGCCGTTGCCGGGCTCGGTCATGCTCAGGATGTCGTCGGCAATATCCTTCGGTTCTTTTGAAAGCACCGCGACCACAACTGCCGCATTTGGAGTGACGAAATTGAGCGAAGCCATTGAGGCAGGAGCAGCAAGCCATGAGGCGACACGCTGGCGCGTCCCCGCGAATTGCAGGTTCAGGTGGTTCTCGGGCTGGCCATTCAACTCGCGATGCTCCGCGATCAAATAGCTGAGGTCCTCCATCCCGCTGTTTGCGAGGAGTTTTGCGCCCTGGCCATTGGCACTTTGCGAGCCGGTTCCTCTCGCCATCATCTGATGCAGATCTGCAGCCAGAATGATTCCCGCTCCGCGGCCATAAGCTGCCGTGATCTGCTGGCCGAAGTCTCCGGCCGCAAAGCCGCTCGCGCCTGCATTCAGTTGCGCTTCCACCTGCTTGAGCAATGCGATGCTGTTTGAAAAGACCGCCTCGTTCTGCCGGATGAGCGCATAGCCCGCACCCTTTACCGGAGTTGAGACGGGAGCGGCATTCAGCGAACTCTCGTCGAAGACGGTCAGTCCCTGAGTCGAACTCGAGGACGGAAACTGATTGTTGAGGAAGTTATCAAGACCACTCTGCTTCACATCGGCGATAACAGCGAAGCCGGGATTGCCGGGCTGGTTGACGCCAACAATCACAATCTCCTCGCCGAGATACTGGCTCATCTGATGGATCTTCCCGACCAGCGCATCGAGCTCCGCGGTATTGTCGTGTCCGCGTGTCCACCACTGCTGCATTGCAGGACTCTTGCTCAACTGGTCGTGGAAGATGCTGTTTGCCTCGTTCAGAAACTCACCGAGGTTGGGGATGCTGATATAGAGCAAGGTGCCGGCGGGAACACGCGCCAGCAAGTCGCTGGAATAGCGAGGCTCGGGAAACGGAATCTGCGCAATGCGGTGTTGAAGAACGGCAAACTCAGCGATCAAGGGAAGATACTTTGCACGGTCGTGGCTCCAGGAGATCTGCTGATCCACCGGCGCTGGAGCAAGGTTATCGCTTGTCGACAACTGATCACCCGCCTGCATGAGCGTGTCGATACCCGCATGTGCGACGTGAACCGAGCCCTGTAAAACCGCAACCCGCGAGCCCTTGATTCCGGAGCTGACCGAGAAGACAGTCCCCGTGACAGCGACGCGGCAATCGGGCGTATTCACATATAGATGGCCGAACTCGCGCTTGGCGGCTTGCACAATCACGGCTCCGTTGTCGAGCGTGACGGTCATACTGCGGCCTCTTGCGCCAACGCCGAGAACGCTTCTTTCATTCATTTCGACGGTCGATCCATCGCTGAGCCGAAGAACGGCATGAGCTCCGCCGCTGGTGCGCAGGAGCTCGCCCTCGGTCAGTTGGTCTCCGGGAGAGAGCTGGCGATCGCCGGCTTTGGAGACGCGCCAGGCGGAACCGTCGATCGATTGCACCTCAGCGCGAACTCCCTGCGGAACCTGCCAGTAGGCCTTGTAGAGGAAAAAGGTGCAAGCGATCAGCACGAAACTCGCGGCCATCGCCCAGCCGAATTGCTGAGGCCGCCAAACAGGCGCGGGCTCGACGGCCGGCGCAGACCAGTTCACGATCACGGGGCGCGATGCGTTGCGGAAGCGGTTGCGGCAAGCGCTGCACTCGCGCAGATGAGCCTCAATCAACAACGTCCGCGCAGCGGGGAGAGTTCCGGCACGGTAAGAAGGCAGCAACTCGGCGATGTCACCGCAGCCCTCAATGGCTCGAACATCGAATTCGATGTCGAGGCGGCTGGCCACTCGCCTGGCGGACTCATCAACTTGAGCGGCATCGGGCTCGCCGGCCTTGACCGCATCCACTGCAGTATTCAAACGGACTTCGTCATCTCGTCTCATTGTCTTCCCCGCTCCAATTCTCTGAGTCGCTTCTTCAGCTTCGATCGCGCATGATGAAGGGTCACGGCAACAACAGCTTGCGACGTGCCCATCAGGACAGCGATCTCCCGATTTCCCAGCTCTTCCAGGTAGCGCAAAGTGAACATCTCAGCCGCCCGCGGAGCCAATTCGCCGATCGCGAGTCTGAGCCATTCGCCGAGTTCCCGGTTTGAGGCGCTTGTCTCTGGAGAGCTGTCACGTCCGGCAAAGACCTCGCCCGCAGTCTCTTCCAGCGGCTCCGTCGCGGCGGATTTTCGCCGTCGCAGCAGATCGAGCGCTCCGTTGACCGCAGCCCGGTAGAGGTAGCTGCCCGCATTTGCGATGGGCGGAACCTTGCCGCAGGCCAGGCGCAGAAAGACCGCCTGGGCAACATCCTCTGCATCGGCCATGCTGCCGGTGATGCGGCGGGCCGCGAGCAGAACGCGCCGATGATGCTCGGCAAACAACTGCGAGAGGATCTCGAGGCCTTCTGTTGACGGCACGGCTTGACTCGCAGCGGCCATTGGTTCACCTTCTTGCCTGTTCATAGAGATGACGTCCCGACTGGTTAATTATTAATCCAGATCACAAGGTGTACGGCGAGAAAGCCATTGACGTTCCGCGAAAGAGGATTGGAGCTGCTCGAAAAAAGCCCAACATTAGTGGTGAAGTTGCCAGAACGCTCTGGCAATGCGAACTCTTGCTAGAATTGCAAATGACTATGCTGCGTGGATACTCAATTCTGAATGGCGAGCCCCGCGAGGGAGCTGGAGTTACCTTCGAGGGTTTCGATCCTGCTGCCGGAACTCGCCTTGATCCCGTCTTCCATTCCGCTTCTACCGAGGATGTCGGCCTCGCGGCCGATCTGGCCGGGGACGCCTTCGCGATCTATGGCAGGTTTTCCGGCAAAGAGAAGGGCCGCTTTCTTCGCCACATCGCAATGGGAATCGAAGGCATAGCGGTTGAACTGGTGGAGCGGGCGTATCGCGAGACCGCACTGCCGGAGAAACGACTTCAGGGAGAGCTGGCGCGAACCGCAAACCAGCTCCGTCTCTTCGCGCAACTGGTCGAGGAGGGATCGTGGGCCAACGCTCGCATCGATCCGGCACAGCCCGAGCGCACGCCATTGCCGCGAGCAGATCTCCGCTCCGTGCTGCGTCCGCTGGGCCCGGTTGCGGTCTTCGGAGCAAGCAATTTTCCTCTGGCCTTCTCCGTCGCTGGGGGAGATACCGCCTCCGCGCTTGCCGCAGGCAATCCAGTGATTGTCAAAGCTCATTCGGCGCATCCGGGCACGAGCGAATTTGTAGGACAGGTGATCAGCCGCAGCGTTAGAGAGTGCGGCCTGCCAGCAGGTGTCTTCGCGCTGCTTTTCGGTGCAGGTGCGCAGATTGGCTCGGCACTGGTCAAGCATCCCAAGGTGAAGGCGGTCGGCTTCACCGGTTCCCGGTCTGCCGGTCAGGCTCTGATGCAGATGGCGGCAGCGCGGCCAGAGCCGATCCCCTGCTTCACCGAGATGAGCAGCACCAATCCGCTCTTTGTGCTTCCAGAAGCTTTACGCATGCGCGGCGAGCAGATCGCGGAAGGCCTCTTCGGTTCATTCACATTGGGCGTCGGACAGTTTTGCACCAAGCCGGGATTGGTTTTTCTTCCCGCAGGTGATGAAGCAGACAAACTGGTGGCCAGCCTCAAGGATCGCACGAAGAGTGCGACGGCCTCCGCGATGCTGACGGAAGGAATATGCCGGAGCTATAAGACCGGAGTGACTCAGCGGCAAGGGCACGGCTCAGTCGAATTGCTAGCGCAGAACGGCTCAGAGGACGGTGCCGGACATGTCTTCCCGGCGCTCTTTCAGGTGAGCGGGAGCGATCTTCTTCGCGACAGCGAGTTGGCAAAGGAGATCTTCGGGCCCAGCACGCTGGTCGTTCGCTACGAGGATCGGAAGGAACTGATCGCGCTGGCGCACGCGCTGGAGGGGCAGCTCACCGCGACATTGCATGGAAGCGACACCGATATTGCGGCCTTTGCCGATCTCATCGAGGTTCTGGAAACCAGGGCAGGGAGGCTCATCGTGAACGGCTATCCCACTGGCGTTGAGGTATGTCATGCCATGGTGCACGGAGGGCCGTATCCTGCCACCAGCGACAGCCGCTTCACCTCCGTCGGTACCCAGGCGATTCTTCGCTTTGTTCGTCCCGTGTGTTACCAGGATTTTCCGCAGGCCGCATTGCCCGACGAATTGAAGGACGAGAATCCGCTGGGCATTTGGCGGCTGGTCAATGGCGCATTGACGCGGGACCCGCTTGCGAGTCCAGAAAGCTAAGAGCTCAGTCTCTATACTTGAGATCGAAAGGAATTCATCATTCCTGCCATTTCACTCACATCGGTATTGGAGACTGCGGACCTGAGCCCCCTCAGCGTCGCCACGCACGCGCCCGGTCCGACAGGTCACCTGCCACTCACTGCGGAGATGCTGCTCACTCAGCCCTCGGGAAATCTCTTCGGGCTAAGTCAGAACGCCGGCATGGGCTGGAATCCGGATCGCCTGCTTGACCCCGAGTTTCTCATTCTGAGCACGCACGGCGGCCTGCGCGCCGACAACGGTGAGCCCATTGCTCTCGGCTTCCATACCGGACACTGGGAGGTCGGCCTGCTGGTGGCGGAGGCGGCGCGCGAATTGAAGGCGCTCGATGCCATCCCTTTTGCCGGGGCCTGCACCGATCCCTGCGATGGCCGCACACAGGGCACAACCGGCATGATGGACTCGCTTCCTTTCCGTAACGATGCCGCGATTGTGCTTCGCAGGCTCATGAGGTCGCTGCCCACCGGCAAGGGAGTGATCGGCATTGCGACTTGCGACAAGGGGCTGCCGGCAATGATGATGGCGCTGGCGTCTGCGGGAAAGCAACCTGCCGTGCTGGTACCCGGCGGTGTCACATTGCTGCCCGAGTCAGGCGAGGACGCGGCAAAGGTGCAAACGATCGGCGCGCGTTTCGCACAGAATCAGATTACCCTGGAATACGCCGCCGAGGTGGGCTGCCGAACCTGTGCTTCACCCGGCGGCGGATGCCAGTTTTTGGGCACCGCCGCAACATCGCAGGTCGTCGCGGAGGCACTCGGACTTGCCCTGCCCCATACGGCGCTCGCGCCTTCTGGTCAGCCGATCTGGCTCGACGCTGCCCGGCGATCGGGCCGCGCAATCATGCGTTTGCACCAATTGGGAATCGGGGCCGAAGACGTAATCACGCAGGCAGCGATCCGCAATGCGATGGTGCTTCATGCTGCCTTTGGCGGCTCCACGAATCTCTTGCTGCACATTCCCGCCATCGCTCATGCCGCCAAGCTGCAGCGGCCTACGGCTGGCGACTGGGCCGAGGTCAACGCCCAAGTGCCGCGCCTGGTCGATGCACTTCCAAACGGACCACGCAACTTCGCCACGGTGCAGGTCTTCCTGGCCGGGGGCGTGCCGGAGGTGATGCTGCATTTGCAAGCGGCGGGGCTTCTCGACACGAGCACGAAAACAGTCTCAGGAGAAACGCTTGGCGCATCCCTCGATTGGTGGCGAGAAAGTCTCCGGCGTCGTGAATTGCGCCGCTTTCTGCGGGATAGGGACGGCATAGATCCGGACGATGTGATCATGTCTCCCGATCGCGCGCGATCACGAGGGCTAACATCGACCGTTTGCTTTCCAGTGGGCAACCTTGCGCCGGATGGCTCGGTCATCAAGTGTACTGCGATCGATCCTTCGCTTGTCGATGAGAACAATGTCTATCGACACCTCGGCCCAGCCAAAGTATTCGTGACGGAAGAGTCGGCCATCAAGGCTATCAAGAGCGGTGATGTCGCGCATGGCGATGTGGTTGTGCTCATCTGCGGCGGGCCCGCGGGCGCCGGCATGCAAGAGATCTATCAGATTACCTCGGCGCTCAAGCAACTGCCCCACTGCAAGCATGTCGCGGTTCTGACCGATGCGCGTTTCAGCGGAGTCTCCACCGGAGCTTGCATTGGCCATATCTCTCCTGAGGCTCTTGAGGGCGGACCGATCAGCAAGGTTCAGGAAGGCGACCAGATCGAAATCATCATCGACCGCGGATCGCTGACCGGATCGGTTCATCTCGTGGGAGACGAAAATGGGAGCTTCGGCGCGCAAGAAGGCTCGCTCCGCCTTGCACAGCGACAGCCACGCGCCGACCTCGATCCTCATCCCCAACTGCCCGACGACACTCGTCTCTGGGCCGCGCTGGTCAATGCCAGCGGAGGCATTTGGGGAGGCTGCGTCTATGACGTTGACAAGATTATTGCGCGACTGAAGGAGCAATCGTGAAACTCTATCGCACTAACTTAGGCAGCTTTGTAGAACAAGATGGCACTCATTATCGCGTTCCTATGACTTCGTGGGATGCGCTCGTAACGCACACCGATCTGCACGGGCATCTTCTCTCCATCGCTGGCAACGGTGAGCCTGCGGACGACTTCTTCTCGGCGAAGATACTCGCGCCCATCGGCAGCCAGGAGGTCTGGGCCGCCGGCGTCACCTATCACCGCAGCCGCAGCGCGCGCATGGAAGAGTCGAAGACCGCGGGCGGAGGCGATTTCTACGATCGTGTTTATTCCGCAGAACGTCCTGAGCTCTTCTTCAAATCCACGCCGCACCGCGTCGTCGGCCCCGGAGAACAGGTCCGCATTCGCAAAGACGCCAAGTGGTCGGTTCCGGAGCCGGAGCTCACGCTGCTTATCAACCATTGCGGCCAGATCATCGGCACCACCGCAGGCAACGACATGAGCTCGCGCGACATCGAAGGCGAGAATCCGCTGTATCTTCCGCAGGCAAAGGTCTATGACGGCAGTTGCGCGTTGGGTCCGTGTATCCTGGTTGGCAATGAACCGCTCTCAACCTCGACACCGATTCGCCTGGAGGTCGACCGCAATGGCCGCACCGAGTTTTCAGGCGCCACTACACTTGCCGAGTTGAAGCGCGCACCGGATACTCTCGTCGAATACCTCTTCCGCGACAATAGCTTTCCCTTCGGCGCGTTTCTGATGACGGGGACCGGTATCGTTCCCCCGGATACCTTCACCCTGGCCTGCGGAGACCGGATTCGAATCACCATCGGCCCAATAGGCACGCTTGAAAACAGAGTGGCACGAGGAGCCTGAGAACAAGCTCCTCGGCAACTGGGTTCGGTGTCGAGGCGGACGATGGCCTTGAAACCTGAGCCTGCCAACACATTTCTGACAGGCAGTGATCTTGAGACGTCGGGAATAGCAGCGGCCTCATCTTCGTCGCTGCGCAACATCGATTCGAATGGCGGCTCAGACACCATCGCGCCGCATGAGCGGCGCGATGGTAACAGACCCGAATTCATTGCGAACCAGTGCTTACTGCACAGTCACATTAATGTAAAACGGCAGAGAGACCTGGTTTTCGCTGCCATAAACCAGGATACCGTTATTGGATGTCGATCCGCTTCCCGGAACAATGCAATTGTCACCCGCGCCGCCGACCTGGGAGATGCACAACGTGCCCACTTCCTCGGCCGTGATCGTCACCGCATAAGTTCCGGCAGGCGTGGCCAGCGAGGCCTGCGGCGCCAGGACGGTCGTGTTACATGCTGTAATGCTGACCGCCAGCCCGCCCCAGGCAATCATCAGCAACACCATCAGCAAAGTTCGTCCCTTTTCAAATGACCTGCGGCGGAGGAACAGCCCGATCATTCCGAAGCCAAAAAGTGCCGCCAGCGTGAAGGAGGTTGCGTGAGAGTTCCGGCTGGTGGTGGTCCCCGCCGAGACATCGGTGTAGAAAGTCACGCTCGCCTGTCCTGGCGTGCATTGAACTGAGCCGGCGGCAGTTTGTGTTGTCGTCGCTCCGGAAGGACAGGAGATGTCCACGGCGTTGGCCACCTTCAGGTCCGGGTTGGGATAGGTGAACGAGCACTGTGTGTGTGGCGGCAGGTTGTCACACGACAGTGAGACCGGGAAGTTAGATGCGTTCAACTGGGAGTTGAGCCCGGCAATCCCATAACCGAGGATTGAGGTGAGAGTCAGGTTCATGCTCGCCGTGGAACCGGCTTGAACCGTCAGCGCGGGAGCAACCGTCTGTGACGCCGAATTGCCGGCTTGGGTGATTTGCACCATGGGCCCACGGACAGACTGAAGCAACGTGGATGTCGGCCCTGTAAGGCTCAAAAAATTCGCATCCCCGCTATACACCGGAGAGATGTAGTGTGTGAAGATCACCGGCGAATAGCTGACACCTTGGGGCACGTACCACAAGCAACTTGTGGGGAATGATGCCTGGGCGCCGGTGGACGTGCCGGCGTTCTGAATGGTCAGCACTCCGGAACCGGCCGAGTTGGGGCACGCCACGCCCGAGTATCCGCCTGGGGCCGTGTATCCGGCCAAAATGCATGCTGCCGCGCCGATTCCTGTTACGGAAGTGCCCGGCGGGCACGCAGTCACGTTGTCCATCACTGTAATCTGCCCTGTGGGAACGCCCGCCACTGTACCAACTTTCATGATGAAGTTGTATTGGTAGGGCGTCTCCGATCCGTCGTAAGGGACGGTGCCACTACCAGTCCCCGCCGGCACGAACGGCAGGTTGATATCGGTCGGATCGGGGAATTTTGGCAGCGCAATTTCCGTGATTGCGGATTTCGCCACCGCGACGGACAACGTTCCCGTCGATCGGCCGTAGACTCGATCGCCGCTGTAGTTCACGGTCATGATCTGCGTCCCCGCCAATACCGGCGCCAGAGTGAAATTGGCGCTGCCATTGGTCAAAGCCGACGTTGCCGTCGCCGGAACGGGCGTAATGGTCGGAATACCCGCATTCGCTCCCGAACTCGGTGTGACCACATTCCAGGTCGTATAGCTCACCGTGACACTCCCGGTGGGGGCGACGCCTGCGCTGGCCATTGGCGCCACCTTCACTGTGAGCGGCGTATTGATCACCTCTGCCGCTTTGGCTCCTCCGACAAGGCTCGTTGCGGAGTTGGTAAGCGCCAGTCCCATGCCAGTGGCGCTGATGCTTACCGGGCCGTTGATCGCATTGGTGGTAACGCCGATCGTGCCGGTGAGCGTGCCCTGCTCTCCGGCCCCTGGGGCGAAGGTGACGGCTACCTGGCAACTGCCTCCCGCGGCCAATGGGCTGTCAGCTTCGCAGGTCCCGTCGGCAGCGGTGAAATCCACCGCATTGGTGCTGGTATAACCGGTGACGGACAGGGTCGAGTTTCCAGCATTGATGATGGTGGCAACTGCATTGGTCGAGGACGTAAGAGCGGCGGGCGTGGGCAAAGTCAGCGTGCCGTTGGTGCTCACGAGGGTGACGGCCCCGCCCGAAGCCTGGACCAGATAGACGTTGCTCGCGCGGTCAAGAGCCACTGACGAATTGTTGGCCGCCGTCGAGGTCACCGCGGTCTCACCAGCGGGGTTCAAGGCGCCGCTCACGAGAGGAATCCGCGTCGTCCCGCTCGCCGATGAGATATACACCGCCCCAGAAGGATCGATCGCCACTCCAGTCGCTCCGCTCAGCGTGCTGAGCAACGTAACCGGAGCCTTGATGCCACCGGCGAGTTCGATAAGATTCACGCCATCGATCACGTAAAGATTATTCGCGGCATCCACGGCCACGGAAGTTGGAGTTGTAAAACCGGTTGTCAGAGAGGTTTCCCTCTGGCCCAGATTGGCAGCCGTCGAGGCGCTGACACCGCTCAGTTTTACGACTCGCCCATTGCTCGGATCGGCGATGTACAAGTTGTCCAACCCATCCGCGGCCAGTTGCAAGCCGGTAGTGCCCAAGCCACTCACCAGGGTCACTTGGCTTGTCGGACTCAGGCCTGTCGGACCAAAAGGCACTTCGTACACCGAGCCCGTGCTGCTGTCGGCGATGAAGACATCCCCCGCGCCATCGACCGCAACGCCGGTGGGGGACTTCAATCCGGCGCCAATAGAAACCGGCGTGGACGACGCTCCCGATCCGGCCGCAAGCTCGAGAACCTTGCCCAGCCCTGGATCGGCAATGTAGACATTGCCCAGAGCGTCAGTCGCCACTTGGGTCGGAGTTATCAAGCCGGAGCCAATCGCGGACTGCAGCGCGGGAGAGGCCTGGATGTTCGCGCCCATACCGAGGCCATGCAGCACCATGGATGCCAAGATGTTGTTCTTGGCGTCGAGCATCAGCAACTTGGCTGAGATATTACCCACGGAATTTGGAGTGAAGGATAGATTCTCGAGACAACTCTTGTTTGCCGCATACGCTACCCCAGTGGTGCAGGTCCCGCCGGTGATCGCGAAATCGGGTTTGGATATGCCGTCTTCGACGATAGTGAAATTGGCAGGCGTGGCGCTGCCGTTAAAGCCAAAGACAATATTTGACCCGGCGGAAGCTGTTTGGCCCACCGAGGAAGCGCCAAACTCCGCGTAACCGAAGCCGACCTTGGCCACGTCCGCCTGGCCATTGGCTTGCGATTGCGAGGTAGGAACATACATGAGATTTCGCGTCTGATCGATGGCCACCTGGCCTCCGGCAGGCACGCCAGTGACCAGGACCGCCGAGGAGGTTTCCGGGGTTCCCGACGGATTGGGGACCATGACTACGCCGACCTGAGAATCGCTGATGTACAGGTTGCCGGCGCTATCGGTAGCGACGCCTTTCACCGCAGGCAGATCCGGGTCCACGCGGGAGAGACCTTTGTCTGACGTGTATTGTCCGTTGGTTGTGCTCGCCGGAATTTCATAGACGCCGAGAAGTCCGCCGGAGTCCTCAACGAAGTAGACATTGCCCTCCGGATCCTGCGCGATCGAGATCGGCCGTGCGCTGAAATCCGAAGCTGGCGCCCAGTTCCATCCGGCAGGCTGGGGATTAGACCACCCGCCGCTGACCGCCAGACTCCGAACGTCGGTGCCATTGGAGCCGCCTTGATCGCCGATAATCAGGTTGTTGTTGTTCCCGACCGCGACAGCCCAAGGCTGAAAGTAGCCAAGGCCGGAGCCCGTCAGATCGGTGACGCTGTACTGCGCCCAGGCTTCGGGCTCGTTGTTTTTTCCGGAGTTGGTGCACATCGTCGTTGTCGGGTTGCTGGGCGCCAGGTCGTTGGCCCCTCCATCGTTGAGGCCGGTCCAGTTGCCCTTCGCCGCGTTCCACGGGAACATCACCAGGCAGTTGTTCCAGTTGGCGCTCAGGTAGAGATTGTTGCCGGGGTCGATGGCAACGACGGGGTTCTGGTATCCGCCCCCCAGGCTTGCCGTCGGGGTCGCTGAACCAAGCACAATCGCCGCGCCGCCGCCGGCGGGAAACTCGTACAACGCGCCGTTGGCATAATCCACCACAAACCAGTCGCCAAACGAGTCGATCGCCGTCTCCTGAATGGTTCCCCACCCCGTGGGATGAGACAACCCGGCGGCGGAACTGGCTGTCACCAGCGGCACAGCACCCTGGCCTACGGCTCTTCCTGAGAAGCAGAGGGTTAACAGCAGCAGCCCAATCGCAAAACCGGCAAACCGGCGCACTGTGGTAAATGACGTGGTGGCCATTGCATTCCTCCCGAAAACAAACTCAAAACTAACTTCCGCAAGCGGCTCTTGCTCGCTCACAGGTTGAGGCTTTGGTCTTTTTCAGCTCTCCGGGAACCGCCTCCAGTTCCCGGAAAGTGCTATTTCACTCTGCCCGGTCTCCACAACCGCTACTGAACGTTCAACGGCAACGTAAACATCGGCGTTGTGAGAGAGTTCTGTTTCAGCGCCTGCGGATCGTAGCTGATGATTTGCACGTTATAGGTTCCGCTGGGCGTCGTCACCTTTGGAGCAGGCGGCGGCGTCGAGTACCCGGCATTGGTGCATGCGGTGATGCTCATTAGCAGACTGGAGAGCACCATCGCTCCGCAAATCAAGGCCATGGAGCGGTGGAGCTTTTTGCGCCCGGCAATCACACCCGCCAGGCCGAGCCCCAACAGGCCGGCCAGCGCCCAGGGCGACTGGCTCGCCGCGGACGCCGACGCGCCGCCGTTGACTGCTACGTTCGTACTGATGGTCATTACAAGCGTCGATGCCGTCGCGCCGCTCGCGCCAACAGACTCGGTGCCAGTGCTGGGATCGGCATAGTTGAATGTGCATTCGGAGTATTGCGGCAACGTGGTTGCAGGGGTGGTCGCGGCCAGCTTGATCGGCGCATCGGACGAGTTACACTCCAAACTTACTTTTCCGCTGAACCCCACCAGCGGCATCAGCGTCAGAGTTACCTGAGCAGGCGTTCCGTCCGTAACGTTGACTGTCCCGGCAGACTCAGTGATCTGAACGCTCGGAGCGATTACGTAGAAAGTTTGCACGGAGATTTTTTGCGGGGCGTAGTTCACGTCGCCGCTGTACGCTGCCGTCAGGTTGTACACTCCATAACCAAGATTCTGCAGCGAGAATGTAGCGACGCCGTTGCCGTTTGGCGCAATAGCCCCATTGACGCCCTGGGTTGGATCGACAGGTTGTCCGTTTTGTGTAAAGGTTATCGTGCCTGTGGGCGTTCCCACTGCCGAACTCACAATGCCGGAAACGTAAACCGTTTTTGTCGCGTTCACATAGGTGTTTCCAGCCCAAACGGTTACGAATTCCGAGTTGGGACTACAGTTCGACGACTGAGTTCCATCGGTCAAGGTGGTGTAATTGAGACATAGACTGTTCGTCACCGGCACGCCGAGCGTGATTGTCGGGATTGCTTGTGCGATCGTGAAAGTGGTCTTGGTGGCGCTGCCGGCGAAGCATGTGGTCGTCGAACATGTGTTCTGGGCGGCGCCTGCTGTGCCACCGCCACTATAGTCCGCGCTGACGTTGTAGCTCCCGCCAAGCAGGCTGCTGTAAGTAAACGTGGCGCTACCGGTACTATCCAAGGTCTGAGTTTGCCGGGGCAAATTGCCGTTGGCGGAACCAACCGCAAGTGTCACCGGCCCGGTCGGGACGCCGTAGCCTGTCCCCACAGGGCTCACAGTAACTTTGATCGTATTGCACCCCGGATAGGTCGCACCTGAGCACCCTGTGCCGGTAACGGGAGTGATCGTAATCGCGGCAGTCGTCGCCGGCCGAAGATCCTGGATTACGTTGCCTGACATCGCAATGTTGAGGCCCGACTGCGCATTCACAGCATTGCTGATGACAGAGATTGATGCGACATCCTCACCTGCGACCGACGATTGCAGAACCATGCCGAGATAGCAGGAACCGCCCGGCGGCGTGTTTGTGGAGGTGTTGCAGGCCGGCGAATTCTCGGTCGCCGCCGCCACGGTATAATCGGCGGCGTTAGTCCCGGAGACGAGATCGACGGTTGGGTCGTCTGAAACCGTCAGCGGCATATTGCCCAGGTTCAGAATCCGCGCATCTACTTCGAATGGAACATTGGGGTTGACCTCTCCATAGTCGCTGAAATTGTAGGTACCGCCGATGCCCAGTTGCGCCAGGCCAGCAGTTGTTCCGGCGCCATACGATGCATAGGCATTTTGGGTGCCGTCAAGAGCCACGCCCCATGGGATGGCGGGACCGCTGCCCAAACCGCTGGTCAACAGAATCTGACTGTTAACATTCAGTGCGCCCGTAGTAGTGCTATAGGGAATCCACGCCAGTCCCTTGGCGTTCGCCACAAAAACAGAACCCGACGGGTCCACGGCTAAACCGGTCACTGGAGCCGGGAGGCCGCTTGCAACCTTCGTCATGCCGCCCCAAGGCATTGTGATCTCCCACAAGTTCGTTCCGTCGGCCACCCACACATTCCCCGAGTTGTCGGTGGCAATCGCCGACGGTCCGGTGAAACCGGATCCGAGCGTTACCTGCGGATAGCCTTGCAGCATTAGCTCTGTCTGCGGATTGGGTATCTCGACCACCTGTTTACCGGCCTGATCCGCCACAAACACATCGCCTTCGCCATCGATGGCCAGATTCAGGTTCCCCGCGCCCAAACCGGACGCAATTTTCGTTTGCTGCGCCGTCGCCAAGGCACCGCCAATGTACGGAATCTCGTAGACGTTGCCGGAGTCTCCGATGTAGAGATTGCCGACGCCATCAACGGCCACGCCGGTGGGCGCCGATAGGCTGCTACCGAGGACCTTTCCCGATGCCGGGCTGGTGGTGCCGGCAGGGTATTTCTCAATGGCCTTCAATGCCGAATCGGCGACATAGGTATTGCCCCACAGATCAGCCGCCACTTGTTTTGGGGTATTCAACCCGGAAGCAATGGACTGAATGGTGGCCGAAGAAACCACCGAGATTGCCGCACCTTGCCCGGTACCGGTCAGATAGGCATTGCTCCCTTCAATGATGTTGTTTTTGGAGTCGAGCAACTGCACCTCGCCCTCCACAGAGCCAGCTTTGGTGGTATTCAATTGCACGTAATACGGGCACCAGCTATATGCGCTGGTTGTCGTCATGTTGGAGCTGAAAGCCGGATACGAGGTGCCCGCGGCGCAAGGTAACACCGGAGCCGTCGCCGTCGCTGACTGCATTGGATTGCTGGCCACGGTCTGGAAGCTTGCATTGCTTGGCTGCGCCATAGCAATACTGGCCGGTGTTGTCGGTTGGTTGAACATATAGTAGATGGCTTGCGTCTGGCTAACGGCGGCCTTTGCGGCAGTCGAACCACTATCTCCCGCGGCGATTACGCTCGTGGAGACCTGGAAGGCCGTGCTGCTCAAGCCTGTTCCCGACACGTAGTAGCTGAGCCCATTTAGAGCGTAAAGGGGATCGCCAGAACTTGCCGAGATCGTGACGACCTCGTTTTCAGTGAAGGAGTTCTTCGCCGTCAGCGTCAGCGTTCCGCCGCCTGCCGATACCGAATACGCCGTAATCGGCACACTAGCCGGTCCACCCACAGCTGAAGTTCCCAGGTCGAGTGCGCCAGGTTTCCACAGCACGATGGTCGATGTCAAGCAGGTTGCCGTCTCGGCCTGCAGGGTCGAGGTATCGCAGGTTGGGCCGTTCACCCCAGCGGGCGCCCAGTTGTTGTTGTAGCTGGTGGCGATCCAAAGCAATCCCCTCTTATCGACCATGGGCGGGTATCCGCCGTCGACCGGCGAAACCATCACAGTATCGGCCCACACAAGGTTCGGGCTTGTCGGCGTGCCCTCATTGGGAATCATGAAGACGCCATCCGCTTGCCCGCCGTATGAGATGTTGTTTGCGCTTCCGAAATACAGGTTCCCTTGCGGGTCAATGAACATGCCGGTAATACCGTTCCATCCGCCTTGGTCGATTCGCGGCAACGCCGATTCAGCCGTCCCGGTTCCGTCGCCGACAATGGGTGCGGAGCCGGCGGCAATTTCGCGGATGCCGTGCACGTTGTTGGGATAAGCGCCTTGGTTCTCAAGGAAATATAAGTTGCCAGCGTGGTCGACCACGAGCTGGGAGATCATCGTCTCCAGGCCTGTTGCCAGAGCCGTGACTGAAGTCACGTTGCCGGACTGGTCCACTACGTACTTGAAGATCGATTCGGTGTCGGATGTGCTCACATAAAACGTGACGCCGTCATCGCCCACCTGAAGATCCTGGGGCGGAATCGCCACCGACTGGCCGCTACCGTTGGTGTAGGTGGGGCCTTTCCAAATATCTGCATTGCTGAAAAGCCAAGTTCCCGAGTTAGCGTCATACGGAACCCGGCAGAATTCAACAGAAGCGCCATAACGATCTGTGACATAGAGGTTGTCCCACTTATCGAACGCGATGGCGGCATTCCAATATGAGCCCTTATATTCAAGCAGCGAACAATCGGAGTTGTCCTTGTTGGATGGCTCAGGCCCTACAACCTGAGTCGGGGCCGACGCGCCGGGCGCCATATCGTAGATCGCGCTGCCGGCGGAATCCAGCATGAGGATATGGCCGTGCAACGGGTCTTGCTTCATCGAATAGATCTGAACCCAGGCGCCGGTGCTGCCATGGCTGAAGGGAATGACCGAGCCCACCGTGACCGGGGCCGGCGCTTTAATCGGCAACTGGGCCTTGGCGGCACTGCCCGGCAGCAGGCCGGCAACAAGAACCAGGCACGCAACCCGCGCAACCCTGCGAAACATGACTGCAGATTCGATGGCCATACATTCCCTCCCAAAAGCTCAATCAGAGATCTTTTTCGCGAGCGGCTTATTCGCCAACCCGGTTACGCAACTTCGGCAAAGGCGGATGCCGCGCGCTTCTCAAGTCTTGCCCGGCCGGCCGTTCCGCCCTTACCGGCCTTTTGCCGGTCCCCTTCCGGTCCACGCGCCAGGTTCACCTGGCGC
The DNA here is from genome assembly GCA_964525655.1 of uncultured Occallatibacter sp. GTDB lineage: Bacteria > Acidobacteriota > Terriglobia > Terriglobales > Acidobacteriaceae > Telmatobacter. Next base: position 27,196 of record CAZGHZ010000017.1, read on the forward strand.
GTGGACCGGGAAGAGACCCATTAAAACGTGAACTTTGCTTCCAGTTCCGCCAGTCTGTTGCCAACCTTGATATTTGCAACGCCAAAATCCTGGTACTGGAGCATGCCCTGCGTCAGCGGCTTGCCAACGAGCCCGTCCTGGATGCCGAGATTCAGGTTGGTGGTGTTGTTGTTGTTGAACGAAACCAACGGGTGATTAAACACGTTGAAAGCACCCATCCGCAGCTCCAGGTTCTTTCCTTCTCCCAAAGGGAATTCCTTCATTACCGTCATGTCGTGGTCCATGAACGCGGGACCGCGCAGGTACGGCAGCCGGTAGACTCCATTGGTTCCCGGTTGCGGTATTTCGAAAGCCAGGGGGTTGATGAACTGGTGATTTTGCGACCCGCCCTTGACATTGACGCCCTTAACAAGTCCGGGCATCATCTGCACGTCGGGCGTGCCCAGCCACACCACGGGATTCATGTAAGTAACGCAATATCCATCGATGCCGTACAGAGTTTGGCAGCTTTGCTTACTTTGCTGATTCGCCTGGGTTGGGTTCGGAACCTCCACAGCATTCGCGAATCCTGCGTATCCGAAGCCGAAGTTCTGGCCGTTCTCAGAGGCCAGCGGGAAACCGCTTGTTACTGTGGAAATTCCCGAGATCTTCCAACCATTGGCAAGTTCCGAGAGCAACCGGGCTCCACCCTTGTAGCGATTGCCGACGTCAACCAGGTAGTGAATATTGAACGTCTGTGTACGGTCATACGGCACCGGGTTGTAGTCGTTGCGCAGGTTGACCGGATCGACGAGTTGGTTGTTGTAGGACGAGGCGGTGGCAAGGTTCTTTGCGAAAGTGTAGTTGGCGCCCCATGAGACAATGCCTCCGGTCTTGTTCCACTCGGCCTGCGCACTGCTGTAGTTCGAGTAGAAGTTGTGGCGGAGCTGGTAGATGTGCTGGTAGAAGGGGTAGGGACGGTAGAAATCGTACTCCGGCGTGCCAAGCCCGCCGATGCCGTCGATTTTGGGATTGCCGTAAATATTAGTCAGATCTGTGGGGATATTCGCATACGACGGATCGATAAAGAACAGGTTGTCGTTTGCGCCCTGCATGTTTGGATTGTTATTGGTGGGGCAACCTGTCTCGATTCCGCAGATAATGTTGATATCCGACGCGCTGTTGTAACTGTTGCTCCCGCTATACGATCCCAGATTGACGCTGTGGTTGCCAACATAGGCGACCGATACGTGCGAAGGCCCAAGGTGAATCAACGCAATCCCTGGGATGCTTTGGTCGATCCCACCGTTGAATTCGTAGTAGATCGGACGAACCTTGTCGTCCGGCGAGAGCACATAGGCGTTGAAATCCGGAGGCAGGATGGGCGACTGGCTGTCGATCTGGTTGTAAGTTAGCGCCCCAACCAGATTCGTGGTCTTGTATCCCTGTGCCGTAGCCGCTGCCAGGGCATAGGGATTGAACTGCTCCTGGTTGCGGTACATGCCCCAGCCGCCGCGCAGTACGGTCTTGCCTTTGCCGAGGATATCCCAGGATGTTCCCACCCGGGGAGTGAAGAAAATCGTAGCCGGGGAGTTGACCGAGTTTGACACGCCGGTCTTCTGGGAATTCCACGTAATGCCGGGGAATCCAGCGGTCGAGCAGTTGCGCGTGTAACCGCTACATTGCGAGTTGTAAAGGCTGTCGGAGAACGTAGCCAAGCCATTGTTGTGCTTGTCGGTCCAGGGGCCGAGATGCTCGAAGCGCGCGCCGAAGATCAGGCTGAGATTGCGCAGTTTCATCGTGTCATTAGCGAAGCCGGCCACCGTCGTGTAGCGCAAGTCGACGAGGGGTGAGAAATTGGTCTGCGTAAACGAATCGGCATATCCCTCGTACATTAGCGCCGTGGGGTTATAGCAGCTTCCCAGATATGCCGCGCCGGAGTTGCGCAGGTTGCCGCCGGAATTGGGATTCACGCAGCCGTTGTATGGAGCCTGATTGGTCGACGAATACTCGTAGTACGAGTTACCGACGTTGAAAGTGTATTCGCCTTGAGGATAAGCCCCGGTATCCGCGACGCCGTTGTAGGTGCCCTGCTCCCAATAAGCGCCGAACTGCAGAAGGTGATTCTTTAACTGCCAGGTCACGTTGTCTTGCACAATCGGATCCACCTTCTTGGTGTGAATCCGGTTGTTGTAGAAGCCGCCAGGCATCAGCACATTCGGATAGCCGTTACCTGCTCCATTGGCAATGGCCGGCACGGCATAGTCGTCGTTGTTCTTGTACATGCCGAGATAGTTGAAACCGAGACCCCCATTTCCCGGAATGTCAAACCGTTCCACGGCCGTGGGGTTTCCCATCTTCCCCGGCAGGCTTACGAAGGACATCGCGGCGGAAAACTCGTTGGTCACGCTCGCACCGAAGATGCGGGTGTAGCGCGCGGCAAGCACATTCGAAACGTCTCCGGTGCTAACATTGCCGGGATAAGGCACCGAGCCAGTCGGGAAGGAGCCGAGATCGACAGGATCCTGGTCGATTTCCTTCTGCAGTCCATAGACCAGGAACAGGTTGTTGTCGGGGTTGATGTTATATTGCAGCGTAGACCGGAACACACCCCCGTTCTGGGTCTGCTGCAGTTGCTCGATATAGTTGTAACCAAAGGGGTTGGTAAATGGGTCGGCGTTGGGCTGCGGGAACCAGTTCACCAGCGCCACTCCGGCGCCATTCATGTACGGGGTGGCGTTGTTGTTGCTCACTGCCGTCCCATTGGGAAGAAAATTGTCTGTATAGCACATGGGTTGAATGGCATTGGGGTTGGGCTGGCCGTCAGGACGCCCGCCGCAGAGTTCAGCGTTAAGCGAGGCGGCGCTGAAATCGCCTTGCCGCTCGGCCATGGTCGGTACCCAGGCGGAGATGGCCTGTTGATCGGCTTCAAAAACCTGGTGGTAGTACTCGAACCCTGCAAAGAAGAACAGCTTGTCTTTGTTGCGATTGAAACTCGTAAACGGAATCGGCAACGGACCGCCGAAATTGCCACCGGGATAAAAATACTGCTCGTTGGGGCGGGACTGGCGGAGGTAGTTGTCGTACCAGTCGTTGGAGTTCAAAATCGCATTGCGCGCCACCAAATAGGCCGCGCCGTGATACTTGGCGCCGCCCGCCTTGGTCGAGGAGCTGATGAGCGCTGGCCCTTTCGCGTACTCTGCGCCGTAGGAAGAGTTCGAGGCCTTCACGTCCTGAACCATTTCGATGTTCATCTGCTGCACCGAGCCCGAATTGGTGGCGATGTCGGTGAGCGAAACGCCATCGCTGACGATGGCGATGCCGGCCGGGCCGGAGCCGTTGGCGATATAGGCCGATGTGGGGCCGCTCAGGCCTACGACGGCGTTATTGTATCCGGGTCGGTTGAAGAGACCCTGATTGCCGGTGGACATCGCATAGCCGGGCAACATCTTCACCAACTCGCCGGCATCTCGGCCGACGATGGTCAGGGTATCCAGGTCTTCGGAAGTGATAATGTCGCTGCGCTCGCCGGTGTGAAGCGTGGCCAGATCGGAATCGATCTGCGCTTCCACCGTAACCGCCGCGACGGCGGCGCCCACATTCAAGTGGATGTCGGTATAGCTCAGTTGATCGCCCGCGCGCAGCGGGAATGGCTGCGACTGCCAAGACTCGAAGTTTGGCGCGCTGACGTCCAGTCTGTAACTCGTGTCGGGGATGACGCCGGCGAACGCAAAGGCACCGGAGGCGTTGCTGCTTATGGTGCGCTTGATCCCGGTCGCCAGGTCGCTCAATACGACCGTGGCTTTTGGAATGACGGCGCCTGTGGTATCCGCAACGACGCCGGTTACCTCGCCTGTCGCCTGCCCGTATAGCGCCGTTTGCGCCAGCAGGAGCACCGCGGTTAGCATCACCAGCAACGAGGCAGTCGGCCTGTTCCCTGAAAAGAACTTCATAGTAGTCCCCCCGTCGGCTACATTCCGTTTGTGTCTTCGAATCCTGGTACCCGGTCTTCACACCGGACCTAAGTTGTTGCACACCTTGCTCAAGTCTCTAAATGCCACCTAAGCTGAGGATTCGGACGCAGGTTCTCGGTCTGTATTGAAGACAGGGAATTTTGATGCGTCAGCTTTATTCCTGTCAAGCGAATTCTTTGAGAGATTTCCAGAGATGGGATCGATACCGCAGCTTCGCCGGTTTTTTCGGCCTTCCGGGCGCGCGCGGCCGGCATTTTAAACGATTCAACACAGACGCGCCACCCCCCCAGACAACGCGACCATCGGAACCCGGGTGCGATTTCGGCTGCTGCAAGGTCAGGTGCGGCTGATTGGCCTCTGACTCATCCAGGGACCCGGAGGTAGGTCTGCGCCGCCGGGGTGGAAGAAAAAGCTGCCTAGCGCGATAGCCGCCTGGGCGCCGAAACGCTGAAGCTGCTCCGCGAGCGCCGCATCACCGTTGATCAGAAACCACAAGAAGGGTGATCGATTGCGCCGTAAAGGTGGTACCGATGATCGTTCTCTTCGTCCTGCATCCCGAGGGCGGGGGCCGCTAACGCCCGCTGGTGGACGATCGCATTGAGATTGGCTTCGCTATGCTGGTAAACCTGCGCCGACATTCAGCTTGCCGCGGAGAAGTTCTCCGGGCAGATCGTCGAAGTCAGCGAACCGCACGTCATGTTGATCACCATCACGGTGATGGCCTTTTCGGAGTTCCTCTTGCCGCCATAAACGGCACGAGGGTTCTTGGCATCGGTGCCGGACGCCCTCCTGGTCGCATGCAGAAAGCCGTGTCATCTGCTTTAGAGACGCCACTCTCGTCCGGATGAATCAACTCTCCCGCCGGGGTTGTGCGGATTGTTTCGATGAACCCCGCACGCCAGTTCCGGTTGGTTTCGGTGTCGCGCTCCCAGGCGCAGAACGACTTCTTTTCAACCGTAGGCCGAGTTGGCGAAGAAGTTGCCATAGCCTACCAATACTCAGCAGCAAGCCTTCCTCCCGCTGCAACCGCTGCTGCAAATCGGCCAAGGTAGTATCCGGCTGGGCTCGAAATCCGTCGCGTATCCTTTCCGCGATCTCGATCGTGACCTGGCTGCGCCTGCCCCGACGGCCTATCACTCGTTCCATCTGACCCGTGCGGTTGCGCGCCGCAGAGATCTTCCAGCCCCAGCCCTGGCTCACGCCAAAACGAAGAGCCAGTTCTCCTAGCGTACCTTCGCCCCGGTCGTAGGCGCCAAGATACTTCCGTCGCAAATCATCGCTGTAGCCACGCGCCATCTGAGCGCATCCCTCAGAGCACCGCCCGGATCTACTCTACACCATTTATGAAAACACTTTCATTCGCTCCGCCGGAACTTTTTTCACTTGACAGCGACGAATTTTGTTCAGTACGGTGTACCGTTACCAAATCTGGGTGATAATCCGCGCGGAGTTCCAAGTTGAAGTTGACTTGCTCGCTCTCCGTGCGGAGTGTTGCAGGTGTTCGCAGGTGAACTTTCCAGGGTATTTTTCCTGCATGGGTTTGCTCGGCTTGTCCCGTTGAAGCACCCAGAAACTGGTTGGGATTGAGTTGCTGGATCTTGCCGGAAATGGTGTGGAACTCACGCCGGACCGGCAAGCGAGAATGGGACTCAAACCGCGAGAGCATCCTGGGGCTTGAAAGCTCGATTGGCGCCGGGTTCAACAGGTAATCGAAGTCAAAACGATGAATACGGGTTGTGACCTCCGGTTGGGAGTTGTCGAGAACCAAGGACGATGCTTGATACGGAGCATGACGAAAGCTCGATGTTGGCAAAGGACGATGCGGGACAAACCGGACCGTCACCGATTCCCCGGCTCGGGGATGGAATCAAATCGGAGGAAGAAGGAATGCAAATGACTTGGAATAGATTGACGAGTCCAGTGCGGTCTCTTACGGCGGGATCATGGGTGGCCCTGATCGCGCTGCTGGCCCTTTGCTTTGGAGCGCCTGCCTGTGCGCAGGGGCAAATCGTGGTTTCCGGAACTCCCGTACAGTTAGGAGCGCTCACTGGCGGCGGTTGGGACGGTTCCCAGGAGCCAGTGGGGGGAACGTTTGTGGTCGGCCTGAACGGCAATGTCCTGGTCGGTGACGGATATACATCCAATTTCCTTCAGATCACCCCATCTGGGTCTGACACTACGCTTGCGTCCGGCGTGGGCGCCTCAAACGCCGCGCTCGACAGCTACGGCAATCTATATTTTGGCGGCAACTACAACGCCAATGTTTACAAGATTCCCTACAACGCCGCAACTGGCCAATATGTGGGATGGACTACGACTCCGACTGCCAATTGCCTGGGCGGCAACCAGGATACGGCAGCTTGCGTCTTTGCCCCCGCGGTTTCGGCATACATGAGCGGCACCCTCGCCGGATCGGGAAACTCCGGCTATGCTGGAGTGGTTTTCGATGCGCAGGGCAATTTCTTCTTCGAGTCGAACACGCTTCCGGGCACCAATCCCAACACGATCTTCGAGTGCAACGTAGCCTGCATCTCCAACCCTTCGGCCACGCCGACGCTGATTTACGCCGACAAGAATCCGATTGGCGCTTTGGCGATTGATCCGTGGGGCAATCTCTTCTTTGTCGATGGCAACAACAGCACCGGCAAAGTCACGAACCTGAACGAACTGCCGCTCTCCTCGGGATCGTATGCCTCTTCCGCGACCTTGTTGGAGTCCTACACCAACAAGGCCGGCTACGGCAACGGCATCACCGGCCTGGCAATTTCCGGGACTGGCACGGTGTACTTCTCCGTCAACGGCGACGGCATTTTTGCTTTCCCGAATACGCGATCGGGTGGGCCTAACGTGAGTGGCATTTATATGGTTTCCACGCAGGGTGGAAAGGGTATCGCGCTCGATTCCAATGGCAACCTCTATGGGATTCCCTATAACAGCGGCGACGTCGTTTCGTTCATCCCCGTGGGCAGTCTGCCGCTGGGCGCCGAGCCGGTGGGCACGGCGGCAACGGCGGTCCAGGCCACCGTCTTCGACAGCGCCGCCGCCTGCACTCCTACCCTTACCATCTCGGTCACCGAGTCCGGAGTATCCACAAGTGAATTCGGCGCAACCGCCGGAGCGACTTGCTCCACCGCGTATGGCGGATCCAACGGAACGTTCTCCGTGGGCCCGGTTACAGCTGCGGCGTTCTCGTCCTTCCCCGTCACCCTCAACTTCACTCCCACCGCGGCTGGCCTGCGCCGTGCGGCGTTGACCATCGCGGACTCCACAAACAGCGCCAGCGGAACAGCCGCGCTTACCGGCGTCGGCCAGAGCGCTGTCGGAAATGTCGATCCGGGAGTTACATCCGCTATCACCACCGGACTCACCAGCCCAGCATCCGTGGTGAGCGATCCTGCGGGCGACCTGTTCATAGCTGACTCCGGCGCAGGCAAGGTGTATGAAATCGCCTCGGGCTCGAGCACCCTTACCTCCATCGGCGCAGGGCTTGTCACGCCGGATGCATTGGCCTTTGACGCCAACGGCGACCTGTTCATTGCCGATGATGGAGTGCCGGCGGTCGAGGAGATCCTGAACACCGGCACCGCTGGCGCGTTTGTCGCCGGTACGCAATCGACAGTTGTCAGCGCGACAACCGTATTCGGGGGCGCCGCGCTCTCGAGCGCCACCGGTTTGGCCTTCGCGCCGAATGGCACACTGAACATCTCCGACACAGCAAACAAGAGGGTTGTTTTCTGGAACCCAATCACCGGCCAGTCGGGCGTGACCCTCGCCACTACGGCGAACGGTATCAAGTCTCCTATGGGACTCGCCGTTGACTCATCGGGCAATCTCTATGTTGCGGACTCGAACCTGAACCAGGTTCTCGAGTTCGCCAGTGCCGGCGGCATCACTGCCATCACGGCTCCGAATGTGAGCGATGCCGTCGGCGTCGCCGTGGATGCCTCGGGCAGCCTTTTGGTCGCGGACGCCGGAACGGGCAACATCGTCTGGATTCCCAATGTGAGCGGGACTCTGACCACCTCCAAGGCGGTCCTCATCGAAACGGTCTCCCCGCAGGCGTCCTCGCTGTGGATAGATTCACAGGGTGACGCGTATGTTGCCAGCGCGAGCGGCAAGGCGGCGTATGCCATCAAGCGCACCGCTGCTGCGATTAATCTCGGCACCGTCCAGGACGGCGTGACGAACTCCGGGACCGTCAACCTCATGAATGCCGGCAACCAAGCCGCAACCCTGGGAAGCCCGGATGTGACCCAGTCTGCCAACACCATGTTCGCCCTGGCCCCGGCCGCGAGCAACGGATGCTCCAGCGCATCTTCCGGACCTCCCGGAGCCTCTTGCCAATTCACGGCCACTTTCGCTCCGCCGGTCACCACCCCGCCCACCACCGGCCTCGAAGCCGGCACGGCATCCATCAATATCGCCACACCGACCCTGGCTCTCTCCGTAAACATGTCCGGCACGGCGACGCAGTCGGCGATTCTGGCGCAGACCATCACCTTCACCCCGCCTGCCTCCCTTGAAGCCGGCCAGCAGATCACGCTGTCGGCCACCGGCGGCCTATCCGGCAACCCGGTAACCTTCAGCATCGACCCCGCCTCGGCATGTCCAGCATGCGCCACCATCGCGGGCTCCACGCTGGCCGCGGTCGCCGCTGGCGCCGTCAAGGTAGACGCAAACCAGGCGGCCGGCACTGCCAACGGAAATCAGTATGCCGCGGCGCAGCAGGTTCAGGCGTCCATTACCATCAACAACAATGTGGTTCCAACCGGCGTGCCCGCGCTCTTGATGAACCAAACCAACTGGCTATTGGCGCTGCCGAGCGGCGGAGCATATGGCGGCACCGGTGCTGGCGGCTCTACTTTTGTTGTGAATCCGGCAGGCAACCCGGTGGTTGGTACTTCTTACGGCAACGCAGTCGAACTCTATAACCTCAATACCGGAGCTTGGACGAAGCTCGGCTCCGTCGGCAGCGTTGCGGGACTTGCGCAGGACAGCGCCGGCGACCTGTACCTCGGCGGCAGCTACAGCGGCACCGTCGCAAAGCTCCCGTACAACAGCAGTACCGGAACCTACGCGACGTTGACCGATCCCACTAGCACCGCGCCGCCTCAGTGCACCGGCAATGACACCACCGAATGCGCTGCCGTCACGACATTTCCCAATTATGTCGGCATTGGCTCGATGACCGTTGATGCCAGCGGGAATCTCTTCATCGCCACCGACGATCAGGGCACTTATGCGCCGCACGCCATCTTTGAGTGCTCGCTGGCGTGTCAAACCGGAGCATCGGCGCCTGTCTTGCTCTTCCAGGAGACGGCAACATCAGTCACCGTTGGCGGCACCGCGTATGCGGTCCAGTACTATATCGGCGGCATTGGTGTCGATCCTTGGGACAATCTCTTCTTCACCGACTCGGCCGTGGTCACCGGCGGAAGCGGCGAAAGCGCAACTTCCCACCTCTACGAGTTGGCCTACACGTCGGGGACGGGCTATGCCGCGACTCCGACTGCCATTCAGACCTTCACCAACACGAAACCTGGTAGCTACGACGACCAGCTTGACGCGGTTGCCGTAACGCAAAACGGAACCGTCTACTACGGCGTGGGCTACGACGGAATCTTCGGCATCCCGAATACCCAGGCAGGTCCTCAGGTTGCCAACCAATACGGGGTTGTAGGCCAAGGCCCCAAAGAGATCGCGATCGACTCCAACGGCAACGTGTATTGGGTGGCGTATTACAACGGTGGCGACACGCTTGGCCAGGCTCTGGTCAGCGACCTGACGACGCCCAACGCTCAGTACCAAGGCGCTCCGGTCAACGCTTCCGCAAATGTCGTCGACAACGCCTTTAGCTGCGGAACAGCGGCAACCATCGCCATTGCATCCTCGAATTCAGAGTTCTCCGCCACCGCGGGCACGACGTGCTCCTCGCTGTCGGTCGGCTCGGGCAACGGAACTTTATCGACTCCGGTTTCTGCTTCTTCCTATCCGGCGACGATCACCTTCACGGCAACGAAGCCCGGTGCTCAAGCCGCAACGCTGACCGTTGCCGATACCACCAACGGAGGCGTGGGAACCGCAACAGTGGCCGGCTTCGCCTTGACGACTCCCCAGGCGCTCACCTTTACTGCACCCACAACATCCACGTTCACTTACTCTCCCGGCATGACGATTACGCTGAGTGTAAGCAACGGCGGTTCCAACAATCCCGCCACCTTCACCATTGACTCGAGCAGCAGGGGCGCCGGAACCATCTCCAGCACCACAGTGACCGGTAAAACCTCGTCGGCCACATTGACGGTTACCCAGGCAGGCAGCATATTGATCGACGCCACTGAGGCGGGCGGCCTGGGGACGAACGGCACCTATTACGACGCCGCGCCTCAGGTCCAGTTGCCGCTCACCATCAACCCGGCCCCGCAGGTGATCGTCTTCCCGCAACCCAACTCGCCAGTGACCTATGCAGCCAATCCAAACACGACCGTTCCGCTGAGCGCCAACGGCGGCGCTTCCGGTAATCCTGTCGTTTTCACGGTTGACACCACCAGCACCGGAACGGGAACCGTCTCTACCTCCACGCTGGCGAATGGCACCTCAACGGCCACACTCACCGTGACAGGCGCGGGCAACATTGTCATCGACGCAAATCAGGCGAGCAATACCGACTACGCGGCAGCGGTCCAGGTTCAGCAAACCATCGTAGTGAATCAGGCGGCCCAGGCCATCACCTTCGTCCCGCTGACCCAACCCTTCCACTACATCGTGACCGGAGCCACGCTAAGCATTCAAGCAACCGGCGGCGCCTCCGATCAGGCCATCACTTTCACCGTGGATAAATCCAGCACCATGACTGGCAGCTTCTCTGCAAGCACGGTCAGCGGAGCCATCTCAACGACGACGCTTACCATGCCGGCAAACCAATCGCCGACGTCGGGCACCATCGTTGTGGACGCCAATCAGCCCGGCAACACCAACTACCTGGCTGCGACACAAACTCAGATGACAATCACAGTGTCGGCGCCGCTGCCCACGCAGACCATCACCTTCCCATTGCCGCAAACTCAGGCTGGTGGAACCACGTTGACGCTCACGGCAACCTCTAGCTCCGGATTCCCGGTCGTCTACTCATCGAGCACGGCGTCGGTTTGCACCGTCAGTGGCTCGGTTGCCACCTTTGCCAGCGTTACCTCCGCTGGCACCTGCACCATCACCGCTACGCAGCCCGGCGACAACCTGTATTTTGCAGCTGCCTTGCCGGTGACGGTGTCCTTTACCGTCAATCCTGCGGGCGAAACGCCGGCCTTGAATCTGAGCGTCTCACTGCCCTCGCTCACCATTGAGCCGGGGACAGTCGGGGTAACTCAGATCACGGTCACCTCGCAGAACAACTTCACGGGCTCGGTGGCCTTCTCTTGCAGCGGACTGCCGGCCGGTTACAGCTGCTCCTTCAATCCCAACCCGATCAACCTTGCCGAGGGCGGCACAACAACCACGACGCTTTCGGTAACGCCTGCCTCGTCGGCTGCTCTAGTCCACCGGAGTTACATGCCGCTCTTCCCGGCAACTCTGGCGGTGGCGTTCTGCTTCCTGGGCTTTAGGAAACGCAGCCGGCTTCAGTTGCTCCTGCTGCTGGCGGTCCTCTTTACCGGGTTGGGCCTGATCTCGGCCTGCGGTGGCACCTCCAGTAAGTCGACCTCGACTCCCGTCACGTCGAATATCACCATCACCGCTACTTCGGGGGCGACACAGGTTTCTTCCAAGATGACGATCATCCTCGAGTAGGGCGATCGCCTGAATTCGTGCACTCATCGGAGCCTCTTCACACAACTCACTCGTGTGAAGAGGCTTCGCTAGTGAAGGGCGCAGTAAGTGGGATCCTGAGCTGGATGGGGAACTGGTCCATTGTTGCCAAGGTGCACATAACAAAGCTGAAGCCGGCGAGCATCATCGCGAATCCGACAGTTGCGCGGTCAATTCGACTCCTTACGAGTCGGCGCAAAGGACCGGGACTCCTTCGGATTCAATGTCAGGATGGGCGATTCATTGCGCGCGTGGTATGACCACCGGATCTTTGTGAGGCTATCATAGAAAGAACGAGAGGTAGATTGCGAAAGGGAGCCATCATCTTGCCACGCCGATTTGGGTTTCTGTCGCTACTTCTGGTTTTCTTTCTGATTGAGGGTATGCCGATGAGCGCATTCGCGGTTCGCGCAGCTTGCGATGCGCATGCCTATGGTGCCAAGGGCGACAACTTGATGAAGGATACTCGTGCGATTCAGAGCGCGATCGACGATTGCGAGCGGCGCGGCGGCGGCACGGTGAGGCTGACTGCTGGAACCTATCTCAGTTCGCCGATCGTGTTGAAGAGCAACATCACTCTGCAGCTTGATCGAGGAGCCACGCTTCAGGGCTCTGCCGATCAGAGCGACTTTCCGGCAAAGATGGAGTTTCGCGAGCCGGGATTGCAGTCGCTGGTGAGTGCGACGAATGCGCGCAACGTTTCGATTCGCGGTGAGGGCGTGATCGACGGTGCTGGTGAGCCGTGGTGGGAGATGGCGCGCAAAATCAAGAACGCGGGCTTGTTGGGTTCCGATCATCCGCGCCCACGACTCGTCGTCTTCGACCACTGCAAACACGTTCGGGTGGAGGGCGTGACGATTCAGAATTCGCCGATGTGGCAACTGGTGCTTTACTACTCCGACGATGTGACGATCCGCAACATCAAGGTGCTCGCGCCGGCGCACTCGCCAAATACCGACGCCATCGATCCCTTCTCGTCGTCACGTGTGCGCATCGACCATGTGTTGGCCGACGTGGGCGACGACAATATTGCGATCAAGTCGGGGGCCATCAATTCGCCGGGGCCGGATGAGCCGAGCCGCGACATCACGATCACCGACTGCACATTTCTGCATGGGCATGGGCTTTCCATCGGCAGTGAGATCGCAGGCGGCGCGAGGAATATTCGCGCGGAGCGCATACACTTCGAGGACACCTACAACGGGATTCGCGTGAAAGCCAACCGCGACCGTGGCAATGATGTCGGAGGACTCTTCTTTCGCGACATTGAGATGAAAGACGTGCAGAACGCGCTGATCATCAGCGAGTACTATCCCAAAGTCCTTCCCCCGGAAGCGCAAGAGCCACAACCGGTGACGCGGCTGACTCCGCACTTTCACGACATAACGATTGACAATCTGAGCGCGACGGGCAGCGCATCGGCAGGCGCGATTGCCGGGCTTCCTGAGGCGCCTGTTCGCAGCGTCACTTTGCGTAACGTGAAGATCGAAGCGAAGCAAGGCATGACGGTCGGCTACGCAGAGGTGAGCGGTGTAAGGGTGCAAATCAATGCTGCCGATGGAGGGGGAATCGTGAAACTGGCGGGTGCCGATGTCAAACTGCAATAAGCAATTGGCGCAATGAAAAGGAGATAGACCGCGGCCTCTTTCGTTGGTTCCATTTCCATTTATTCGCCGAGGAAGACCGGAGCGATGTGCCGCGCATAGAGGTTCTCGGTTACGTTCTTCGCGATCACAGCCTCATTCGATTCGAGCAGGCCCAGGTAGCGCGGTCCCATTTTTGCGGCAACTTTGAAGCCCACATGCAGCAGTTGCCTCAGGCTGCTGTTGTAAGCTGCCGCTCGGCGCACGTGCCGCAATGCCGAAGTGTATTGTTCAGAGCTCCAGCCGCGCACCTGGGCAGGAGAAGGAAGCTTGGCCGGGTCGATGTCGATGACAGTCGCGTAGGGGGCGCAAAGTTCTTCGCGGTGTGCGAATGCCTCGGCGTAGACTTCCTTGGCCAGCTCAAGTCCTTCGCCACCGGCCTCCGCCAGACCGATCAACTCTTCGAGCCATGTGGTTCCAGCGGTCTTCAGATGCACGCCTGCATCGAACTTTGTCATGGTCGCATGGATGGCGGAATAGATGGAAAACTTGTCGCTGCCGGAGTGCACGCTCAGCTTCAAATTCTGCGGAAGGCTGTATTGGCGGATGGCATAGGCGATGGCGGTCAGGTCGAGCGCAAATTCGCGGGCAAACTGACTGATGTTGCCGATGTAGTCCACACCCTTGTTGAAGCGGCCGCTGAACTTGGGCGCAATGGTCTGGACCGGGATGCCTTCGTCGGCGATTGCGGCGAGGATGATGAGAAGTTCGACGGGACTTTGCGCGGCATCGGTCTCATCCATTGAAACTTCTGAAATGAAGGTTCCTTTGCCCTTCGCGCTCTCGACCATGCGGTAGACTTCTCCGGCCTTCTTCACGGCGAAGAGATACTTTCGCGCGGCCTGGCCGAGGGTCTCAGTTGTGATTTCAAAGTCTTCCGCGGAGCCCTCCAGCCGTATGCGGCCGAGCAGTTTTTTGTGCCGAGCGATGAATGCATCGATCTCCGCGGCCGGCAAGGCAATGCCGATAAAGTCCGCCACATCGAAGGTGTAGAAGTCGCAGGCGGTGAAAAAACGGTTGACCGTTGCGAGATTGATGTGGTCGGCATCGCAATAATAAGCATGCTTCCAGCCGAGCGCTGCAACCGCTGCGTCGGCAGACTGTCGCACAGAGGCTGGCTCGGAGCCGATGATGGTGTGTTCGCGGTTCGATTTGTTCCATACGGGTTCGATGACGACGCCCTTTTTCTCGGCCAGTAGACAGGCATTCAACTGGGCCTTGGCTTGGTGGGCGAAGCGGTCTCCCGTCCCGATGGAGTATTTGCCGAGCACGAAAGATGGATGTGTCATGACTTAAACGCCCTCATTATTGATGGTTGTGAGGTCAGACCACAGTATACACTCTTGAGAACAGTTGGCAGGTGCGCCGGAATTCCCGGGATTCGGCTAACAGGTCAAGTAAAACGGTGTTAGCCTCGTAATAGGCTGATTCTTGAGTATTTTCGAAAGGTGTTTGCTCCATGCCGCGACCCGCGAAAGATCTCTCGGATACACACCGAACTATGCATGTGGTCAACCATATTCGGTCTTTAATCGAAAATGGGACTCTAAAACCAGGCGACAAGATTCCGCCCGAGCGCGAGTTTGCACAGGCGCTGAAGGTGAGCCGGGCCAGCCTTCGCACGGGTATTGGCTACATGGCCGCGATGGGAGTCATGAAGGTGCGGCATGGGGTCGGGACCTTTGTGACCGATGGGCCTCCGGAATTCGGCAAGGCTTCATTCAGCCTGATGGGCGCCTTGCATGGGTTTCAGTCTTGGCAGATGTTCGAGGCGCGCGTGGTTCTGGAGACCAACCTGGCGGCCCTTGCCGCTGAACGCGGCAAAGAAGAACATTACACGGCGCTTGCCGACGAAGTGGCCGAAGTCTTCGCGAACATCGAAAATCCCAGCGAGTTTTTGATTCACGATGTGCTCTTCCACCGGATTGTTGCGCAGGCCTCTGGGAATCCTATCCTTGCCGCGCTGATGGAGACCATTACCACGGCGCTCTATGACAAGCGCCGCAAGACAGTCGAGCGCTCGATCGATCTGCGCGTCTCTGCGGAAATGCACCGCAAGATCTACCGGGCGATTCGCGCCCGGGATGGCGGCGAAGCGCGCAAACTGATGGAGCAGCACCTGCGCATGGCGGAGGCCGCGCAGGGAATGGAGATGCCGGTGGACCGCAAAGCCCGCAAACACGCGACGCACGCCATCAAGTCTGCGAATGAAGTTCCGTCGGCTTTGGCCTAGGCGGTCGCCGTAGATTGGCCTGGCGGAGAGGATTTTTGCGCTGCCATGTTGCTTCCATGCCAAATTGTGCTTGAAGGTCCTACCAGTCTGGCGGAAGAACATTCCTTGAGATAATATACATAAGATACTCATTAATAAGTAGTTACTAAGCTGAATATGTTGCCATATTTTCGCGCTTGACAGGACCGCAGCTCGTGTTGGAAACTAGGGGCGCTTTCAAAGTGGTCAGACCTCATAAGCCAAGTTATTCTCGATCGCCGATCGAATCTGGGCCACTGGATGAAGCAACGTAATGGAGTGAATGGAGGCTTTGATGAGAGGCGTTGCCGTTAATGTGCGGTTGGACTTGCTGAAGAGAATCAAGAGCCCGGGACACGGACCTCATCGCAGTTTGGGATGGATGTGGGCTGCAGTATTTGCAGTCGCCATGGTGGTGACTGGCGTTGCCAGCGGGCAGCTTACCGGCAAGGGCGCCATCACCGGCACCGTCACCGATCGTACCGGCGCGGTGATTGCGAATGCCGAGGTTTCTGCCCAGAATGGTGCAACCGGAATCAACACCACGACGAAGACCACAGGAGCGGGCGACTACAATTTCCCGAATCTCGATCCGGGTATCTACACCGTCACGATCTCTGCGAAGGGCTTTGAGACGCTTACGCAGAAGAACGTCCACGTGAATGCGATGGAGTCGCAGAC
The DNA here is from genome assembly GCA_964525655.1 of uncultured Occallatibacter sp. GTDB lineage: Bacteria > Acidobacteriota > Terriglobia > Terriglobales > Acidobacteriaceae > Telmatobacter. The sequence continues at coordinate 43,527 of CAZGHZ010000017.1, forward strand.
CTACAGCCCCACGCTTACCGTTGGCGCGGCAAGCATAGATGTCACCGTTACAGACGAGCCGCCGCAGCTTGAGACCACCAACGCGACGCTGGGCGCGACGATGGAAAACGAGACCTACGCGGAGCTGCCCATCGAAATGGGAGCCTACGGTAACGCCGACCAGCGGCGCGCCACCGACTTCGTCTACCTGATGCCGGGCGTGCAGGGCAATGAGACAAACGGCAACGCCACGACAAACGTAGGCGTGGTCAACGGCTCCGGCAGCAAAGGCGCCGCCTCCGCCGTCTACGTCGACGGCGTTGTGTTTGTGCGCGCCGGCGGCAACGGCGACCCGCGCTTTGTGTGGACGGCCATTTCGGTTGACGCCATCGACCAGTTCCAGGTGCAGACCAACGGCTACTCGGCTGTCTATGAGGGCCAGGGCGTCATGAACTACACCGTTAAGCAGGGCGGCCAAAAGCAGCACGGCTCTGTCTATGAGTTCTTTCGCAATACGGCTCTGGATACCTGGGGCTTCTGGGGCAAGGCCGTCAATCCGACGCTGGGCGTCGCGGTCAAGCCGATCGAGCACAGTAACGAGTACGGCATCAACCTCGGCGGCCCGCTCATCCCGTTCGGTGGATGGAAGAACAAGGTCTTCTACTACGCAAACTACAATGGCTTCCGCTATTCCAGTGCAAACCCGACCCCGATAACCTTTCCCACGCCGGCCCAGCAGCAGGGCGACTTCAGCTCGGTAGTGGACTCCAACGGCAAGTTGATTCCCATCTATGACCCATCATCACAAGCCGCTTGTACGGCGAACAGCACAGACGGCTTCTGCCGCTACCAGTACGGTTACGGTCCGGGCGCCACCAAAGATAAGGCGGGCAATCCGAAGCTAATCGGCCCGAAAAATGTGATTCCTACCGGAGCCAGCGGCGCCGGCGTTCGTTTTGATGGAACGAAGACCAATGAGATCTCTCCCATCTCAGCGGCCATGCAGGCATTGCTGCCGACGACCGGCATCAGCTCGGCCTTGCAAAACAACTACATCGCACCTAACGCCACGGGGCTCACCAATTGGTCCACGACGGACCGTATCGATTACCTCGTGACCTCAAAGGACACGCTCTCGCTGATCGCAGCGATTGGCCGCCAGGCCAGTTCCAATCCGGTCGGTCAATCCACCACCGGCCGCAACGTCGGACCAGTCCCGTTTAATTATGGCCAGACCTACGCTCCGAAGACCGCGGTGGGCATCATCGAGGAGACACACCTCTTCACGCCCCACGTGATCAACCAGGCAAAATGGGGCTATGCCCGCTACAACGGCCCCACCTTCAATCCCGATCAGAACCCAGCGGATGCCGCTACAGCTTTGGGAATAGGGAATCTGCCGGCCGGCCAGGCGCAACAGACCTTCCCAGTCGTGCCCTTTGCAGGCACGAACGCCCCCACGGGCTGGGGTGGCACGATCGCCAATGTAACCTTGGCAGAAAATTACACGGCGATGGATAACCTGGAGTGGACCGTCGGCAAGCACTCGTTCACCTTCGGTGGCCAGGTCGCGTGGATGTTGTACAACACTTACAGCGCCACGGGCACAGGGGCAACTACTCCCTTCGTGCTCGCCTCCGCTGTCACGGAGACCGCAGGCGTCTCCAAGGGCACTTACACCGTTGCCTCCGGCACGGGTTTGGCATACGCCAGCTTCCTGCTTGGCCAAATCGACTCGACCACGGGCAAGAATGCCTCCGGTTCGACCTTCACATTTACCGATTATTCTGGGCATGCAGGCTACGGCGCGCGCTTCCGTGCGATTTCGCCCTATGTCCAGGACAACTGGAGGATCACCCCAAAGCTGACTCTCGATCTTGGACTGCGCTGGGATTACTTCCCGAGCGTCAGGGAGGCAAATAACGACGCAAGCTTCTTCGATCCCAATTTCGCCAATCCGGTGACCGGCCTGAATGGAGCGCTGAATTTCACCGGAAAGGGCGCAGGCACCTGTAATTGCTCGTCCCCTGTTGACAACTATATGAAGAACCTTGGGCCTCGCCTCGGCGTCGCCTATCAGATTAACCCCAAGACTGTGATCCGCTCCAGCTATGGCATCATGTTTACGCATGGAGACGCGGTAGGCGGCAACGCTTCGACCCTGGGAACGCTGGGCTTCTCGAATGCGCCGCCTATGTCGTCGGTCAACGATGCGACCGCAATGACGGGACTGCTGAATTCAAGCGCTCTCGATTCAACGGGCAAACCCATAACAGGCGCAGGGCTTGGCGCGGTTCCCTCCTATACGGCACCGCTGGGCGTGGCATCGGGCAATGCATACGGCGTTGGCTACAACGGGACGAACAGCTCAAAGCCTTCGACCTCGAATTATGACGACCCGTATCTCGGCGGACGCGCGCCGGAGTACATCAACTGGAGTCTCGGCATCCAGCGTCAGCTCACCAATGCGCTGGCCCTCTCCGCCACCTATGTGGGCTCGGAAGGCCACTTTCTGCAACTCGATAGCAATACTGCCCGCGGGCCCCAATCCAACCAGCTCGATCCCAAGTATCTGGTCCTGGGATCGCATTTGGGCGACATAGGCGGTTCGGGTGGCGCGATCGGCACGGATTGCGGTGTCGGCGGCGCGGTGGCGACGAGTGGCTTGAGCTGCAACGCTACGGCCTTGGCTATCTGGAACTCGAAAGCGGCATTGAGCAATCTTCTGACGCCCTACCCGTTTGAGTCCCCCAGCGACTCCTTTGGGTATGTCGGTAACGCCAATTATCACAGCCTGCAAGTGATGGGGAATATGCGCGCTTGGAAGGGGTTGACATTCAATGCCAACTACTCCTGGTCGCGGGCAATCGATGACGGCGGCACCTTCCGCACCGGCTACGCTATTCCTGCCGGGACGATTGCCAATCATCCAAATCTCTCCTACAAGGCGGATGCCATTGAACGCAGCGTCTCCACCTCCAATCAGCCGCAGCACTTTGTCCTGACCACGGTCTGGGACTGGCCCTTCGGTAGGACGGCCCTTGCGGAGAATCCCGTGGAGCGGGCTATCCTTGGCGGCTTCAAGTTTTCTGGCATCTATCAGGCCTACTCCGGTTCACCGCTGGCGATTACTGAATCTTCAGCTCAGACCAATCCGGCGCAGAGTTCCACGGCTCCCCCGATCATGAATCCGAACTTCAACGGTAAGGCGCGCCAGAATGGAAAGAAATGGGGACAGGGCGCGACCACATCCAACTACACAACCATCAGCTACATCACCCCCAGCACCGGCACGACGGTCGCCACCGCGGCAGGACCTTTTATGAATCCAGTGTCGACAATGCTGAGTTCGTATGCCTATCAGTTCAGCGATGCGCCGCGCACCGCCCCCTATAACCTCTACGGCCCCGGCAACTATCAGCTTGATCTGGCCATGGTGCGCAGTTTCCCGCTGCACTTCGTGGAGTCGGCCAAGCTGGACTTCAGGGCTGAGTGGTACAACGTCACCAATCACACCCAGTTTGCCGTTGCCAGTACCGCGGTCGGCAACGCCAGCTTCGGACAGGTTACTGCCAGTTCCGTCGCCAATCGCAAGGCAGCACAGTTCTCGGCACGTATCGAGTTCTGAGCCGCTTCACTTAGAGAAGTTTTCGGAATTACTGTAGACTTCCGTGCCCCACCCATTGCTCGTTTTCTTGCGGAATGGGTGGGAAACCTATAAGAATTCGGTCTGCACGATTCCCAAGAATGCTTTAGCGCTTTCCCCAGAAGGGAAGAGGCAGCCCGACCAACGGCAGTCTCTTTCTCTGTCTTCAGTTGCACGGAGTTCGCCATAGTCCGCCATGTGGAATGCAGTGGACGCATCACTGTTCTGCCAACCACGCTCCTATGCCTTGAGCTTCGAAACGAGGAGCATTCGGAGATTGAACGAATCTACGTCGGCTCGTTGGTCGGCTGTCCTTCTTTGCCGCTACATTTGGAGATGCGGGCGCAAAACAAGGGGCCTTTGCCAGAGCACATCTCGCAGTATCGTGGGGGATGTAGAACCTTCAGTCCTCGTCGAGCCAATTCGAATTGTTTTGGCTCTCAATTCGTGCGACCTAGCAGGAGTTTCATATGCGTTCATCAGCAATCCTTCAGCTTCTTGTCCCACTGTTGCTTTGCGCATCGGCGGTGGTTCACTCTCAAGACACGCGCAAAGTCAGCGAACCGAAATATCCAGCAGCCTGCGCAAGGCTGGACGCCGATGTTGCCGCAAATCACGGCGTGATAGCGCCGCAGGATGAGTCGAAGCTCAGCACCGATCGTATTCAGCATGCACTCGACACCTGCCATGCCGGCAAGGCCGTCGTGCTGCGCGCGAACCGGAAGAAACAGGTTTTCCTGACTGGTCCGCTTTCGCTCCGCACGGGAGTCACGCTGGTGGTCAGCGCGAAGACAGCGCTCGTCGCTTCGCGAGATCCGCGCATCTACGATCTGGCTCCGGGTAGTTGCGGAGTGGTGTCGGACAAAGGGCATGGCTGCAAGCCGCTAATCACGGGAGATGGAGTGAAGAACGCCGGCATCATGGGCGAGGGCGCGATCGACGGCAGAGGTGGCGCCAAATTGCTGGGGCAGGATGTGAGCTGGTGGGATCTGGCGCACGGGGCGAAGATCGCCGACAAGCAGCAGAGCGTCCCGGTGCTGATCAGCCTGCGTCGAGCAGACAATTTCACGATCTATAAAATCACGCTACGCAACTCACCGAACTTTCACGTGGGAGTCAGCGAAACCGACGGCTTCACCGCCTGGGGAGTGAAGATCATGACGCCGAAGACGGCCAGGAACACCGACGGCATCGATCCCGGCTCTTCACGCAATGTGACCATTGCGCACTGCTACATCCACACGGGCGACGACGATGTTGCCGTGAAGTCGGGCAAGATGGGGGCGTCGTCGAATATCTCCATCCTGCATAACCACTTCTATACCGGCCATGGCATGTCGATCGGCAGCGGTACAAGTGGCGGCGTGGATCACATGCTCGTCGACGATCTGACGATCGATGGTGCGGACAACGGCGTTCGCATCAAGTCCGACCGCAGCCGGGGAGGGCTGGTTCACGATCTGGTTTATCGCGATGTCTGCATTCGGAATACAACCAATCCGCTGGTGTTTACGCCGCTCTACACAACGTTTGACGGCGATCAACTCCCGATCTATCGCGACATCACGCTCGACAATGTGCATGTAACCACGCCGGGCAGTTTCACTTTTCTCGGTCTCGACGCGGAGCACAAACTCGAACTGCGACTCAACAATGTCTTTGCTGACAATCAGCAGAACTCGCGGACGCTGGCCAAGGACGCGAAGATCGAGATCGGCGGCAAACGCGGCAATCTTGAGCCGGCCGGGGACGATGTGACAGTACAGCAGACTTCCGATTCAACGGCCGGTACGCCGCTCGAATGCGAGGCGCGTTTTGTTCCATTTCCAGAGTTGCCCAACGCCACGGAGATGGCGGGAACCGTTCCGCAGGACGACAAGACGCTTTACGTTGCCGCCGACGGCACGGGTGACTTTTACTCGATTCAGCGCGCGCTGGATGCAGCGCCAAAAGATGGGGCGCTGGTCCTGGTTGCGCCCGGAACCTATCGCGAGGTGCTAACCATCGACAAGCCGAAGATTCAACTGCGCAGCGCCAACCCGGATGCAAGCAAGACGATCGTGGTGAACGATCGCAGTGCGGGCGCCAATGGCGGCACACTTCATTCGGCCACCGTCAACGTAACGGCGGACGATTTCTTCGCCGAAAACATCACCTTCGAAAACGACTACAATCGCACTCACGAGCAGCTTAATAGCGGCTCTCAGGCCTTGGCTCTGCGGGTGATAGGCGACCGCGCGGTCTTTCACAATGTGCGCATGCTGGGCAATCAGGATACTGTCTACGCCGGCAGCCGTAACTGCGCCCCAGATGGCGCGAATTGCATTCCCGCGCGCCAGTATTTTTCCGATTGCACCATCGCCGGCAACGTGGACTTCATCTTCGGCGACGGCAAGGCGGTGTTCGATCGCTGCGAGATCCGCAGCACCGCCCATGACGGCGGATTCATCACCGCGCAGTCCAAGCACTACCCGGAAGAGGACTCAGGCTTTGTCCTCAATCGCTGCAAGCTCGTCGCCGACCCCGGCCTCATTGGCAAGGTCTATCTTGGGCGACCGTGGCGGCCTTATGCCTCGGTCGTCTTTCTCAACACCGAGATGGGCGAGCACATTGACCCGGCGGGCTGGCGGGAGTGGCACCCCGGTGAGACTCGCTCGATTGAGTCCGCGTTCTATGCTGAATACAACTCAACCGGCCCCGGCGCGCCCAACGGCCAGCGTGAGCCGCATACACATCTGCTGACGGCGGATCAGGCGGCGAAGTTCGATCCGGCAGTTTTCCTGCGAGGGAGCGACAACTGGAAGCCGGCGACATCGCAGAAGCCATAGCGGCACAAAACGGACTGCGTATTCCGAGATGCAATCTGCAGGATCTTTGCAGGGAGAAATGATGAAAAAGGTTCTGATCGCCGATCCTGTCCGGTATCCTCGCATGACGACGAGTGAATTGCGAGAGACTTTTTTGCTGAGCGGGATGCGCGAGCCGGGAAAGTTAAGCCTAAGCAACGTCGATCTGGATCGCACCATCGCCGGCACGGCTGCTCAGCTTATCGACCCGATTGCGCTACCTGTCTATCCAGAACTACGCGCCCGGTCTCATCCGCGATCGCATCGATTAATGCCGCGATGCCTGCGGTGGTGGGCTTGGTTTTTGTTCTCTGCAATTCAGTTTGCTTCCGAATGAGCCAGACCGGTTGAGGCTCTTGGTTTCTCACATCTCGGAATCGAGATGTTGGAAACCCGCCAACGAAGAACTCATAATATGGATCAAAAATCATATCTCAACCCAGCTGGATGTTTGGATTGATGGCTGTAGCGTGAGAGTTTCACTTACTCAAACGCGACTCCTCTAGAGAATAGGCTTCATCGTGGCGCGGAGCGAAAACGAGGACGGAAGTTATGAAGGCCATCGTTTTGATCAGATGCCAGATTCTCTTTCCGCGCGTACAAATGAGGATTTCAAGATCAAGCGAGAATAAAATCCGTGCTTTAAAGAAGCTCTGGATATCCAGGAGTTGAACCAATCCCACAAGGCGCAATCTAACGGGCTCCGCAGACCATAGATTGCTCTGAAATATGGCCTTTGTAGGCGATCAGGGCTTCGCCTCACCCCTGATCGCGCCAGAGGGCTACGCCGCCGAGGATACCGGTTTCGTTGGAGACTATGCTTACGTTCTTGCCGGGGGTGAAGGTGATCTTCTTGGTGTTGCCGCCGCCGATGTAGAGATGGTCCCAGTTGAAGGTGGCCTCGGTCTGCTTGATGGCTGCCTCGATGAAGTCGTTCCAGCGGGCCTTGCCAAATT
>CAZGHZ010000018.1:0-49864 GCA_964525655.1 uncultured Occallatibacter sp.
TGAACCGGAGCGGAGAGGCAGTGGCCGCGCTGGTAAGGGAGTTTGAGGCGGACCCGGCGCGGGATCTGCTCGTGATTCACGACGAGTTGGATCTGGTGCTCGGGAGCCTGAAGATCAGGGAGCGAGGATCGCCGGCCGGGCACAACGGAGCCCGCAGCGTGACCGGCGCCCTGGGTTCTCAAGAGTGGCTGCGGATTCGCATCGGAGTGGGTTTGAATCTGCCACTTGAAGCGATTGCCGCCGGTGGCAGAAGGCCGGGCAGGGATTATCTGCTCTCGCCGATGCGCAAGGCGGATCTGACGGTGCTGGACGAGGTGCTGGACCGGGTGGCGACTGCTACAAGGCGCATCCTCTCAGACGGGCCAGCAGCCGCGATGAACGAGTTCAACAGGAAAGACCAGGGACCAGGGAACAGGGACTAGAGAACAGGGAGAAGAACTGGTTGCAGAAACGGTGTTGTGAAAGGGCACGACTTTAGTCGTGCCGCAAGAGGATGCAAACGAATTACGGGCTTTAGCCCCTGTGTGATGTCTTTCAACTGCGTTTGAAGCAGTGCTGTAACCGAGTGAAGCAAGAGCAGAGTGCAAGGCCGGAGATCAAGGCGAAGCCTGAGACACCGGCGGAAAAGGAAAACGGATGTCGCGTTTGTATGAGGTAATGTTCATTGTTCGGCCCGACGCGGCCGAGGAGGATGTCGACAAGCTGATCGCCGGCTTCTCTGACAACGTCACCAAGGGTGGCGGGGTTGTGAAGACGGTCGAAAAGATGGGCCGGCGCAAGCTCGCTTACACGGTGCGCAAGTTCAACGACGGCAACTACGTTCTGCTCACCATCGAGGCCGGTGGCGCAGTGGTGCTGGAACTCGAGCGCCGCTTGCGCGTCACCGAGCCGGTGATTAAGTTCATCACCGTGCGCATCGACGAGGAAGAGAAGCGCCTGGCCAAAGTGAAGGCGGCACGCGGCGTGCGCCGCACTGCTGCTCCGTCCGCTGCCCCTGCCCCGGTTGCCGTAGCCGTAGAGGCACCCGAGCCAGCTCCGGCCGCCTAGCGCGGATTGTCATAAATTGACGCGGCCAGCCCCATTCTGAAAGGTGCAGGCAGCGGCACGATCCAGCACTCCGGCAGGTGCGCAATGCGTGCGACCGGAAGCCAAGAGAGTAAAGAGGAAACAGCATGTCTGACGAGAATCAAGCAAATGCGCCCGAGACGGGTGTAAATCTACCATCGGTATCTGCGTCCGGCTCGGACTCCGCTCCGGCAGCGGGTCCTGGCCCGAGAAGCTTCGGCGGACGGCCCGGCGGCGGACCCGGCGGACGGCCTCAAGGCGGACCCGGTGGACGGCCGTCGGGCGGACCTGGCGGACGCGGCAAGTTCTTCCGCCGCAAGAAGGTCTGCAAGTTCTGTACCGAAAAGATCGACGCAATTCCTTACCGCGACGTCCGGCTCTTGCAGGGCTTCGTGGCCGAGCGCGGCAAGATCGTGCCCCGGCGGCTCACCGGCGTCTGCACCAAGCACCAGCGCCGCCTGACCCGCGCCATCAAGCAGGCCCGGAATATCGCCCTGCTGCCCTTTGCGACGCGGCACTAGAATCGCAGCTTCGTTTGTACCATCGGCTGCCGTTCTGCCGGTTCGCGCACGCCTTCTCTTCGGAGAGGCCTTGCGCGTAGCGTTCTGGCCGAAGGCAATATTGTGGATGCCGAAGTAGAACCGAGTGCGGCCTGTTTGGACCGGAGTCTCTGCTCATTGAGACAAAGGTGCCCACGGCACCCGCACGTAGAACTGGAGAGTTAGCAATGGAAGTCATTCTGAAGGACGATGTAGTGAATCTGGGGCACCGCGGCGATCTGGTCAAAGTCGCCGACGGCTACGCCCGCAACTTTCTGCTGCCACGCAAACTGGCGCTGCAGGCCACCTCGGCCAACAAAGCTGTCGTCGAGCAGATGAAGAATGCCGCCGCACGCCGCTCCGCCACTGAGAAGGCGCAAGCCGAGGCGCTGGCCGTCAAGCTCACGCCCGTGGTGCTCGACTTCACTCGCAAGTCGGGCGAAGCCGGCCATCTCTTCGGCTCGGTCACCTCCGCCGACATCGCCGCGGCGCTTGAGGCGAAGGGTTTCGAGATCGATCGCCGCAAGATCCAGTTGGCCGAGCCCCTCAAGAGCGTCGGCGACTTCACCGTAGCCATCAAGCTCTACCGCGAAGTAACGGCCCAAATCAAAGTCAACGTAGTCGCCGAAGCGACGGAAGAAGCACCCGCAGCCGAACCGGTACCAGAAGTCAAAGCCGCCGAGTAGGCTCAGCTCACGAAGCACGAACACCTCTCGCTTCGCCGAGAGGTGTTCGTGCTTCAAAGGATTCCTTCGGCTTTCAGGCCTCGATCGCTTTAAAGCCCAACTCGCGCGCGGCCTCCAGCAGTTGCCTGTCGCCAGAGATGAAAACCCTTCCCCTGGGTCTTCCGGCGCTCCAGGCCACTGATGCAGCAAGCTGCAAGGCGTCGGCTGCCTTGAGAGGAAAGCGATCGACATAGCGCTCGGCCCGCTCACGTACCTCGGGATTGGGCAAGATCTCATGCCAGTCTTGCCGCAGGTTCTCCATGACGATCTGGGCCTGGACCTGTCCGTTCGGCATTAGCAGCCCCATTCTGACCAGCCGGGCGAGCGCGCCCCTGATTTCGACAGGAGCAGCCCACCACACAGCCATGCCATACCTCTTATTCAGCGCCTCAGCCACCGATGTGGCATTCTGCTGCACGCAGATCGGCACCAGTGAACTGGAGTCCCAAAAGGCGGACTCCATTTAGTAGTCGCCCTTTCCCTTTGCCCAATCGATCGCTTCCTTGAGAGCTTCATTCGAGACGGTAGGCCGGGGTAGAGCCCAAAAGGCATCCCAATCCATTTTCTTGCCTTCCAGTTCGTTTTTTGAACGCGTCATGACTCCGGCGGCGACCAGCCGTTCAACTTCTTCGTCCTGGGATTCGAAATTCGCCAACGGCACGATCCGCGCCACTGGTGTATTCCGATCGCGCACGATGACTTCCTCGCCAGCACGGACATAGCGGAGATAAGCGCTCAACTCGTTCTTCAGGGTGCCGACATTCACGGTTCTCATGGAGTCAGCTTAGCATAACTTAGCCAAGTTAGCCAACTTGACTACCCGTGCTACACCATCGCCCGCTCCTTCACCGTCAGGTACTGATTCAGCACCGTCGATGTAAGCGCTTCGGGGTTGAGATCGAGGGTCAGCGCGCCTTGCTCGTGGAGCCGAGCCAGCAGCAGCTCGCGGCGGCCAGCCATCTCCTGCGCGGCGGCGGCGCGGAACATCTGCTCCACATTCTTTGGCCGGGCATCGGCGATGGATTCGACCTCCGGCTGGGCCATGGCGACGAAGAGCAGCACGTGGCGGCGCAGCAGTTGCAGAGCGCCATCGATCACCTCGGGGCGCATCGCGGTCTCGGCCAGATCCGTCACCCACAAGATCAGCGACCGGCGCGGCTGCAAGCGATTCAGCACGGCTGTGGCCCGCAGATGGTCGGCCTCGCTGCCTTCGGCCCGCACCTGGGCCAGCGACTCGATGAGCTGCCGCAGATGAGCCGCGCCGCGTCCGGGCAGCAGGCGCTGCTGAGTGTTTTGCCCATAGGCCAGCAGGCCAACGCGGTCGCCGGAGTAGAGCGCGAGTTGGGCCAAGGCGACGGCGGTAGTGCAGGCGTGGTCGAGCTTGGAGTGGACCCGCTGCCCCGGCGCCGTAACCGGAATGACGGCTCTACCGGGCGCCCCCAGCGCAACACGCGCGCGCATCAGGCGGCCGCAGTCGAGGACGATCCAGACAGGCTGGCTGCGTTCGGTCTGATATTGGCGGGTGATGGGGCTGCCGCGGCGGGCCGTGGCCGTCCAGCAGATGTCGCGCAGGTCGTCACCCTCTCGGTATTCACGCAGGCTCTCGAAGTCGCGGCCAAGGCCCCGCAGCCGCGCCTGGCGCAGTTGCAGATCGATCTGGCGACTGCGCGCGAGGAAGATCTGCTGCTCCTCGCCAGTGCGAAGGGCCGGATAGACGCGCACGGCCTGTATGAGCGGCGCTCTGGCCCAGCGTTCCGTGAGGCCCAGGCCCGAGCGATACCGCACGTAGAGCCAGTCCGTCTCCCAGTCGCCGCGCTCTGTCGGTTCCACGCGGTAGCGTAAGCTGGCCGGGATCCCGGGAAACGCGGTGAGGCGGAGTGTCTGGGGTTCAACAACCAGTGCGGGCGGCAGATCGTCGATGAGACGGCAGTCGAGAATCATGCGACCGCTGTTCTCGATGGTCAGCTCGATCTCAGTCTCGCTGTCGAGAGCCGGAGCGTTGGACCAGCTGCGGCTGACGGTGAGCTTGGCGGCGGCGGGCAGTCGCAGACCGTCATAAACCGCGAAGAGAAGCACCAGCGCATCCCAGGCCGGCATCGCAAAGGCCAGCCGCCAATCCCAGAAACCCGGAAGCAGCCAGACGAAGCCTGCCAGCAGCAGCAGAATCGCCCGCGGCGTGAGGGCAAAGGCCAACCGACGCCGCCGCTCGCAAACAGCGCTGACCGGGCCGGGATGGAGCGAGGGAGCAATCATTGCCTCGGCACCGGCACCGCTGCGACCACATCGGCCAGCACTCGATCGGCGTCGAAACCTTCCAACTCGGCCTCGGGTTTGAGCATCACGCGATGGCGCAACACAGGCTTCACGGCGCGCTTCACGTCGTCGGGGAGCAGATAATCGCGGCCATCGAAGGCGGCCGCGGCCTGGGCCACGCGCATCAGGCTTACGGCGGCGCGGGGACTGGCCCCGAGCAGCAGCGTCGGCCACTCTCGGGTGCGGCGGGCAAGAGCGAGGATGTAGTCGGTCAGCTCCGGCTCGATGCGGATGGCGCGCACTTCGGCGCTGGCGGCGGTGAGCAATCCAGCAGGAATGGGCGCGATCGATGCGTCTTCGAGCAACCCCGCGCCTGAGCCGGCGTAGTGGCGTTCCAGGATCTGCCGCTCTTCCTGTTCAGTGGGATAGGCCACGCGAATCTTGAGCAGGAATCGATCGAGTTGCGCCTCGGGCAGCGGATAGGTTCCCTCGAAGTCGACAGGATTCTGCGTTGCGAAGACGGTGAACCAGGCGGGCAGCGAACGGCGCGTGCCGTCGGTGGTCACCTGACGCTCTTCCATGCATTCCAACAGTGCTGCCTGCGTGCGCGGCGGCATGCGGTTGATCTCGTCCACGAGCAGAAGATCTGTGAAAACCGGGCCTGCATGGAAGGTGAAGCTCTCTGAACCCGCACGCAAAATCGTAGTGCCCAGAATGTCGGCGGGCATCAGGTCGGGCGTGGCCTGCACTCGCTGGAAGCCCAGGCCAAGCAGCCGGCCCAGCGCCTTGACGATGAGGGTTTTCGCGATGCCTGGCACTCCTTCGAGAAGCGCGTGGCCCTGGCAGAGAACGGCGATCAACACTTCCTCAATCGCGTCGTTCTGGCCTGAGATCACGCGGCCCAGCTCCGCGCGGGAGTGAGCGATCAACTGGCTTGTGGCTTGCAGTGGTTGCGAATTGGTTGCTTGAATATTTTCCTGGCTCATATGGCCCTTTCCTGCGACTTGATGTGGATCTTTTCCGGTTTCCCGGCCTGAAGTCCTGCCTTGCTGCCCGGCCTGGCCGCTTCGGTCAGCGTTTTGTAGTGCCCGTGGAGCGTCTGAATGAGTTTGAGCGCCTGCCGGGGATTGGCCGTTTCGCCCCACGTGGCGTCTTCGCAGGCAGCGAGATCGGCCTCCAGGCTGGGGTCGGCCTGGGGAAAGCGGCGGCGAATCACGGCTGCCAGCTCGGCTGCGCCCATCTTGCTCGGCCGCTGGCCGCAGAGGCGCAGGGTGTGGCGGCGAAAACGCTCCCAGGCAACCGAAATGGCCGTCGATGAGGCGCCTGCGTTTTTGTAGAGCGAGCCCAGCGCCTCAAGAAACTCGATGGGAGTGGTCCGCACCGGCGGAGGCAGATCACGCACCGGCCCGCTACGGCGGCTAAAGCTGAAGACGATCAGCAGAGCCATCACCGGCAGGCCGATCCAAAGCAGGGTCAGCGACGGCCCTGCCGCGTAACTCCAGACGGAGCGAATATCGCCGTGCAGCGACTCGTCCCAGTAGAAGCGGTGGCCCTCGCGGGGCCCGAGCGAATCGAGCAGCAGGTCGAGGTTGTGGGCGCGGCTGATGGAGCCGTTTTCAAGCGGCGTCGAGCTGGCCCACCACACTACGTGGCCCTTGCCCCAATCGAATTCGACCACCGCGGGATTGCCGGCGCAACTGTATTCGACGCGATGAGCCGGGTTGCCCACCGCCCATGAGGCTTTGGGAACCATCCACGTCTCGCCTGATCCCGCAAGCGCATCGAGGCCCTCTGGGTCCAGTTTGCAGGCGGCAAAGTTGAACTCTCTGGGAGGCTCGCTGGCCTCGCCGGGCAGGATCGATCCGCCCAGGTAGCCGGTTGAGAGTACGCGGCCGCCACGCTCGACGATCTTGCGCACCGCCTTGATGTCCTCCGGTTCGCGAGAAAACGGCTCGGCAAATATCACGACGGTCTCGGGGCCTGCCGTCGCGGCCAGTTCGCTCAGAGGCCGCTCCCAGCGCTCCAGCGAGTAGCCCGAGCGGAGCAGCGTCTCATACGCGGCGCGTGCGCCATGTTGGCCGGCCAGATAAGTCGAGGGCAGCGGATTGTCGTTGTCGTTGCCGTTGGGCAGCAGAAGGCCGGTGACTACCGCGAGCGCGACGGCGATGCTTACGAACCAAAGCAGCAGGCGACGGTCCTGGGAGTCGAGCGAAGAGAGTAACGTCATCGACCACCGCCTTTGGCCGCTTCAGAGCCAGCCTGACCGCCGCCTGAGATCAGCCCGGAGGCCAGCTCTTCGGCCTTCAGATAGTCGCTCTCGGCTGCCGCGCGGCCTCCGTACCAGGTCCGCTCAAAGCTGCCGGTGAGCGTGGCCAACCCGGCGCGGCGCGGGTCCTCGGCGGCCACCAGCGCCAGATACTCGCGCGGAGTGCGCGCCCGGTCGGCCGGCCAAAGACGCTTGGATTCGAGTCTTGAGATTGCCGCCCAATAGACAAAGTGAACCGCCTCGCGCCACTGGCCGTCAGCAGCGGAGCGTCGCGCGTCCTTGAGCCACAGTTGCCAGTCGCGGGCCGAGGCGGCTCCGGGTGCGGGCGCGTCGGTGTCGGGGACCAATCGAATGCGCCAGCGGCGTTCCATCTGAATCAGGCCCCAGACCAGCCCAACGCAAATGGCGAGAATGAATCCCCAGATGAGCAGGCGTCCGACCCATGCAGCCTGGTTCGTGAGCTTGGCGGCACTCGCCCAAAATCGATTGAGCCACTCGCCGACCTTTTCCCAAACAGAATCGCTCGCAGCCGGAGGCTCGAGATTGCGGAAGTCGCGGCCGGCCAGCACCTGCTTCATGGCCTCGCGCTGCGGGGCGCGATTGACAGAGGCTGCGGGCGCGGTTGCCGCTGCCGCATCGGCCTGCGCGATGTCGTTGGTTAGGCGGGCCTCGGCGGCTTCAAGCAGTTGGCTGGTGGTGGGCTTGGGCGGCCTCGCAGGCTCGTCGGGCTGATCCTGTTTCACGCCGATCACGGGAGTCTTGACCGCCCCGTCCTTGGTTTTGTCCTGAGACTTGTTGTCGGAAGTGTTCTGAGCGTCTTCGTCAGAGGCGTCTTGATCTTCGTCTTGGGCCGGTTTGTCAGTCTTGTCCTGAGCCGGGCTTTGAGTCTTTTCCTGCTGCTCGTCCTTCTTCTGGGCCTTCAAGAGCAGAATGCGCAGCCATGTAAAGCCCACCGGCCGCCGCTCGGCATGCGGCGCGTTGCTAAGCGGCACATGGTCGTCCGGGCCCACGAGCGCCGGATCGCAGGTTTTGGTGTCGCGCGCCCTTGCGCAGGCGTCTACGACTGCGCCCAGATCGACAAGGTGTTGGCGGTACTCGGCCAGCGAAGCATTGCGCCAATCGCCAGCGGGCTGAACAGAGGGCGAAGGCGCGGGAGCCTCGGCCCGAGTTTGAGGGGCGCCGAGAAGCGCTGCAAGTGCTGCCAGGCATAGTCCCCAAGAACGAGCACTGGTGATGGTGAATCTCGTCTGCGATTCAGTTGCTTTGAAAGGGCACGACTTTAGGCGTGCCGTAAACGCGACAATGCAAACGCCGGGCTTTAGCCCCTGAGGGAGAGTCCCCTTGCGAATTCGCATTCCCTCAGTGGCTAAAGCCGCATCCATCAGTGATGCCCCATCGGCACGGCTGAAGCCGTGCCCTTTCAAATGCAGAGCTTCCCCCGCAATATTCGCGAACCGCCTCAAACCTTACCCTCCACTTCCTCGGCAGCAGCGAACAACGCTTCGCCCAAAGGAGGAGTTCGAGGCACGTTGAGTCCGGAGTCATCCATCATTCTCTCGATATCGTACCCCTCATGGCGTATCCGCTGATCATAGTGGAAGTGAGGATGGCGG
Source organism: uncultured Occallatibacter sp. (assembly GCA_964525655.1). Classification (GTDB taxonomy): domain Bacteria; phylum Acidobacteriota; class Terriglobia; order Terriglobales; family Acidobacteriaceae; genus Telmatobacter. The sequence goes on from CAZGHZ010000018.1 coordinate 8,462, forward strand.
GAGATGGATTGCCGTCATGCAAGCACTCCAGCCGGAGATGTTGCTTGCAGAGGGCCATCGATGCGCAGCCGCTGATCGTGGTAGATCACCGCAAAGGCCGTTGAGTAAGCGGACCAGATGAGAGCCGTCCACAGGAACAACAAGGCAGACAGGAAAACCACCGCGAGCCCAGCTCCGACAATGCCCGCAACTGAAGCGAGCTGGATGTGCAGCGCCGTCGCAGCCAGAGCGCCGATCCCGAAGATCACCATCAGCACTATCCCGACCACCATCTCCGCCGCGTAAGCGAGAGCATAGATCACAAGCAGGACAAGGAAGATGCGCCCCTTGGCTCCCTGGGTCAGCCGACCGCTGCGGCGGATGGCGGCCCAGGCCTTCAGATCCTCGGCGATCGATGCAGGAAAGGCCAGCGAGAGGCGCAGCGCGACGATGACGCCATAGACCAATGCGGCAATGAAGAGGAGTATCCCCAGAGGAATCAAGAGGAAGAACGCCGGCGGCGGGGTTGCTTTGTTCATCGAGAACAGCCCCATCGGGACGAAGATCACCAACTCCGCGACCAGAATTGGAGCGAAGGCGATGAGGTAGCCGAGAAACATGAGCCAGAGATAGCGCCATCCGCGCTTCCAGGCGACCGAATAGGCCTCGCTCAAGGTGGCTCTCAGGCCCATGTGAACCTGCGAAGCTGCATGGATCGAGGCTGCCAGATAGAGTGCAAAGACCGCCATACTCAGCAGCGAGACGATAAAGAACAGAGGGATCAAGCGATAAACAAGCGCGCTGGGATCGGAGTGGCTCTCCTGTTGCGCGATCATCGGCACGAATGCGACAGCAAAGGCCAGCCCAATGATCGGGATGAACGCTGCGGCTGGCACAGCGGCGATGCCGACGAAGAGTTTCAGGTTCGAGCGCATCAGCCGGTAGATGCGGTCGAGAATCTGGCCGAAGGTCATGGGAATCTGGCTCGAAGGCGGAAGGGTTGCGGAGGCGGCTGATTCGTTCATTGGGTCTCTCCAGTTGCTTCTGAAGCTGGTTGCGTCGATAGAGGCATGACTACGGTTCGAGAGGGTTCAACTGCGACAGCGGGTGACGTGCGCGGAATGGCGGGCAGCCAAGGCGCGGCCTCCGGCGCGGGCCGAGCCTCGGGCGCCATCCCCGCCTGCTGCATCAGCAACTCGATGTCGTAGCCTTCCTTGCGAATGCGCTGATCGTAGTAGAAGAGCACCAGCGCGATGCCGTAGATCGGCTCGACCAGAGCCTGGACAGCAAAGGCCGAGCCATAGACAATCAGGAGCATCGCCACTCCGGCGGCTTGAGTGTTTTGTGGACTGTTCATGCCCGGAATCAGGTAGAGCAGGATCGTGAGTGGCAACATGACTGCGATCGACAAGATCCAGCCCAGCGCGCCCACCAGCACGTAGAGCAGCAGGATGCGGCCCTTGCTTCCCTGGCTAAGCGAGAAGCTGCGCTTGATAGAGCACCAGGCTCCCATCTGCTCGACCACGCAGGCGGGAAAGGCCAGCGAGAGCCGCAGCAGCATCCAGATGCCATAGCCGGCCAGAGGAATCACAACTAGAAGCGCGGCCGAGCCGAAGATCGCGTCGGCGGATGCTCCCATGCCGCCCTTTTGCGCCAGGACTGTGACGCCGGCAGCCAGAATTGCCAGCGCAATCCCAACAGCAGCCGGGGCCGCCCAGACGATGAGCCGCCGGAGCAGATAGAGCCAGATATAGCGCCAGCCCAGCCGCCAGACACTCTTGTATGCGTCGCGGATGGTCGTCGTTCCGCCCAAATGGATGCAGGCGACCGCATGGCTCATGGCTGCGGCAGCCAGCCCCGTTACAACAAGCAGGATCGGCAGAGCCAGCAGCGCAAGGGCAACGAAGAAGAGTCCAACCAGAACGTATCCCGCATCCGAGGAGACAGAATGCGCGCCTGCCGCCCTCCACCACGCCGCGACCAGGCCGGCGACGCAGACCAGCGCGATGATGACCCCGGTTGGAAGGACCGAGATGCCCAGGAAGACCAGAAATCGCGAGCGGTAAAGCTGGGCGGTGCGGTCCAGGATCTCGCCCAGGCTCGATGGGCGCAGCGGCTCATTCATGCGCGACACCTGAGTCAGGCGGTGGGCCATCGAGCGGCGGAACTGGATCGGCCGCGGCCGGAGGCTGCTCGGATGCGGCTTCTGCCTCAGCGGCGAAAGGCGTCTCCCGGTGCGGCTCCAGAGCCGGCCAGGCCTCGGCCGCAGTGGAGTCTGGTTCAGCAGCAACCGGCTCAGCAAAGCTTGGCTGCGCGACAACTGGCCCGGCCGCGGTCATTCCGGCGGCCTGCATCATCCACTCGATGTCGAAGCCCTCTTTGCGGATGCGCTGGTCGTAGTAGAAGAGGGTGAGTCCGGTGGCATACATGGGACCGATAAAGCTATTGGTCACAAAAGCCACAAGCTGCTGAAGCACGCGGACCCACAGGGGCAACAGGCCGTGAGATTTCACCGCCGCCACGACAAAAACGAGTTGCGCAATCAGCACAAGGCCGGTTTGTATCACCACGATCAGCAGGCCCAGAAGGAATATGCGGCCGCGCGAACCCTTGCTGAGATCGATGCTGCGCTGGATGGCCTTGCGGGCCTTGAGGTCTTCCACGACACAGGCTGGAATGGCGAGCGAGTAACGCAGGCTCATCAGAATGGCGTACACCATCCAGGCGATCGCCAGCAGCACAAAGACCGCGCTAATCAACAGGATCGTCATCCCGACCTGTGGGTTGGGGGGAGTACCCTTGGCGCTCATCGGACGCAGAAAGAAGATTCCTCCGAGATAACTCCCGAGGATGAGTGCAAAGGGAGTCCAAACCACAAAGGTCACGATCGTCATCAGCCAAAGGTAGCGGCCCAGGCGCGGAAGGATGGTCGAATAAGCGCCGCGGATCGTGGCCGGCCGGCCAACGTTTACCCACGATACGGCGCGATTGTTGGCAGCCACGGCCGCACCAGCGAAGATGACCATCAGCGGAATGGTGAGAAGGACCCAGCACCCGGCCTCCAAGGTTGAATACTGGCTCATGTGGAGGGCGCGCAAGAGTTCCTCGGCGCCTATTTGCAACAGGCCCAGCACCAGCACAACGCCGGCGTAGACCGAGGCAATGCCGGCAAAGAGCAGAAAATTCGTACGATAGAGCTGGGCGGTGCGGTCCAGAATCTCACCAAGAGTGAGCGGGCGGAGGTTGCTTTCCATCTTAGGCTCCCCTGAAATACAGTGTTTGCGCTTGCCGGGATACTAGCACAGAGGGAATGCAATCTGCCGCGCGCAGGGGGGAGCTACTCCAGGTTCTGAACCGGAGTTCCTTCAGGAATGCTATGGATAACGAACTGGTCGTCGGTCAACGAAACATCCTGAGTCACATTGTCGACCGAGAGAACGATCTCCAGTTCCTCGAGTGGCCGTTTGACGATGACCCTGGCGGGATACTTGCTTGTACCGAAATCCTGGTAAGCGGAGTAGAAGACCTGGGTCTCCAGATTTCCCTCGCTATCGTAGATGTCCTGCTGATAGGGCAGCAGGTCATCGCGATGGAAGGTTACTACGCGCACCGGCTTCAATTGCTGGCTGCCCGGTTTGCGGCGGCTGATGCTCAGAATATATTCCGGAACCAGATCGAAGTGCTTTCGCGGCGCGTCCTCGACGGTAATGGTATCAGCAGTCACGGCGTAGAGGTCGTCTGGATCGAGCCCACGCACAATCAGAGCATCGAAGAAGAATCCGGGACGCAGGTTTTCGAGGGGGTTATCGAGTTTCTTCTTGACCGCATAGAAACCCTTGACGACCTTGCTGCCAGAAGGCAAACGGTAATACATCATGAACTGGTTGCCGTCGCCGCTCAGGTCCACGGCGCGAATGCCGAAATAGGAGCCAAAGACCCGCAGCATCTCCGGCTTGCGCATCAGTATGTGACCGTGAATGGTGGGTGAGCCCTTGGCAATGCCCTCTTTCTTCTTGATCTGGCTGGCCTGCATGTCCACCGTCGCGGTCAGGCTATCGAGCGCGGCCCATCGCTGGTTGAGCCGCGCCACAAGCTCATCCGGTGCGAGCGTCTGCGTAACCATCGGCGCTTTAGGAACGGGCAGCTTGCGCGTGGTGGGAAGAATGGAGCAACCGGAGAGCAGCATGACCGGAAAGAGAATGGCCGCGGCGGCTAGACATCGGCAGGTTCTCTTCATCGTCCACCTGCCTTCTTTACGGCGTGCCGGTAGCCGGCGACGTTGCGCTCGTGCTCCTCTTCGGTGCTGGCAAAGAGCGACCGCCCCTGGGGATTGGCCCCGGCGGCGACAAAGTAGAGATAGTTGGTCTTCGCTGGCTCCATCGCCGCGCGCAGCGACTTAACGCCGGGATTGGCCACCGGGCCCGGCGGCAGGCCGGTATGCAGATAAGTGTTGTAAGGCGTCTCCAGCTTCAGGTCGCTCTGGTGAATCACGCCATGCCACCGCCCCGCGACCTCAAGGCCATAGATCACCGCCGGGTCGGTCATCAACGGCATCCGTTTGTCCAGGCGGTTCTCAAAGACGCCGGCCACCAGCGGGCGCTCCGCGTCGACTGCGGTCTCCCGTTCCACCAGCGAAGCCATCGTCACGACTCGATGCACGTTTCCCTTCAATCCAATTTGCCCGGCTATCGCGCGGAATCGCCTCACCATCGCCGCGCAGATCTGGGGCGGGCCAAACTTGCGGGGAAAATGATAGGTATCCGGGAACAGATAGCCCTCAAGGCTCTTTGCTCCGGGGTCAAGGTCGGCCACCAGGACCACCTGTTTTGCCGCGCCGTCCAAGAAGCTCTGCCTTGGGCCGAAGCCCGCCTGCTCAAGCCGGGCGCCGATATCGAAGAGGCTCGATCCCTCCGGAATCACGACCGTCCGGGTGAAAACATCGCCGCGCACAATGCGCGCGTAAACTTCCGTGACGGGAGCCGGATGATCGAAGCGATACTCGCCCGCCTTGAGCGTTCCCCGCCGGATCCAGCGCACGGCGTCAAAAAGGTACCGGCTGCGCACGATGCCCGCAGCCTCCAGTTGCTGGCCCATTTTAAATGTGGAGGCCCCCGGCGCGAACTCCACGAAGGTCTCGCTCGATGGTCCAAAAGGAACAAGGGCCATCCAAGCGACAGCTCCCGCCGCTAAGAGTAAGACGAGAAAAGCCGCCCGCAGGACCCCTGCCGCGCCAGAACGCTTCCTTCTCCTGCTCGTCCGTCCGCGTGGCGCCATCCGTTGCTCTAAACCCTTCTGAAGCTAAAAACGAGAAAAACCAAGTTGCGGTTCCCTTTCCTTGATTGTACCGGGCCAGTATCGGAGCGGGGCGTTCCTTGAGCAGTTGCAGGCTTCGGGCCGTAAGCTAGAAGCCAGGAGCTGGAAGCTGGAAGCTGCCCCACATCCCCGCTATCTCGGCCTCGATGTCGGCAATCGCCGCATCGGCGTGGCCGTGTCGGATGAGCTTGGTCTGACGGCGCAGCCGGTTATGACGCTGGAGCGGCGGCACAACCGGCGCGAGGATCTCCGTTCTCTGGCGCGGCTCTGCAGGCGCTTCGGGGTGGTGGGGATCGTGGTAGGCAACCCCGTGCATCTCTCCGGTGAAGTGGGCCCTCAGGCTGCAAAAACGCAGGCCTTTGCCGCAGAGCTTGGCGAGCTGACCGGTCTGCCGATCCACCTGTGGGATGAGCGGCTGACGACGCGCGAGGCGCATCAGATATTGTATGAAGCCGGCCACGCCCGCCAGGAACACCGGAAGGTGGTAGACCAGGTGGCGGCAACGCTGATCTTGCAATCGTTCATGGATCAGAGATCTGAGAACCGAGATCAAAGATCGGAGAACCGAGAGCAGCCGGACGGCCTCGGTTGAGAGTCCGCGACTCGTGTAAAAGAAGGGAGTTTTAGCGGTAGTGGTCAGTTTTGACCATCATTATTGACGGAAAGGGCCTAGAGTCAAGTCGCTGTTTCCCCTTTCCTCGGTTCTCAGTTATGAAGAAAGCCCCTCAAGACGAGGGGCTTTCCGGTGTTTGAGCGGTCTGCACAGCAGCAACGCAGTCGCGGGACAGCGCCGATCCATGCCCCCCCCCCGCCTCTCCCCGCGTATAATGGAATCCTAAGATCTTTTATCTCTCGCGGTTTGAGCAACCTCGCTCCCCGCCACGGAAATCGATGCCCGATCACATCAAAAAACAGCTTTTAGCCGAAATCGCGCTCCTCGAGCACGAGCTCCAGCATGAGCTTCCCGCCGAGATCAAGAAGGCCGTGGCCATGGGCGATCTATCTGAGAACGCCGAATACCACATGGCCAAGCAGCGCCAGGACTTTGTGAACGCGCGCTTGGGCCAGCTCAAGAAGCGCATGGCCGAGCTCTCGCTGGTCAATCTGAGCAATATTCCCAGAGACAGGGCCGGCTTTGGCTCGACGGTAGTGGTCTACGACTCGACCAAGGATGTCGAGATCGTTTACCGCCTGGTAACCAGCGAGGAGTCAGATGTCTCGAAGGGGCTGATCTCGACCACCTCGCCCATCGGCCGCGGAATTGTGGGCAAGCAGGTGGGCGACACCGCCACCATCGTCACTCCCAACGGCAAGCGTGAACTGGAGATTCTCAAGCTGACCACCATTCACGACGAGGCCGAAGCGGCAGAGGCTCAATCCAGCGCTGACCCGGAACTGAATCCTTCCCAAAGCCCGGAGCGGAAGTAGGCAAGATGGCAATGACGTGGACCAGCGCTTTCGGCCGCGCCTGCGGATGGCTCCTCGACAAGCTCGTCAAGGGCATGGCGCTGACCCGAATTTCTCCCAACGCGCTCACCTTCATCGGCCTGGTCATCAACATCGTTGCCGCAGTCCTTTTCGGCCATGCCAACGCCGACAACGCGGGACGCATGTTCTTCTATGCGGGCTGCGTGATCTTTGCCGCCGGAGCCTTCGACATGCTCGACGGTCGCGTAGCCAGACGCAACAACCAGGTCACGGTATTCGGCTCCTTCTTCGACTCGGTAATCGACCGCTACTCCGATGTGGTACTGTTTTTCGGATTGCTTGTCTACTACGGCCGCATCAACCGCTTCAGGTATGTCGTGCTGGTCGCCTTTGTCATGGTGACTTCGCTGATGGTGAGTTATACGCGCGCTCGCGCCGAGGCACTCATCGGCCAGTGTAAGGTGGGCTTCATGGAGCGGCCCGAGCGCATCGTGCTGGTGATCCTCGGCGCTCTCTTCAACCATTGGGGAGTGATGGCGCCGGTGCTATGGGTTCTCGCCGTGCTCTCGACCATCACCGTCGCGCACCGCATCGTCTACACCTACCAGAACACCAAACATCTGGCGCCGAGCAGCTGAGGGGTGACCACGGCGAGCTAGTGGAATCGCCGGTCTTGAAAGGGCATGGCTTCGGCCGTGCCGCGAGTTGTCCAGGAAACTGAAGGGCTTCAGCCCCTGAGGGAATCTTGGAACAGCCTATGCCAATTCCCCGCTCGATTAAGATAAAGTGATACCGTACAGTGATTTCCCAAAAGGGAGAAGGCGCAGCCATGGCCCAGCATCCGTTCTTGAAGTCCATCCGTCCGGTCAACCTGCTCTCCTTCGGCCCGAATATGGAGGAGATCGAGCTGCGCCCTCTGAACATCCTCATCGGACCGAATGGCTCAGGCAAGTCAAATTTTATTGAGATCCTGGGTCTTCTCAAGGAACTGCCTGACAAGGATCCGTGGTCCACCGTCTTGGAAACGGGCGGTATTGATGAATGGGTATGGAAAGGCCCAAGTCAGGCCGAATCACGGCCCCTCCCCTCGGCCATTGCAATGACGTTCCAGCCGCTTGAAGCTGGGCAGCCACTGAACTACTACGAACTACGTATTGCCAAACATATTCCCACTTACTCCTTCAACGTCCTTTCGGAGGCGCTGGGACAAATTGATTCTCTAACGAATCGACGCGAGGCATTTTTTGTAAACAGAACACCAGATTCTCCGAATTCAGCCTATGTTAGGTCAAAAGTATCAAGCTACACCGTATCGAAGGCCGCGCAATTGGATCCGCGCTTGTCAATTCTTGCGCAGCTTGTCGACGTGTTTAATTACCCGGAGTTGTATTATTTTGAACAAAAGCTCTCAAAGATCTCGCTCTATCGAGATTGGGTCTTTGGGGTAGATGCAAACCCTCGTGATACGCAACCTGTCGGATTAGAAAGCACTCGCCTTGCAGAGGATACAAGGAACCTGGCGCACGTTCTGAAGGCTTGGAGAGACCGAGGAGAACAAGCGGTTTTTGACCGACTTGTTCTCCTGCTACACCAGTTCTACGAGCCGGTGAAAGACGTCGATGTCGAGTTGCTTGGGAATTCTCTGCGCATCATGGTGAAAGAGGAGGGTTTGAGTTCCCGAACTCCAGCCACGCGCCTCTCCGATGGAACGTTGCGTTGGCTGATGCTACTCATTGTCTTGCTTGATCCAGCGCCTCCACCCGTTGTTTGTATCGAAGAACCCGAACTCGGCCTTCATCCGGATATGATTCCCACGCTGGCCGATCTTCTGCGCGACGCTTCAACACGGACGCAACTCATCCTGACCACTCACTCCCAATCTCTTGTCGAATGCTTCTCTGACGATCCCGAGAGCGTGTGTGTCTGCGAAAAGGTCGATGGTGCAACCCGGATTCAGCGACTGGAAAAAGAGAAACTGTCCTCGTGGCTGGATGATTACTCGCTGGGCCAACTCTGGGCCAAGGGTGAGATCGGGGGAAACCGCTGGTGAGGTTACGCATCTATGTCGAAGGCGGACCAAAGAGCTGTCACGCGGACGGCCTCAGGCGTTTCAAGAACGGCTTCAAACAGCACCTTGCGCGATTGGACCCGCTCCTCAACACGCTCGATGTCTCTCCATGCGGCTCGACCGAGGATACGATACGAGACTTTGCGCACGCATTGCGAGAACAAAAGCCCGGCTGCATTGTGGGGCTGCTTGTGGACTCGGACGCACCCGTTACTGCCGATTCACCGGCCAAATACCTGCAATCCAAACTCGATTCAGCCAATATCCCCCAAGACGCGCGAGCAAATATCTTCCTGATGGTTCAATGCATGGAGTCATGGCTGGTCACCGACGTAGCCGCGCTGGAAAAGTGCTTTGGCAAGAGTTTGAAGGCATCCGCACTTCCGAAGAATCCCAATATCGAAGCCGTTTCGAAGAGAGATGTCCTGGACTCATTGGCGTCCGCAGTCAAACCAACTTCCAAGGGGCCGTATCACAAAATACGTCACGGGGCCGAGATACTAGCGGCACTTGATCCGGAATGCGTTGATCGGCGATCTGGTCACGCACGCGACCTTCATGCATTTCTGCGCCATTCCGCAAGAGCGTAAGTCACATACTCAGCAGTTGACCATTACCGCCGAGCAGCCTTCGCGGGCCGGCTTCCATTGCACCAGAAACTGCGTAACAGCCGAGGACTCCATGCGCCGCATGGCTTCGAACTCGCCGCTCTTCTGGCTGTAGAGCAGCTTTCCCTTTTCGCTGAGGACGGCCAGTGCAGGAACGCCCTTCTTCAGTGGAACTTCGTACTTCTCAGCGATCTCCAGATTAGCGTCCATCATGCCGATGTTCACGTGAACCAGCACGAAGTTCGCCTCCAGGATCGGCCGATTGGCCGGGTCGTGGAAGTAGCTGTCGAGCACAATGCAGTCGCCGCACCAATTGCCGCCAAAGTCGAGCAGAATGCGCTTGTGGCTAACTGCGGCACTCTTGAGCGCGGCGGCCAGGTCGGTCTTGGCCTGCGACGGGTCGGGATAGATATCGCGGCCGGCGGGGCGGGCGCTGTCGGCGCTTAGGGCGAGTACGGCGGCGAGAACGATGAGTTTGACGGGCTTCAAATGAGGAACCCTCCACAGTTGCTCTCAGTCTGCCACAAACCGGGGATAAGGTGCTATCTTGATGGCTTGACGATCCGTCCATACACCGTGGTGGGATGCGGGCTTATACTCTTGTGACTGGATGAGAAACTCCATCGATCTGCGTAAACGGCTGGAGTCGTCGGTCTTTCCTGACCTGGGGACGATGATGGAGGGCTACGCGCGCGCCGCGGCGGAGCTGGGCCAGAGCGAGTTCAAGCACAAGCTCGATTTCACGGCGGAATCCATCGATGCGCTCGACGAGATTCTGGTTTTGGTGAGCGAGAGCCCGGAGCTGGATCTCGATTTCGAGGTTCGGCTGTGGGGCAGCTACCTGGGCGAGGTGCTGAGACGCCGCTACGAGGGAACCTGGGAGATGACCCAATATCCGGGCGGTGCGTTGGCGGTTCCGGCCATCGACGTGCGCGGCTCGCGGCTCTTTCCGCTGATCAAGGTCTACCGCCGCTTGACCGTGGGCGACGAGGAAGATCTGCGCGCCTTTTACGTGATGGTCACCGAGAGGCTGGGGCGGCCGGCGCAAGTGAATTGACAGTGAACAGGGATCAGGGAACAAGGGCCGCGCCGACAGCGCGGGCATACAGCGTTGTGCGACAATATACGCTGAGATGCGCGACGGGGTAGGACCGACGCGCGGAGGATTAAAACATGGGATTTCTGGGTGAACCGACACATTGGATTCTTATATTAGTTCTGCTGCTTGTGCTCTTTGGCGCCAAGCGGCTGCCGGAGTTGGGCAAGGGACTGGGTGAGGGGTTGAAGGGCTTCAAGGAAGGCCTAAAGGGTCTCGGCGAGCCATCGGCCAGCGCGCCCACCGTGCAGCAGACTCAGGTTGCCCCGCCAACTGCCGCCTCAACGCCGATTCAGCCCGCGCCAGCAAGCAATGAAACGAGCTATGTCGTCTGCAGCCGCTGCGGCGGTCGATTTGAGAATCCGCATGGATTCAAAGTCGCCGACTTTGTTTGCCGCAACTGCCAAGCGCGTTCCTGATAGGAGCAGCTCTAGGGTAGCCGGAACACCCCAGGGCAGAGAATTCAGTCCAAGAAGAAAGGCCTGTGCGAGAGCACAGGCCTTTCGTGTGTCTTGCGATTCGCTAGCGGGAGTCCTGGGCCGAGGGGTAGTAGCCTTCCTTTGCGCTGAGCTCAAAGCCAGGGCGTTCCATGCGGACCTCAATCTTGCGGAACTTGCTGTCGAAGATCGGTTCATGGCTGTAGTAGCCCAGCGTGTACTGGTTGCGCGCTTCCTCGGCGATCTCGGCATAGCTCTTTTCGATGCCGTCCACGCCCCTCTCGAAGTGCGGCGAGCCGCCCGTGGCCAGGATGTACTTGGCCAGCAGATTGTCGTACATGGTGAAGGGCAGGTGGAAGCGGCTGATGTAGCCTTCACCCCAGCGGGCCGAGTCGCCCACCAGCGTGCCATAGACCGCGATCTTGTTGGTCTCGAGATACCGCCGCACCTCTTTGAAGGTGGCCTTGCTGCCGTACTCCTTGCCGTCGGAGATGACGTAGATGACGCGACGGCGGCCTATGGGACGCGTCGATAGTTCCTTGGCAGCGGCCAGAATGGCGTCGTTGAGGGTGTGGATCTCCTTTTCGTTGGGGGTCCAGGTGCCGCTTCCGCCGGCCGAGCGGCCCTGCTGCACGTTGGGATCAACACAGCCGCCGTTCTTGCTGATGCTGCACGCGGCAGAGAGCGGACCTTCGTTGATCGGCACCAGCATCTCGGCGCCGGTCTCCTTGGCAAGGGCCAGCACGGCGGGCAGGCGCGCGCCTTGTGCGCCGGTAAAGCCGGTCCTCTCCTGGGTCATGTGGCCGTAGGTAAAGACCGCAGCCTCGTCATACGGCGTCAGCGCGCCCTGGATTGCGCCCAGCGAATTGTTAACCTTAGCCATCACGTCGGAAGTCAGGCTCTGGTCGATGACAAAGGCGATCGAAAGCGGGAAGGAATCCGTGGTGAAGAAGGCCAACGGTTCGCGGGTATCGTTCTCGAAAACCTTGAAGTCGCGATAGGTGAGGCCGGCGACCAGCTTGCCCTTTGGGTCCTTAACGGTGACCGGGACTTCGACAAAAGTGGTGTGCATGCGGATCAGCGTCGCGGTTTTTTCAACACCCTCGCCAGTAGCGGGCATCTCAGGCGGCGCGGTCTGGATCGTATCCTTGACCTGGCTGGAGGGCGGAAGGCTGCTGGGCACAAACGGCTGAGCCGAAGGACTCGATGACGATGAAGGGCCCGAGGACTCCTCTCCGGCGCCTTTGCCGGGGGTAATCGGACCCGTCACATCCGACGCCAGCGGCTTGGGCGCCTGGGGCGTCGGGGCGTCGGGCACAGGGGACGGCTGCTCCTGGGCAGTCGAAACGGGAGTCAGCGACGGGCACGAACTCAGGAGCGCGGCCAGTATGATTGCCGGATAACCTAGCTTCACAGAACTTCTCCAGTAGTCAGTCGTCAGCGATCGGTGGTCAGTCATCGGGAGAAGAGCCGGATTCTGTTTGCTGATCTCTGATCCCTGACCCCTGACCTCTGTCAAGGCTCCAACCGTCAGAGTATCAGACGCGCCAGCGCCGCGCAGGTTACGTCAGTGTCGGCGCGTAGGCCAGCTTGAAGAGTCCGGGTTTCACGGGCTGCGGAAAAACGGAAACCGGAGGGAGGCGGGGGTTTCAACCCCCGCATATCGCCTCAAAAGAATAGGCCGGCTTTAGCCGCGGAGGAACACTCTCCACCGCATTCGAGTCAAAGCGGGGATTTTCCCGCGACAAGAGACGCTGGTGTGGAGGCACTTCGCGTATGCTTTCTTCGGAGTCCCAATTCCGTCTAAAGGACCATATGAGAATGCGATGGGGAGTTGCCGCTTACCTCTTTTGCCTGCCCGGGCTGGTCCCGGCGGCGTGGGCCCAGCTTGCTCCCTCGCCCGACGCGCCTCCGGTCTCGACCGCGCCGGATACGTCGGCCGAGGACGTGCCGATGACCACGCTCAAGCAGACCGTCAGCCTGGTGGATCTCTTCTTCACCGTCAAGGACAAATCCGGCGACTTGGTTCCTCACCTCAACAAGGACGACTGCACCGTCTCGGAAGACAAAGTTCCCCAAACGCTCAAGAGCTTTGTCGCCGAGACGCATCAGCCGCTGACGCTAGGGATTCTGCTCGACACTTCAGGCAGCCAGCAGCGTGTGCTGCCTCTCGAACAGGATGCGGGCAGCCAGTTTCTGGAGCGAGTGCTCAAGCCCAAGGATGAGGCTTTTCTGGTCTCCTTCGATGTGGATGTGGACCTGTTGCAGGACTACACCAACAACCCGCGGCTGCTGGCGCGGGCCATGAGCAAGGCAGAGATCAATACGGCGGGGGGCAACGGCGCGGGCATTCCCGGAATGGGCGGGGGACCCGTTCCGACCATCGGTGATCCCAAGGGAACCCTGCTGTATGATGCCGTTGCCATGGCCGCCAGCAAGAAAATGAATCAGGAGACCGGCCGCAAGGCCATGATCCTGCTCACCGACGGCGAGGACGAAGGCAGCCGCACAAAGATCAATGAAGCGATCGCCGCGGCGCAAAAAAACAACATCATCCTCTACACGATCCTGATCGCCGACCGGGGCTTCTATGGTGGCTTCGGCATGGGCTACACCGGCTACTCAGCAATGAAAAAAATGACCGAGGAGACCGGCGGCAGGCTGATCGACGTAGGCAACAACGGCAAGAAGCTCGAGGCCGCCTTCCAGCAGATCGAGGACGAGCTCCGCACCCAGTACGTGGCCAGCTATACCTCAACCAACACCAAGCTGGACGGCGGCTTTCGGAGGATCTCGATCGAGTGCAAGGGCGACGGCCTGAAGGTACAGGTCCGTAAGGGCTACTTCGCCATGGCTCCGGTGTATTAGAAGCCCTCTCAGCGACGGGATTTGAAGAGCGCAGCATCGCAGGCTGCGTATCACGGCCTAATTTTGGAAAGACACCCCATCAGCCGTCTTGAGGGAGCACGACCTCAGTCGTGCCGGTAAACGCCCAATAAGACTGGAGGCATTGGCCCCTCAGGGATCTTCTTCGGCTGGCTTCATCGAGGTTTCTGCAACCAGTTCCAGCGATCGATCAAGCGGCGGCTTGCGCGGATCGCGGAAAACACAACTGGGCTCTGAACTCAAGATGAGGCAATACGAAGAGGCAGAAGGTTCTAGAGTTGTCTAACTTTGTTCGCAGGTTGTGCAAAAAAAGTCAGAAACTAACGTAAGTGTTGAATTTCTATACAACTAATTACCTTCGAATCACTACAAGGTAATCTGGTGCGATACACAATTCTTTATTAATATCGGCACAAGTCAAGAAGACTTTAGCCCTTGCAGAACAAAATTTCCGAGGGCGCAAGAGACCTCCGAGGAGCTTGCCATGTTCACCAATTGCGCTGCGAGTGAAGATTTCGAGATCAGCCCGCGGTTTCGCCGCACCATCGAGGAGCGGATCACGCGCCTGGAAAAGGACGCCGACTACGACGAAGCGCAGGTGACCTTTCTTGAGGACGGCGATCACATTCGCAGGCAGATGCGCTTGGTGGCCATGCAGCGCGCCGAGGCGCTCCGCATGAGGCTCTTCCTGGACCGCGCCAGGACACGGCTGCCAAGGCCGATGATCGCGCTGTAACAGACCGGGATCTTGGACCGGAGATCAGAGAACACTCTCTGGTCTCTTTTCGTTTGTAGGCCTCAAACTCTCCCTGAGGGAGCCGGCGAGAATAGCCCTGCATGGACAGTAGCGGAATCCGGGGATCGCAATCCAACGACGAGCCGCTCTTCGGAGGGGCGATTTGAATATAGCCCGCGAGCCAAGTGGAAAACTGGATGGGCGTTTTCCACTCCTTTAAGAGGGAAGAACAGCCCAAAAACGAGTAGACTCGAAGCTCCGGCGAGATTTTGGAGTGGGGACTCCCGCCGCGAACTTGCTCCTCATTTCTATGCCGTCCGGAGACTGCTTTGGAACTGGAATACTTCATCGTCGATGTCTTTACCGATGTTGCGCTCAAGGGCAACCCGCTGGCCGTGGTCATGAACACGTGCGATCTGACCGCAGGGAGAATGCAGGAGATCGCGCGCGAGTTCAATCTGTCTGAGACAACATTTATCGAGCGCAGGACGGAAGAGGTGGAGCAGGCCGAAGGCGTCCGCGTGCGCATCTTTACCCCCAGCGAAGAGTTGAACTTTGCCGGCCATCCCACACTGGGAACGGCCAACGTACTCAAGCTCCAGGCACCTGAAACCTCGCGGAGCGAGGCCGTGACCCTTGCGCTCAATGTGGGCGCTGTGCCGGTGCGGTTTGTCGGGCCCGCGAGAGCTTCAAGAGCTCTCTTCGGCGAGATGACGCAACGGGATCCGGAGTTTGGCGACGAGTTGGAGGCGAAGGAAGTAGCCCGCCTGACAGGGCTGAACCTCGACGACCTCGACCCGGCGTTGCCTCCGCAGACCGTCTCGACGGGCACGCCCTTTGCGATTGTGGCGCTGCGGTCAGACGATGCGCTGGCCCGGCTCAGGGTCAATCAGCAGGAGGCCACTCCCTGGCTTCGCGAACATGGCGCGCGCTGGTTATATGTGCTGGGGCCGACAGGCGAGCAGCCAGGCAGCCTGGAGCCCGCGTGGCGCGCCCGCATGCAATTCTATGGCGGCGAAGACCCGGCCACCGGCTCTGCGGCCGGCTGCGCTATCGGCTACCTGGTTCAGCGTGGCGCGGTGGCTTCGGGACAGCGGATTTTAGTGCGCCAGGGCGTCGAGATCGGCCGGACGAGCGACATCTATCTCTCCGCCAGGCGCGAAGCGACGGGGGTAACGGACGTGCGGGTTGCTGGCAGCACTATTCTCGTGGCAAAAGGGCGTCTTTTCCTGTCATAATGCACATACTTTCAACAGGAATTCATCAATGCAAATTGCGATATATGTTGGATGTAGCTAATTTTCATCTGTTTCACTCGCATTTTCAACGTGAGATTCGCCTCATTTTCCCTACTGGTCAACCCTTTGGTTTCCGCGTAGTCTTGGCTCTCGTTGGAACATTTTAGCCGGAACCATCACCGGTCTTAACCCTGGAATCAGCCACAACCGGACCCACAACAATAGCTACTCTCCTGCGTCTCTAAGCCTGGATGCCGTTTTACGTGAATGCCTGCGACTGCCGGCGATCCGCGTCGAACGACCCGGACAGAAGGATCAACCGGGAAACGGCGGCACCGCATGGTTGTGAGCCTTGGAGATTCATCGCGCCTGCCTGCCGCGAGTGCGGGCCAGTGCGCAGTGGCTTGTGGTTGGCGGCAACGAAAACTGCATCAAGGAGCGAGTCCCCAGATCATGCGACCCAAGAAAGTTATTCTCTGCGTAGACGACAACGAACAAGAGCTTTCCGTACTCAAGTTCATGCTGGCCACCAACGGATACCGGGTAGTTACGGCCAGCAACGGCCAGGATGCGATCGGCGTCTTTTCTGAAACCCAGGTAGACCTTGTACTGGCCGACCATTCCATGCCTCAGATGAACGGCTGCCAGTTGGTGGAGCGGCTGAAGCAGATTGCTTCCCACGTGCCAATGATCCTGCTGGGTGACCCGCAAAAGATGGCTGGCGAGATGCACGCCGCCGATGCGCTGCTGGCCAAGAAGCACTGTTCGTCGCAGGAGCTGCTGGAGCGCATCAAAGTGATGAGCGCCCGCAAGCGCGGGCCCCGCAAGGGCTCGCAGCGAATGGCTCCGATGGTGGAGTTGGCGGTAGCGTCGTAAAGGCAGGGGTCAGAGATCAGGGATCAGCAAAGCGACAGAGAATTCTTGGCTTTGGTGTAGACTTCCGTGCCCCAAACATTCCGCGTTTTTCTGCGGAATGGGTGGGAATCTAAAAATCTTCGGTCTGTACAATTCCTAATAAATGCACTATCAGCCAGTTGAAACGAGTCGAGAGCGCCGGACGTTGAAAGCTTCAGCCAAAGAACTCTCCCGACAGCGCCTCCGTCCGACCCCATTGATCTCTGACCCCTGATCCCTCCCCCCGTTTCCTGTCCCTGTCCCCTGCTTTTCCTCTCTTTGCTGCAAACACTTGACGGCCCCGCTGGCGAGTGGGATACTCGCCAACTGTACCCGGTCTGAGAGGTTTTTTATCTTCAGCCTGCCGGGGGGTTGGCTTCTTATGGATCTGATTGTGGTTCGTCTTCTTTTTGTGGCTCTGCTTGCCGGGGTCTGTTATTTCCTTCATCCGTTTGGCATGTCGGGATGGATGAGCGCGGCTGCGGGCGCCGGGGCTGCCTGCGCGGTCATCGTTTTTGAATTCCGGGTGAGGGCTCTGACGCTGCGGCGGCTGGTGGGCGCGGTTGCGGGAAGCGTTCTCGGCATTCTCGGCGCTGCTTTATTCTGCATGGTCTTGCGCGGGGCTCTCCAGCCAGGGGTCAACTCAGCCGTATTGCAGATCTTCGTGCTGCTCTTGATGACCTATGTGGGACTGCTGGTGGGCGCCAACAAAGGCGACCTGCTCAATCCTGCGGCCCTAGGCACCGTCTTTGCCTCCGACCGGCCTACGCGGCGCAGCGCTAAAGTGCTCGACACCAGCGTCATCATCGACGGCCGCATCGCCGACATCGCCGAGGCCGGCTTTATCGACGGCATGATGGTGGTGCCGGAGTTTGTGCTGCGCGAGTTGCAGACCGTCGCCGACTCCACCGACAGCTCCAAGCGCCAGCGCGGCCGCCGCGGCCTCGACATGCTGCAGCGCATGCAATCGAACACCAACATCCAGGTGCAAATCGTCCCCGACGACTTCCCTTCCATCAGAGAAGTTGACTTGAAGCTGTTGGAGCTGGCCAAGAAGTGGGAGGCCAAGGTCGTCACAAACGACTTCAACCTCAACAAGGTGGCCCATCTGCATCACGTCGAAGTCCTGAATATCAACGACCTGGCCAATGCCCTCAAGCCTGTGGTGCTGCCCGGCGAAAAGATGACCGTGCTCATTTTGAAAGAGGGCAAGGAGTTCAATCAGGGCGTCGGCTACCTCGACGACGGCACCATGGTTGTGGTCGATCACGCCCGCAAGCTGATTGGCCGGGCCGTGGAGATCACCGTCACCAGCGTCTTGCAAACCGCTAGCGGTAAGATGATCTTCGGCAAGCTGGACGAAAACGGCAAAGGCGGTGAGCAGGGACGGCCTGGGCCGGTAGAGATTGTGCGCTGAGCGTTACAATCTCCGCAGTCGGGTGGAAGGCCGGCAAGCTTGAAACCGCCTATGACGCCCGGCCGGATCATTGATCAGCGCGGCTCAAGCATATTTCGGAAAGGTCATCAGATGAATCGGCACCAATGGCTTTTTGAAAGACGATTCTTCCTCATTTATGTTGTTTGCAGCTTGGCCGCTATCTTTTACCTGCCCTACTTTGTCCCGCTAACTCCCTCTGCATCGGACTCCTACACCTTTGGGTACAACAACCGCGCCGGTGTTGCTCTCTTGCTGTTGCTGGTGACGATTGGGGCGGTTTGGACCAAAGGTCTGGATCTCCAATTTCGCACGACAGGCGCCTCGCAACCTGTCGCTCGGAAGACGCTCATTGTTGCCCTGATAGCGGTTTTCTCCGGCTGTCTTGCGATGGTTGTGCTCGTTGGCCGCTTCGGTGGCTTCGGAGAGTCTTCGTTTGGAATTGACAGGCTATGGCTCCTGTCTCAGGGCAGGACCCCTTATGTGGATTTTGAATGGCTGTTTGGAGTGGCGCTTTTGTATGGCCCGCTGATGCTTCGGAATCTGCTTCACATCGATCTCGTCCAGGCCTTTTACCTCTTTTGGATACTCAATAGTCTCCTGGGAATACTGCTCCTCTATTTAGTGATCAATATGGTAGATTACCCAACCGATGACAAGAAGACGATCTTTCTTCTTTTGTTCAGCTCGGGGTTTCCATTCATCCTCTTCATGGGCCAGCAGTACACCTTTGTCAGATATCTTCTTCCCCTGTACTTCATCCTGGTGGTTCACAAGCTTCTTCGCAGCGACGCCGCCAAATCGAGGGTCTATGCTGCCCTTGTCGCGGTGGCGTTTACTGCCATTCTGCTCTTGATCTCTCCTGAGACTGCGATCGCGCACGCCTTCGCCTGCGCCTGTCTTTTCCTGCTGCCGGCTTCAGGCCGGAGGGGCCAATCCTCTGCAATCTTCGCCGGATTACTGCTTGCGCTTGCAGCCGTCTTTTATAGCGCATCGAAGCTTCACGTTCTGGATTCAGTGAGGGCCTCCGGAGCGGGAGCGAATTTCTTCCCTATCCTCTTCGCGCCCCATATTCTGCTCTTCTTTGCGGCACTATTTGTATGTGCCTGTCATATAGTCCAGCGATTTACCCAGCTGTGCGCCAACGATAATACCATCGGCCTGATTGCCTATTCGATACCGATGACAGCCGCGGCGTTAGGCAGATGCGACCCTTGTCACTTGGCCTGGAATGGACTCGGTATCTTCATGGTCAGCATGTTCTATCTTTCAAACCACAGCTCGGTGTGGAAAGGGTACAAGGCGGCCTTCATGCTTGTCCTGATTTTCTATCCTGGCGCCACGCAGACCCTGTTTTATCTGCGGTTTTTTGAAAAGGCGCATCTCGACGCTCTCAGCGATAACAGCGGCAGCTCGCCCGACAACATTGATCTGACAAGACTCTATCCTTCGTGGCACGGAGCGTTTCTAGCTCCTCTCAGTTATCAGCCGAACGGAATCGGAAGTTACTTGTCCAGTCGGGTAGAATACGGCAGTTTTGAAGGATTCCTCAACGCGAATAACGTTGACGAAATCGACGCGAAAGTCGCCGAGATCAAGCACCATCCAGAAGATGCCCTCCTGCTGCCAGATCATTTTGAAAATGCCTGTCAGACCGATGTCGCAGAGAGACGGCTGGCGATCGGCGTCTGGTTTGCCATTCCTTACTTCGGGAGGGCGGCTCATCCCGACAATCTTCACAAGCCGGTCTGCGACTACATTTTTCAGAACTACAGAATGGAACAGCAGCCTACACCGCAGAACTTTGGGTATGGGCTCTGGATCGCGAAGCCTGTTGAAGCCTCCCGATGAATGTTCCTTCGAGCGCAGTGGAGCGTGGCGAAGATCGTTCGGACCAACTTCCCGCGACGATAGTCCATTTTCTTTCGGACGCCCATTACGCTGGCAAACAAATATTCGCTCGCTAAACCCGATCAAGGAAGTGAGCTAGCCGCCGTTTTACCTCAGGCCACTCCGCCGCAACGATCGAGAAGCGCGCCGAGTCGCGAACGGTATAATCCGCGGCCATGCGGTGAGACCGCAGAATGCCTTCAAACCTCCCGCCGATCCGCTCGATTGCCGCGCGCGAACGCTGGTTGCGCACGTCGGTGTGCAGACAGACGCGCAGCACCTGCCAATCTTCAAAAGCATGAGTCAGCATGAGCAACTTGGCCTCGGTGTTGGCGGCAGTGCGGATGGCGGGGCGGCTCAACCATGTATAGCCGATTTCGCAGACGTCGGGCACAGCGCGGCCATGACGCGCATGACCTTGCGGCCAGGCCCATCGGTCGAGTTCGAAGAAGCGCGTGGACCCGACGATGGCGTCATCACTCGCGCGAACGATGGCAAAGGGCAGGGCCGTGCCGGAGTCGCGCGAAACAAGAGCTGTCGCGATGTAAGCTCTTGCCTGCGCGATGCCTTGCGGGACCGGACTCCATTGATAGATCGAGGGGTCGAAGGCTGAGGCTGCTGCGAGGCCCTCGGCATGAGATTGGTGGAGAGGTTCGAGGCGAACATGCCTGCCCGTCAGATGCAAAGTCTGCATGCTTGCGGCTCCGATGAATTGATGTGGATTCGTGGCCGTTCAGTACTTCGGCACCTTGGGGTCGATCTCTTCGCTCCAGGCATGAATGCCGCCGGCAAGATTTGCGACGCGCGGGTAGCCCACCTGCTTGAGAAACTCCGCGATGCGCTGGCTGCGAACGCCGGCGTGACAGTGGACGATGACCTCGCGCTCGCGGTCGATCTCGGCCAGCCGCTGGGGAACCTCATTCTGCGGGATCAGCTTACCGCCGATCTGGGCGATTTTCTGCTCCCAGGGTTCGCGCACGTCGAGAATGTAAACATCTTCGCCGGCGTCGATGCGGCGCTTCAGTTCTTTCACGGTGATCTGGGGAACTCCGTCGGTCAATGAACTCTCCTGAATTGTCGGCTGAGTCTTTTCGGGCGCAACGCCGCAGAACTGCTGGTAGTCGATGAGCCCCGTAATGGCTGGGTTCGTTCCGCATATCGGGCAGGCTGAGTCTTTACTCAGCTTGACCTCGCGGAAGCGCATGGTGAGAGCATCAACCATCAGCAGACGGCCGACGAGCGACTCCCCCTTCCCCACGATTAATTTGATGACCTCGGCGGCCTGAATGACTCCGATCAGGCCGGGAAGAATGCCCAGCACGCCGCCCTCGGCGCAACTGGGCGCCGCTCCGGGCGGCGGCGGCGCGGGATATAGGCAGCGATAGCATGGGCCATCGGCGGTGGCGAAGACACTGGCCTGGCCTTCAAATCTGAAAACAGACCCGTAGACGTTGGGCAAGCCCGACAGCACGCAGGCGTCGTTGACCAGATACCGTGCGGGGAAGTTGTCGGTGCCGTCGGCGACGATGTCGTAATCCTTCAGGATCTCTAGCGCGTTTGCGCTCGTGAGCAGGGTCTCGTATCGAATGACGTTGACGTCTGGATTGAGAGCGGCGAGCTTCTCCGCGGCCGATTCCAGCTTGCCGCGGCCGACATCGGCGGTCGAGTAGATAATCTGGCGTTGCAGGTTGCTGGCGTCGACTACGTCGTGGTCGACTAGACCCAGCGTTCCCACGCCGGCCGCGGCTAGATACAAGGCCAGTGGCGAACCGAGGCCGCCGGCGCCCACGCAGAGCACACGCGCGGCTTTGAGCTTCTGTTGGCCCTCCATGCCCACCTCGGGCAGGATCAAGTGCCGCGCATACCGCGCAATCTCGTCGGTGGTCAACTCGGGCAGCGGGATTGGATTGCTCGTACTCATCGTTCGATTCTCGCCTCTCAAATTCGGATTGGATCTACACCATTGCCTTTTCGACTTTATCGCCCCGGCAAGGCGTATAGTTACTGACTTACGCCGGTCATGCCGCCCACATCCGGCAGTTTCCAGCTACTTCTTCCCCTTGCCTCCAACCCGGCTGCCTAAAAGCCCTTCGAGCTCTTCCTTGAATTCGCGCACATCCTTGAAGTCCCGGTAGACCGACGCGAAACGGATATAAGCCACCGTATCCAGCCCCTTGAGCTGATTCATAATCAACTCACCGATCTCGGATGTGGTTCGCTCGCGCTCAGGTGCGTCCACCAAAAAAGCTTCAGATGAATCCACGATGGCTTCTAGGTTCTTCAAAGGCACAGGCCGCTTTTCGCAGGCGCGCAAGAGGCCGCTCAATACCTTTTGACGGTCGAAGCGTTCGCGGCGACCATCCTTCTTGACCACCATGTACGGGATCTCGTCGATTCGCTCGTAGGTGGTGAAGCGGCGGTTGCACCGCTCGCACTCACGCCGCCTCCGGATCGAGTCGGCCTCTTTGCTTTCGCGCGAGTCCACCACCCGGTCCTGTCCAAAGCCGCAATAAGGACACTTCATACATCGCGATTCTAACTCAGGGATCAGAGTTCAGGGGTCAAAGATCAGGGCGCAGGAACCAAAAGAGTCTTGCTGGCTACTGCGGTCAACCCGTCCAATGTGTCGAGAAAGGCCGCAGAGACCTGTGGCGCGTTAGCCAAATGCCATAGAAGTTCGGCGTTGTTCCAGGCTGCCTCGCGCGCCGCGGCCACGCTCCATGCCGCCAGCGTGTCTTCAAGATTCGAGACCGGTGGCAACGCGTCACCGAGCAGGCGAACGTTGAGTGTCTGCTTGGCGGTTTCGATGAGGCTGTCGAGCGTCGTGTTGAGCGCCGTGAAGTCGTTGTACTGCGCCGTTCCGTGCTGCGGCGCAATCCCCGTGCTCTGGCAGACTGCGACGACAGCTTGCGACAGGTCGTGGTTGATGTGTGCGTTCATTCCCGCCAGGGCAAACTGGATGCGGGCGATGGAGGCCTGATTGCGCCGGTCAAAGAGCGCCTGTCAACAGCCGGGTGTCTGCCCTTGCCCACCGCCGGAGAGAGAGGCCTGCGTAGCAGCTAAGTAGAAGCGAGCAAATCGCACGTCCAGAGTGGCGATCCATGCGGGATCGGAAAACTCCGCTGCATGAATCCTCGCCTCGACTGCCTCAGTCACCTGGAGATAGAGCCCGTTAAACCACTTCAGTCCGTCGCCATCCACGCAGAGTGCCTGGATGGCTTCGAGGATCCGAACCACATCAGAGACGGTCTGTGGGGCGTTCTGGACAGCGGCAAGGATGCTCGTGTCATAAGAAAACATGGAGGCTCATCATAACCGGAAGAGAATGAGGTTGGGAAGCCGGATTCTCAGCATCTCATACTTGAAGGCCGAACGCCATCGGCTGATCCCTGATTCCTGTTCTTCTTCCCTGCTGTTAGTCAAACACCACCGTCTTATTTCCATAACAAAGAATGCGGCGGTCGAGATGCCAGCGTACGGCGCGAGAGAGAACGATGCGCTCCAGGTCGCGGCCACGCGCAACCAGGTCTTCCACCTGATCGCGGTGCGAGATGCGGGCCACGTCCTGCTCGATAATAGGGCCGTCGTCGAGGACCTCGGTCACGTAGTGGCTGGTGGCCCCGATCAGCTTCACTCCGCGGGCGTGAGCGGCGTGGTAGGGCTTGGCCCCGGTGAAGGCGGGCAGGAAAGAGTGATGCACGTTGATGATCGCAGCCGGATAGCGGGCAATGAACGCCGGCGAGAGGATCTGCATGTAACGCGCCAGCACGACCAGTTCGATCTTGTGATCGGAAAGCAGTTCGAGCTGCCGCGCCTCAGTCTCGGCGCGCGCCGCCGCCGTCACCGGGATGTGCTCGAAGGGGATGCCGTAAAAGGCAGCGAGGTTCTCGACATCGCGGTGGTTCGAGACGATCAGCGGAATCTCGCACTCCAGTTCGCGCGTGCGCCAACGGTGCAGCAGGTCGGCCATGCAATGCAGGTACTGCGAGCAGAAGAGTGCCACGCGCGGCAGCCGTGCCGTCGAGGTCAACTGCCAGTGCATTCCCAGTTCTTCAGCCAGTGGAGCAAAGGCCGCCTTGAAGGCTTCGAGGTCGAAGGGGATGGCGCTCGGCGGCGTTATGAATTCGGCTTCATCGGGGCTTGAAGCGGAGGGGGTTCTCTCCGCCGAACCAATCAGGGCAAACTCGACGCGCATGAAGAACAGGCCCAGGTCGTGGTCCCGGTGCTGGTCGGCGTGCAGGATATTGGCGCCATGCTCGTAGAGCAGGCCTGAGACGCGGGCCACCAGGCCTCTACGGTCCGGGCAGTCGATAAGCAAAACAGCGGATTCTTTCATGCTAACTTCAGCTTAAACCACCACCTGCGGTGGGGCAGACGGCGCTTGCGCGCCAAGGCGTTCGTGGTCCCCCATCCTTGCGCCAGTGATAAGGCGAAAGGACGGGGAACCCAAGCTCCGTGGATGTTCAAGGCAGGGCCACCCGGCGGGAGGAGACCTCATGGGCGGCTAAGCTGAAGCTCCAGTCAGCGAAGCACGGAGGCGCGAAGCCAGGCGGCTGAGTTCGAGAGATGCCTTTCTCGTCTCATCAGCACCCTGGGTGGTCTGCCTCGCCGAGGTAGCCACTCCGCCAATCTTCGTCGTGATTTCACCGATCTTCTGAGCCGCTTCGGTCACATTGCGTCCTATTTCGTTCGCCGTAACCGTCTGCTCTTCCACCGCCGATGCGATGCTGTTGGAGATGTCATTGATCGACCCGATGATCGTTCCGATGTGCACGAAGGCCGAGGCGGCTTCCTTGGTGCCGCTCTGAATTGCTTCGATGGTCTGGCCGATCTCCTCGGTCGCGCGTGCCGTTTGCTTGGCGAGTTCCTTCACCTCGTTGGCAACCACGGCGAAGCCTTTTCCAGCCTCTCCGGCGCGAGCCGCTTCGATGGTCGCATTCAACGCAAGCAGATTCGTCTGCTGGGCGATTGAATTGATGACCTTGATCACTTTGTTGATCTCGCGGCTCGATGTCTCAAGCTTTTTCATGCTGTCCTTGGCCGATTCAGCCACGTCAACCGCGTTCTTTGCAACCCGCGCCGAATCGTTGGCGTTTTTTGAAATTTCGCGAATTGATTCCTGCACCTGCGAGGCGGCTCCGGCAACCGAGGATACAGTGGTGGATACCTGCTGGCTGGCGCCTTGCAGAAAATCGACCAGCATCGCAGTTTCTCCTGCGCTCGCCACCATGGTCTGGCTGACCGTCGTCAGTTGCTCTGAAGCTGACGCCAGGCGCGTCTCGCTCTCCGTCAGCGTGTCGCGCATCCGCCTGCTCTCCGTAACGTCGCGCGAGAAGCCGAAGGTGCCTATGATCCGGCCATCTTTGTCTCGGAGAGGCATCTTGGTGGTAGAGACCCACGTTGACTGGCCATCCGGCCGAGTCTCCTTCTCCTCCTTGTTTATGATCGGGCGGCCCGTTCGAATGATCTCCTGTTCGTCGGCGAATGCAGGACGTGCATGTTCTTCGGTAAAAAAATCAAAGTCCGATTTGCCAATAGCCTCTGCCGGCGAACCAACCCTCAGCGACTTGGCCAAAATCTGGTTGATCAAAAGAAACCGGCTTTGTTGGTCTTTGAAATAGACGGCGCCCTGCAGCAGTTCCATGAGGGCAGAGAGAAAGAGGCCAAAATCGGCACGCACCGGTTCGGAATCCGATTCGACAACCGGTCTTCCGTTTCCATTCAGAGGCGAAGTTGCCGCCAGCGCATCGCTCATATCGTCACCATCGAGAATTGAACAGACTTGGAGCCTTGCACCTTGATAGCGGTGCAATCGCTTTCCTATCGGCATGGACCAATCGATATTTCAGACACCTGAGGATCGAGAGTTGTTCAGGCGGTGTTCGATCCTCTGTTTTTCAATGGCGGGTGCCCCGGTGGAGGTCCGAGTGTCGGAATTTGCGCCATGCTTGTAGCGCAGGCCTGCAGCTCTCGCGACCAGGAGAGGCCCAATCGATTGTAGGGTGAACGGCAGGTGGGGCGGTCTCGGCCGGACCTTTCGGCCGGACGCAACGGAACGAGAATTTGTGCTGCGATTCAGATTCGGGACGGCGCTGCGTTTGCCCTGGGCTAGTCTCGTTCTGTGCCTGCGTGGCGGGCGCAGGTGTATTCTTTCGGCCAAAAGATGCACCGGGGCAAATACCGCTCCGGCGATGCGCGTGCTTCGCAATGAACTCTTCTTGGCCCGGCCCTCATCGCGGGCGTGACCGCGAGATCCCGGTCCGCGCCCCTCTTCTTGGCGTGGGAGCTGCCGAAAGCCTGCTGGGTGAAACCGAAGGGGTGGCTAGCCCCAAAACAGTTGGCTCAGGCGGCAGTTTCGCCGCGAACCAGCAGCGGCGCGCTCAACTGCTGGCGGAGATTCCCCGCCAGATCGGCTACTACGCGCATTTTCTCGGCGACGGTAGGAGTCATCTCGCTGCCGCTGAGAGCCAACTGCGAGTGCAGCAGTAGTCCTGCGACTGTGGACTTGAGCTCGGACTCAATGGCGGCGGTCGCAGCGCGCCTGGCCAGCGACTGCTCGCGCTCGCGGCGGTGCAGGGCGGCGCGCACCTCGCGCACCAGCCGGGCGGCGCCGGAAAGGGCGAAGTTGATCTGGAGCGGGATGGCCAGCCCGGCATGCTCCCAGATTGCCTCGGCGGCGGCTGGATCGCACTCGGCGACGGTCTCATCGACCACGACTGCAAGGAACTCCTGGCGGCGCAGCGCGGCCAGCGCGGCCTTTCGTCCCTCCGCCACCTCGACATCCATGCCCAGTTGCGCGCCCACCACTGCGGCGCAGTTGCGGGCTCCTTCAATTCCGGTCACGATCAGAATGCTCATTCCCAGCTCCTCGTCAGCTCTCCCGGTCAGCCTGTGGCCGGAGCTTGTTCGCCTCGCGATTCATCCCTCCGCGTGGCCGTTAAATTGTCCCGTAATTGCCCTATCGGCGCGGTAGGTTCCGGCTTGAGCCGAGAGCGGTCACTCTTCCCTTAGCGGGTCTGCGATGCCGTACTCCTTGAGCTTGCGATAGAGAGTGGTCTTGCCAATTCCCAGCAGCTTTGCGGCTTGCAGCTTGTCGCCGTTGAGAGTGCGAATGGCTCCCAGGATGGCCTGGCGCTCGAGATCGGCCAGGGTGGTCAACTGCGGCTGGCTATCCTCGGCGGCGGTCTCGCCCGCTATGGCTGAGCGCCGTGCATCCAGGCCCTGCTGCTGAAGCTGTGTGGGCAGGTCACCCAGGTGGAGAACCGGACCACTGGAGAGCGCGCAGGCCCGCTCGATGGAGTGCTCGAGCTCGCGCACGTTGCCCGGCCAGTCGTGGCGCATCATGGTGCGCAGAACCTCGTCACTGAGCGTGAATTTCGTTCCATGCTCACGGCTGATGCGGTCCAGAAAGTGGGCGGCCAGCAGTGGTATATCTTCGCGACGGTCGCGCAGCGGAGGCAGACGCAGATTGACGACGTTGATCCGGTAGAAAAGATCCTTGCGAAACGCCCCTTTTTCGACCATCGTCGCCAGATCGCGGTTGGTGGCGGCCACGATGCGCGCCTTGATGGGAACCCGGTGCGTAGCTCCGACGGGGCGGACCTCCTTCTCCTGCAATGCGCGCAGCAGCTTGGCTTGCAGGTCGAGCGAGAGCTCGCCGATCTCGTCGAGAAAGACCGTGCCGCCCTCAGCCGAGACCAGCAATCCGTCCTTGGCCCGATTGGCTCCGGTAAAGGCCCCCTTGACATAGCCGAAGAGCTCGCTCTCGAGCAGCGTCGGCACCAGCGAGCCGCAGTCGACGGGCAGGAACGGCTTTTGCGAGTTGGGTCCGTAAGCGTGAATCGTGCGCGCCACCAGTTCCTTACCGGTACCGCTTTCACCGAGAATCAGAACAGGATGCGAGCTCTGGGCAACTTTGGAGAGGATGCGATAGAGCTTCTCCATCTCGCCCGAGCGGCCGATCATCGCCCCCAGCCCCTGCGAGAGACGGAGCCGTTCACGCAAATGGCGGGTGGCGATGTCGGTGACCAGACTGGAAGCGGCGCGATCGAGAACCGTCGATAGCTCGTCCATGGCAAAGGGCTTGGCCAGGTAATCGGAGGCTCCGCAGCGCATCGCCTCGACGGCGGCATTGACCGATCCCGAGGCGGTCATGGCGATCACCGCGGTCTGTGGATAAAGGAGCTTGACCTCGGAGATCAGTTCCAGGCCCAGATTGCTCCCGGAGGGTAGATTGACCAGAAGAATATCCGCGGTGCTGCCGCGCAGCATCGCGCGCGCCTGATTCATGTCAGCGGTGCTCTCGACTGCATAGCCGAGGCTCGAGGCAATCTCGGCGCAGGCCGAGCGCATCGCCGAGTCGGCGTCGACCACCAGAAGGTGCAGGTGCACCGGCGGCTCAGCGAGTTGGGGGGTAAACTCCATGGCTCTTACGTTCAGAACTGTCTCGAGCATTGTATTCGCCTCACGCGCAAATGGTTAAATTGGACTTCCTTGTTGCAGCCGTTCCTGGGCCCTGCATTCCGGATTCCTCCAGCCCGGCGCTCCAGGCTCCCGATCTCCGGGCCGCACCGGCCCTTGGTCTTAGTGGACGCGAACCGGCAGTTCGATCTCGAATCGGGCTCCCGAACTGGAGCGGTTTGCGGCCTGAATGCGGCCGCCTGCGGTCTCGACGATGGAGCGAGTAATCGAGAGACCCAGCCCGCGATGAGAAGCCGGCCAGCCTCCCCGCTTCACGGCGCCATTGGCGCGGGTGGTGTAGCCGGATTCGAAGATCTTTTCCAGCGACCTGGACGGGATGCCCGGCCCGTTGTCTTCAACGGTGAGCAACAAGGACTTCGTCGTTTTGGCGGCGGCCGGCAGCTCGTGCAGACCTACCTGAATGCGCCCCCCCTCGGGCATCGCCTCGGCGGAGTTCTTGACCAGATTGACAAGAATCCTGGTCAGGTCCTCACTGGTAAACCGCACCGCCAGAGCGCCCCCCTCGATGTCTGTCGTAATCGAGATGGAAGGCCCAGCCAGGGCAGCAAGAAGGTTGCGGTTGGCAAGCACTTCGGCTGCCAGATTGTCGATCGGCACGGTAGGCATTAGCTCCCACGGCCGGGTACGATCCTGTCGGTCCGGATCAACCGCCGGCCAGGCCGCGCTGAAGCGGTCGGCGGCTGGCCCTAGGCGAAGATCGAGGGCCAGCAGCTTCTGCACCAGGCGGAGGCTGGCCGTGGCCACCAGGCGCAGTTCGCCAGCATAGTGAAGGAAGGGCGCGGCTAGGACTCCCGGCTCCTCCAGCAGGTCGCAATAGAGCCCCAAGGCTGTCACCATATTGCGGGCGTCGTGGGCCACCTCGGCGAGAGTCTCGCCGCCGCCGCGCAGGTTGACCAGGGTCTCGACGACCGCCTCAACCCGCGCACGCTCGATCCCGGCCACCCGGTCCACAGGCTGGTCCTCTGCCGCGACTCCTCGTCCGGTCGAACCGGCTGCCGCAAGCCCTTTGGTCTTGAATTCCCTCGCCTGCCCTGTCTGCTCGTGCATAGCGCTGCTTCCTCTCTTGTCAGTGGACAGGGAATCAGGGATCAGAGATGAGGGGGCAGGGGTCGGTGTCATAATTCTCTCGACTTCGGCCTGTTCGCTAATCCCGGTTTCCTAGCCCCTGATTTTGTCCTTCCCGTTTCCGTCTCTGCCGGTGGGTTTTGTCCTCTTCTATTACACGTAGCGTGCCAATCCAGAACACTTTCGATAAGCTCCTGATAAGGGAGGAGCTTAGTGTCCAATTCGGGGACGCCAAGCTCGATACGGAAGAATCATTGACTCCCAGAATGGAACTGGGTGTCGCAGTAGGATCAAGACAATTCCTTTAGTTTCATCGGTTCGAACGATGATTCCCGTTCCGGGCGCGGAATTCTACGATTTCCCGTTCTGGAAACGACCGCCCTTGAGGGTTCCGGCATCTGCTCCGCAGGCCGCGTCCCGTACAATCTCTGCATGAAAGAGCCTTCATCTCCCTCCTTTTTTCGTCCCGGCGGTAGAACTCCCTCGGAGCTTCGCCCGCTCGAGCTGACTCCAGGTTTTGTCCAGACCGCCGAGGGTTCTGTTCTGGTCTCGCTGGGCAACACGCGCGTACTGACTTGCGCCACGGTTGAACAAGGCGTTCCGGGCTGGCTGCGCAACTCTGGCCGGGGCTGGGTGACGGCGGAGTACTCTATGCTGCCCCGCTCAACGGTGACTCGCACTCCGCGAGAGAGCGAACGGGGCAAGATTGGCGGGCGGACGCATGAGATTCAGCGGCTGATCGGCCGGAGTCTGCGCTCTGTCGTCGACATGAAGGCATTAGGCGAGCGGACGGTAATTCTGGACTGCGACGTGATCCAGGCCGATGGCGGCACGCGCACGGCGGCGATCACCGGAGCCGCGGTCGCGCTGGCGCTGGCTTTGAATGCATTGGTCGCCGCCGGAACGCTCAAAGTATCGCCGCTCAGACAACTGGTCGCAGCGACCTCGGTGGGCCTGGTCGGCGGCGCGGCAATTCTCGATCTCTGCTATGAAGAGGACTCGCAGGCCGAGGTGGACATGAATGTCGTGATGACCGCCGACGGCGGCCTAATCGAGACCCAGGCCACCGCGGAGAAGGGCAGCTTTTCGCAGGCTCAGCTCAACGAACTGGTCGACCTGGCCGAGATGGGATTGAAGAAGATCTTCGCAGCGCAAGGCGCGGTGCTGGGGCTGGGGCTGTAGAAGCCCATCGAATCCACAGCTCTAGTGGAAGTTGAACCATCTCTAGAGGGCGCGTCGCGATCAGACTGCCCCAGGGCTTCGTCTAGCCGCCCGAATGCAGCGCCGCTTCGGCCCATGCGACGGCCCCAACATAAATCTTCACCAGTTCCTCTTGCTTGAGACCATCGGCCTGGGCTGCCGCATCGCACCCGGCCCAGTCGCCGCGCTCATAGCTCTCCAGCCATCCCAGCGGGACGCGCTCGGGGTTCTTCGTTCCCATCAGCGCAGCTCGTATCTCATCCCCCACCGCCAGCGCCGGAGCCAGTTCGCTCATCGGCTGACCCTGCATGGCGGGCAGCAGGCTGAGCAGTCCCAGCAGGTATTGCCCAAAGGGATCGAGGCCGCGCTTCGTGCCTGCCACCTCGCAGAATCGTCCCCGGATCATGGCCATGCAAAGCAGTTCCGGCGGCTGGTCTCCATTAAACTCTGTCGCGATGGCCAACGTGGCGATCCGTCGAAAGGCGTCGTCGCCCACCGCCAGCAGCGCCGCCTGGATCGACTCCACCGGCTGGCGCAGCGCCCACAGCGGCGAATTTGCCAACCGCAGCAATTGGTAAGTCAACGGGCCATCGCGTTTCACCAATTGGCTCACCTTGACCAGTTCCAAAGGGTTCTGTTGCAGCGCCTTCAGAATCTCAAGCCGCAGCATCTGGTTTGCCGGCGGCCTGCGGTTGCGCTTCATCACCGGCTGGCAGAACCAGTAGCCTTCGAAAAGCGTAAAACCCTCCTCGCGCGCCTTGAGGGTTTCCTTTTGCGTCTCCAACCCCGAGGCCAGCAGGATCGTCGCCTTACCGCGCAGCCGCTGTAGCAACGCCGCTCGCTCCTCCGGCCGGCTCCGGCCAAAATCCACCTTGATGTAGTCGGCCAGCTCCAGTAACGAATCGAACTCCGACTGGCCCGTAAACTCGCCCAACGCCAACCGGAAGCCCAGGGCCTTCAGCTTCTCGCATGTGGCCTTCAATTCGGGGGGCGCCTCCCCGCTCGGGGCAATCTCCAGCACCGTCAGGCTCGGCGGCAGCACCTGGGCAAGCTCCTCGCTCAGAGCCTCCGCGGCGCAGCGCACGATGGCGACCAGGCTGCCAGTCAACCGCTTCAACTCGCTGGGTTTGTTCAACTTGTGGAAGGCCGCGGTCTCCATCATTGCTCGACCGGCAGACGCGCTTTCTCCCGGTTCCGAATCCTCGCGGAAGAGGAGCCTGAAGGCATGAACCCGCCCGCGCAGATCCAGAATGGGCTGGCGGGCGACGAAGTGCACTCCAGCCGCCGCCACGGAGTTTGGTTCTTCGAAGTTATTGGCCTGCCCAGTTGTAGTTGTCACGCACACCCACCCATGCCGTCTATCGGCTCAGAACTCTTGCCCCTTCATTTTACGGGAATTTAATGTAGAGATGTGCCAGCCAATCTAGAGCCGGTCCTGAGCGGGTGGAAAAAACGCAAGATATGGATCGACTGATCGTCCACTGCATAAATCATGAGATAAGGCAGCGGAGCTAGAACAAGCTCGCGTGTGCCGCTCTTCGTGCCGACGCGGCCCGCATAGGGAAAGGCCTTCAGCGATTTGACCGCTCCGTAGAGGCGTTGGATTGTTGAGGCGGCAAAGGAGGGATGGTTCAAGAAAAGATAGTTGGCGATGCCTTCCAGGTTGTCGGCCGCGGCAATCGACCATCGGCGCCGCCTCAAGCCCGCATCATCCGCGCCACCCGCGCGTCCATCTCTTCTTCTTCAATAAATTCGCCGCGGGCAATCTGATCGATTCCCAATTGCACCTGCGCGTCGAACCAGTTCTCCTCCGCTAGCAGGCGCTCCACTGCCTCCACTGCCAACTCTGAGGCAGTGCGCCCAGTGCGTGTGGCAAGACTTCCGAGTCCCGATGCCTGAGGTTCGGGAAGCTGAAGGTCCATAGGGGAAGGTTAGGAACAGTTCGATCTGATGTCAAGCCGCCTTCTATAGACTGTTGAAGGGTTTCACCGACTGACCGGAGTGGGACTGAAGGAGATCTTCGCGTCACAGTGGACCATGCTGGAGATTTACGGCACTACGGTTAGGTTATTGACGGATTGTCTGCGGCTTCGCGACCGTCCGACCGAAATCCGAAGAGAATAGTGGGATTGCTGGCTGAGTGCGTCGGTCTGTCTTCGACAGGTTGCCAACTCCGATTGCGTGCGAAGACATTCTGTGAAGCTACGATTGATCATGAAAGGCATCTCATGGATCTGCTTAAGCGGACTACCAACCCTAAACCTCCGGACTGCACATCGCCTCAGATGGCCTGTAAGCAACCAATCCCTGGAGTCACCCATGACGACGTGGAAAGGATTGTATACAGAGATTTTCCAGCCGAGGAGTTCGCATCTGTAATGACCATTCTCAACGAGTACGGGACGGACAAGTGGCACCGCGAGCCGGCTCGAGTTCGGCTTGCAGCGTTAAAGGTGGCCGATGGGAGCATGCCGAGGCTGCGAACTTGTATGGAACTGGCAAAGCGTGACTATCGAGATGCCTTGGTTGCCGCTGAATATCCTGCTTACGGCAAGATAAGATTTCAGGTTAGAAGACTGCCTGAGGACGAACAACGTAGGATCATTGACAGCGACTGGCAGCAATACGATAGCTGGTTAAGGCGCTGAAGGCCCCGCGCCATCTCTCCGCATTGGTATCTACCGCAAAACCGCCGACAGCACGAGCGTCATGCCCAGCCCAGCTACCGACAGCACCGTCTCCAGCACCGTCCAGGTCGAGAGGGTCTCTTTGAGATCCATCTGGAAGAAGGATTGGATCAGCCAGAAGCCTGGGTCGTTCACATGCGAGAGAATCAGCGAACCGGTGCCGGTGGCCAATACAAGAAGCTCAGGTCGCACGCCGGTCTGTGCCGTCATGGGAGCCAGAATCGCGGAAGCCACGGCCATGGCCACCGTTGCCGATCCCATCGCGATGCGGACGACCGCGGCCAACAGCCAGGCCAGCACCAGTGGCGGCATGTGCGCGCCGAGAGCCAGACTCACTGTCGATTGGGCGGCTCCGGAGTCGCGCAGAATGCCGCTCAAGCCGCCGGCAGCAGCGAGAACCAGCAGAACCTGCGCGATGGGTTCGAAGGACTCCGAGGTCAGCGTGCGCAGCAGTTCGCGGCCGTGATGCCGGCCGGTCTGGATGCGTCCGCCGAGGGTGAAAAGCGCGGCAAGGACGGCGATCATTAAGGCAACATCGGCGCTGCCGACGAAGTGCAAGGCCTGGTTCGCGAGGCCGCCGGGCGCGGTGAGCGTGTCGGCCCAACTGCCCAGGAAGATCAGCGCGACGGGAAGCAGAATCGCCACCGCCGCGCGGATGGGACCAGCCGGATCAGGCAATACTTCTGCAACCTTCGCCCGATGCTCAACTCGCTCGTCCTCGGCCTCGGTTGGCGCAAACAGCGGCGTCTCCTCCTCGAAAGCGTCCGCCGCACCCTCCGTCTGCCGCCTCTGCCATCTGCGCATCATGAACCAGCCCAGCACTGGCCCGGCCAGCGCGGCGGCGGGCAGTCCGGCGGCCAGGCCAAAGAGAATCGTCCGTCCCAGGTCGGCGTGAAATTGTGTCGCCGCCAGCATCGCCGCCGGATGCGGCGGCAGCGTGCCATGCACGATGGAGAGCCCTGCCAGCAGAGGCATTCCAACCAGGATCGGCGGGCGTCCACTGCGCCGCGCGGCCTCGGCCACGATCGGCATCAGCAATACCAGCCCTACCTCAAAAAACACCGGCATCCCGACGAGTATTCCCATGCCCATCAGAGCCCAGGGCAGGCCCCGAGGTCCGCAACCATCCACCAGCGCCTTACCCAGCGCCATTGCGCCGCCTGAGCTGGCCAGCAGACGGCCCAGAACCGCACCCAGACCGAGCACGATGGCGATGTGTCCAAGCAAGTTGCCCACGCCGCCGGTAAAGGAGAGCGGAACCTGCTTGAGCGGCATTCCCGAGGCCAGGCCCAGAGCGAAGGCCGACGTGGCCAGCGCCAGCGCCGGATGCAGCCGGACCTTTGCGATGAGAATCAACAGCAGCAGAACCGTTCCGGCGGCGCAGGCCACCAGGAACCAGTCGTGATGGGAGGCAAGGTTCACCGCCCGATTATTCCATACAAACGTTGGTCACCACGATCATGCCGGATCGGGTCCAGCGGTTTGGATCCGGTTTGACCGCTGCGTCGCATACAGATACCATCCCAGCCAAGCTGGCGCAGTCCACAGATAGTAGGGTGAAATCAATGAGGTCCCTGCCATCACTTCCAGCAGTGCGGCTCCAGCCACAAGCCCCAAGGGAATCAGCGAGCGTCCCAAATCGGCTGCACGATAAGCGCCAGCCAGAACTGCAGTCAGCAGGAGGGATTCGTCGCAGAAGAAAGCGTACGGCGCACTGGCTACCGAGACCAGCAACACCAGCATTCCATCGGACATCCAATCCCAGCGCTCGCGCCGGGAGCAGAAGTACCAGAGAGACCACAGGCAGCTTGCCGCGACGGGAAGAAACTGCAACCAATAGGCGTTGCGATTCACCAGCAAACGGAAACAATCGCTGAGCGTGGGAATGAAGACCTGCAGGATGCGGCTAGTCTCGAGAAACCGCTCGTACCGGAACCAAATTTGGCGATCGAGACAGTAGATGAGAGCGCAACTGGCGGCCAGGGTGATGGCAAATCCCGCCATAATCCCATAGGCCTTGCGGCTGATCAGCCATAGAATCATGACTGCGCCAAAAACCAAGAACAGATGCGGCTTCATCAGACATGACGTCAGAGCCATGCCGGCCAGCCAGGGATATCTTTCGTGCCAATAGAGAAACAGCACGATTGCCAGCATCAAAAAGATGCTGATTTGGCCGGACATCAGGCAGGCCAAAACCGGCGCGAAGGCGAGCCCGATCCAGTGATAGCCTCTGGGGGAACGGCCATGCAGACGCCAAAGTACTCCGATCGCGGCGAGAATGCAGACGAATTGCTCGCTGAGCCAGAAGATCAGGCCGCTCTTCGCGCCCATCCACGCCAGCGGCAGCGCGAGAAGTAGAACCAGAGGGGGGCTGAAACTGACGCGGGCCTCCTCTCCGGCCATTCCCGCCGAGTGCTCCAGACGCAGCAAATCCCCGACATCGTAGGGATTGCCGCCCTGCACCAGCAGGTGCGCGGCAGCCCAGTACTCGATGAAGTCCCGTTCTGACGCATTCTTGTCGGTCAGGCCGCAAAAGAACAGCGCGATTACCGTGGCTAAGCAAGCGGCGACCAAGGCAGCGGCAGCAGCGACGCGCCAAGGGCTTCTCTTCACGGAAAGACTCCCATCATGCAGCGCTTTCGGTTGTTGGCGGGATCCACTCATTTGGAATCAGTTCAGAACCACTCCATTTTAAGCTCCCTCATTGCGCCGGCGAAGGGCCAGGCTCTTCTCGATCTTGAGCTGTGAGAGTCGAACATTTCAGTCAAACTTCATTGTACTTGCAACTTGCGTTTCCCAAATTCTCAGATCAGGAGCCGTCCCTCCTGAATTGGTCAGTTAAGCGGCATTTTGGGCCTGTGCGCCCGCGCACGTCTTTCGATTGCGTGTCTCTGCTACCATAAAGACGATTGCAGTTCCTGCCGTCCGACAGGCTGATTGCCTGCTCTTAAGGTGCCCGAGCACGGAGACGGCCAGAACCGAAAAGCCACAAACAAGATTCAAACAAGAAGGAGAATCCTCTATGCCTTTAGTCTCCATGCGGCAATTACTCGACGAGGCCGCCAAGGGCGGTTACGGCGTCGGCGCATTCAACGTCAACGATATGGAACAGATTCAGGCCATCATGGGAGCGGCCAAGGAAACCAATTCCCCGGTCATCATTCAGGCCAGCCGCGGCGCCCGCGCCTTTGCCCAGGACCGCTACCTATTTCACCTCATCCTGGCGGCCGCGGAACTGAATCCCGATATTCCCATCGCCATGCACCAGGATCACGGCAACAGCTTCGAGACCTGCAAGAGCGCCATCGAGCTGGGCTACACCTCCGTCATGATGGACGGTTCGCTCCAGGCTGACGGCAAGACACCAGCAAGCTTTGAAGAGAACGTCGAAGTCACCCGCAAAGTGGTCGATTACGCCCACGAGCGCGGTGTCACCGTCGAGGGCGAGATCGGCGTGCTGGGCGGCGTTGAAGACGGCCACGGCGCGGGCGGCAGCGGCCTTGATCACATTACGGACCCCGACCAGGCTGTCGAGTTCGCCGAGCTTACGGGCGTCGATGCTCTGGCCATCGCCATCGGCACCAGCCACGGCGCGTACAAGTTCACCAAGAAGCCAGACGGCTCGGTGCTCAAGATGGATGTGCTCATCGCCATCCACAAGCGCTTGCCCAACACCCACTTGGTCATGCACGGCAGCTCTTCTGTGCCCAAGGACTTGCAGGACATCGTCAATCAATACGGCGGCAAGCTCAAAGAGACATGGGGCGTGCCGGTCGAGGAGATTCAACTCGGCATCCGCAACGGCGTCCGCAAGATCAACGTGGATACCGACAACCGCCTGGCCATCACCGGCGCCATCCGCAAGGTTCTGTGGGAGAGTCCGGAGAAGTTTGATCCTCGTGACTATATGAAGCCCGCCCGCGAGGCAATGCAGAAGGTGGTTTCTACGCGCATGACCCAGTTCGGCCAGGCCGGCCACGCTGGCGACTACAGCCCCATCGCGATCACCGAGATCGCCAAGGGCTACGCCGACGGCACCCTCACCACCCAGCCCCTGGTCGCCGCCAAGTAACTGCGGCAAGCTCCAAGCCATGAAGACAAGGGCCACTCCGCACAAACGGAGTGGCCCTTGTCAGTTGCATAGATATGGTTTCAGTGATGGGTGCTGCTCGAGCTCGCGGCGCTGGAACCGCCTGAGTTGCTTGAACTAGAGCTTCCCGCGCTTGAACTGCCGCCACTCGAACTGCTGCCCCCACTCGAACTGCTGCCTCCACCACCGTGCGAACCGCCGCCACTCGAGCCGCTGCTGCTTCCTCCTCCGCGGGAACCGCCGCTAGAGCCAGAACTCCCTCCGCCGCGAATGCCGCCGCCGCTCACTGACTGGAGACTGCCGCTGCGGTTGGAGACGGGCGCAATCACAGTGACACTCTTGTTTCCCTGCGTGATCTGCCGGGTCGTCATAAAGCTCTGCGACTTATGATCGAAACTCAAGGGAATACCCGCTCCCGGCTTGGCGAGCACACCCTTGGTTCCGGTCGGTTCATGGAGCAGTTGCGCTTGCATCCGCGGCACCTCTGCTGTCCGCAGTGGGTGCAGATATGTGCTGCGAAATTCCTTCGGAGGCGTCTCAAGGAATTCGATCGGGCTATGTGCATCGAGCTTTACCGGCTCAATCGAGATGCCGTTCCTGTTGTTCACCGCGAAGACTTCCTCCTTACGATTCAAGGGGGGCCTGGCTATTACGTCGTAGGGATGGAGCGGGACGAAGGCCACCGTGTGCCCGCTCCTGATCCAGCGAACCGGCTCGTTATGGTGTCTCTTGTGGCCCACAACCCAGACATAATGATTGCGCTGGTGAATCCAACTTCCCACGTGACAAACAGCCCACCGGTAGGGAACTGAATCCTGGTTGAAAGGAACACTGACGACCCTCTCCTGGCCAGTGACTGGATCCCGGACCAGCCGGTAACGCAGGGCTGCCGGCAGGCAGGGGAAATAGTCAAGATCATTGGGCGCGGTCGAGACCTTCTGCGCGATTTTCGCCGGCTTTCGGGAAGCGACAGCGGAAGATGGCGTAGAAGTTGGCTGAGATGCAGCAACTTCGTTGTTCGCTGGTTGGCGGTCATTCACAGCTGAAGGCTCCCAGCAGGTTCCATACGGCGCGCAATCGAAAAATGTGCCCCGGCCTCGCAACTCCGCAAGGCCGGGGACGGGAGCCGTCAGACCTGAAGCTTGCATCACCTCGTCCATCGCCGCCGTCCGCTGGGCTACGCGGTCTGCCACCCACTTATCCCATGCGGCGAACGCGTTCGGATCGCCGGCGGCCACCACGAACGTAACGCGGCGACCCTCGCGAAGGAATACCGTTTCGCCGTTCGCTACAGGCTCTCCACTTAAACGGAGATTCCATCCATCCAGCGGCGTGACAGCGGTACCATCCGCATAGCTGCTCACGCGCAGGCACGCATTGCCGGGATTGCTGGTCAGGTAGCGGTCATCCGTCAGCGTTCTCAGCAGAATCGTTTGGCCTTCTGTATAGGGAATCACATGCGCCGTAACGGTGCCTGCGAGCAGAGCCAGTTCGGCGTAAGGAACGCCGCCCGTCGTGTGCAGGTCGTTGAAGGCGAGAACCGAATTTTCCCCTAGATAAAGAGTCGAGGCATCTTCAAACTCGATCTCCGCGCGCCCTGCGCCCGTAACCAGGCTGAAGCCGGTTTCAAGCGGCAGATCGGCTTCGGCCTTCTCCCAACCGACGCCGGTGATCCGCTCGTTTTGCCTGCCCCGCGCGATGCGCACGTCTCCCTCCACATAACTGATGCGCGCGATCTGCGCATACGTTGCGTTTGAATAATGCTGCCCGATAATAAACTGAGCTTCCTTCTTGAGCTTTTCACTGGAATTGCCATTCAGAATCTCTTGAATCTCCGCCATCGCGCGCGGTTCGTTGGTGCGCAACATGGAATTGAGCGCCAGCAGTTTCAAGTCGTCGCTTTGTTCCGCATTCAGCGGGGCGGGCTGGCCGGATTTGGCGTGCATCTCAATCTCCAGCGCGTCGCACTCATCGATCCATTGGCTCGACCGAAAGTCGCGGCGCAACTCAATGCAGGAATGCATCGCTAGTCTCGATTGTCCCAGCCTGTTTTCGGCGTACGCCTTCCAAAAGAGCGATCCGTCCGCGTGTTGGCTTCTTTGCTGGGCAACTTTGGTGAAGATCGACACGGCATTGGACCAATCGCTTCGGTTGATGGCGCGCATTCCCTCTGCGTAGGCTGTGCTGTCTGGCGCATTGCCGGCCGAGGGGGCGCTCTCGGCTCCCACCGCCCCGGCGCCGCTCAGAAAACTCTGTCCCTGCGTGAACTGGGCAAGGCCGGCGGTGGGCGCGCAAAGCATTGCGCCAAGCAGAGCGGAATAAAGCATGCATTCGATTTTCATATCGTGCCTCCCTCCGACCGATCGTTCGTGGCCGGCCGCCGATCCGGAATTCTGGAACGCAAGACGCGTACTTCAAAGAGCAAGCTGTCCGATTTCATTTCGTCTTGCAGTTGGCTAAGAGCCGCAGCGTCCAGACCGCCCTGCCGATTGGCCAACTGCGCCAGCAGGTGATCGAGGCGATCGAGCGCGGTAGCCAGTGCCGGATCGTCCTCCTGCTTCATGTTCTGCTGGCAGATGTGATTCGCAGCCAGCAGGCTCCGCGCTTCATCGCGCAGGGGAGAAAGCATCTCTTCGCTACCGGCATCGGCGTGCTTCAGTTGGACAAGTAGCCGCTCGGAACGGTCCAGATGGTCACTCAAGACGACTACCACAATTCGCTCTGTGGGCGGAGCAGTGTGCTCCTGGGCGGGCGCTGGCGGAGGAGTGCTCACCTGGGCCGTCCTTGGCTGTTTATGCTCCCATAGGCGGCCGGCGTAGAAGGCTGCGGAAACCATCAAGGCAGACGCGGCCGCATAACTCAAACCCCTCATCATGCCGATCCCCAGCCAGTTTCGCTTCCGCCTTTCATAGGCCGGCAGCGAACCGGAAATTGATTGCCAAACACGCTCGCCATACGCGGCATCGCGGGCCGGCGGCTCGCTAAACTTCATCTCGTCCAGATCGCTCCGCAGCTCGGCGTAGGCCTCTGCGCACTGCGCGCAAGCCTCAAGATGCTGCCCGGCGCCGCCGGTTCCTTTGCTGTAATACTGCTCGATTAATTCCTCTTTACTTAAGTGATTCATCGCTTCATCCTCAAAGGAGCCAGACGGCTCCGCAGCTTTCTAACCGCGCGAAAGACCGCCTGCTTGGCCGCGTTCGGTGGTATGCCCAGCGCGGCGCCAATCTCTTCACTGGTGCAATCTTCCATGTGCCGCAGCACAAAAGCCGTTCGCTCGGTATCCGTAAGGCTATGCAGGGCGGCCTCTTGCAACGCTCCAATTTCTCCGCTCAATAACAAGCGGTCAGGCCCGGCCGCCTCATCCGCTACCTGCACCTGTTCCTGCTCAGGATCGTTCTCTTCAGCCACGCGGCTGGAGTCGTCCCATCGGCGGCCACTGATCTTATCCAGCGCGCAGCGCACGGCAATCCGATAGATCCACGTGCCAAAGTTGGAGCGGGATTCAAATCCTTCCAGCTTCCGATACCCGCGTAGGAACGCCTCCTGGACTACATCCTCCGCGTCGGATTCGTTGCGGGTAATGCGAAACGCGACCCGGAAAAGGCTCTGGCTGTGGCGCTTCACCAAAATCCCATAGGCCTTCCTGTCTCCATCGAGAACAGCCCGGATCGCCTCGTGGTCGTTCGTTCCCATGCGAAACATTAGACACGAGTTTGCCGGGTGCGGTTAGGAGAGATTCCCGGAGGGTAGGGCAAAGTAGCTTTTGGGATCGCTGAATAAGCTGGCGTACTGAAAGAGAACAACTATATGATCCACGCAAGGGCAACAATATACCTGCCTCATCATATCCAGCACACTTCCCTGGCTTC
>CAZGHZ010000019.1:0-48589 GCA_964525655.1 uncultured Occallatibacter sp.
CAGGGCGAGGCCGAGGCCAGCATCATCTTCCAGAAGGGCGAGGCCGAAGCCAAGGCCATGAGCGTGAAGGCCGAGGCCTATCAGGAGTGGAACCAGGCCGCGGTCGTCGACAAGCTGCTTACCAACATGGCCGATGTGGTTCGCGCCATGGCCGAGCCGCTTTCGAAGGTGGACAAGATCACGATCGTTTCCACGGGCAACGACGATGCCGCCGGAGCGCACAAGATTACCGGCGACATGACGCGGATCGCGGCGCAGGTGCCTGCGTTGTTTGAGGCGCTCAGCGGGATGGACATCAAGCAGTTGATGTCCAACGTGAAGGCGATAAAACCGAAGTCGGAAGAGAAAGAGAAGTAGCGGCGACTCTTTCAAATCAGCGGGACCAGAACTTCCCGGGTCTCCAAAAAATGGGACCTGGGAATCTGGGAAATCGCGATGGAAAGGATGCAATTGCATATGCGATTTGAGACTCGATACGACAAATGGCTAGTGTGGGTGCTGGCCGCAGTCGGCTTGATGCTTGTCGGCATTTGTCCCATGCTCGTAGCGATGGGTCAACCGACCTGGCCTCTGCTTCCCGGTCCAGCGATCTTTTTTCTGGTGCTCTTAGCCACGCTTCCGCAGTACTACGAGGTGCGCGAGGAGGGCCTATATATCCGTCAGGGATGGAAGAAGACTCTGCTGTCTTACCCGTCAATTCGCGAACTGCGCGTTCGGAACAGTGCGCTCAGCGCCGCGGTCTATTCCACGCACCGTTTAGTGGTTGCCGCGGCTCCTGGTGGTCAGTTCGTCATCGCCGTTGCAGATCAAGAGCGATTTCTCGCCGAGATCGCGCGCCGCTCGCCACAACTTGAACCAAGTCCTTCAGGTTTGGTGGGTCGCGGTGAATCGCCCAATTGGCATTGAAATGGAAGAATCGCTGCTCTTTGACGTGCCGAAAGCAGGAGACGCACACAAGTGAGAAGCGTTTAACAGCTAAGGGCTAACTACCGAACGAAGGAGGATCACCATGGCACTACTAGAGAGAGTTAGCACATTGCTCCGCGCAAATCTGAACGATCTGGTGGAGAAGGCGGAGGATCCGGAGCGGTTGTTGAAACAGATCGTGCTGGATATGGAGAATCAGCTGATGCAGGTGAAGACGCAAGTCGCCATCGCCATTGCTGACGAGCATCTGCTGGGAAAGAAGCGCGCCGAGCAGATTGAGCAGGCAGCGGAGTGGCGACGTAAGGCTGAGCTGGCCGTCGAGAAGGGCCACGACGATCTTGCCCGCGCGGCCCTGGAACGTGCGCTGAGCCACGATCAGCTGGTTATCGGATTCACTACCCAAGCCGAGGATCAGAAGCACGAGGCCGACAACCTGCGCCAGGCGCTGCGCAAGCTGGACCAGAAGCTGGGCGAGACGCGCGCCCGCTGCGAGATGTTGATGGCCGAGCATCGCCGCGCCAAGGTCGTGGGCCGGGCTACGCAGGCCCGCCAGATCGTCGGCACCAGCCAGGAACACACAATCGGCCGAATGCAGACCAAGGTCCACGTCAAGTCCGCTGAGAACGCAGCGGCCAGCGAGGTGCTGGCTCCCGAGTCGCTCGAAGACCGCTTTCATGCCTTGGAGAACGAAGACAGAGTCGAGGTGCTGCTGAAGGAGATCAAGAGCCGGCAAGCGGTGCAATAGCGATTGTGAGCCGGGCGCCGGGGTGGTTGCGGAACTCTACGGGTCCCGCGGGGTGGAATCCGCGTC
This sequence comes from uncultured Occallatibacter sp., assembly GCA_964525655.1. GTDB lineage: Bacteria > Acidobacteriota > Terriglobia > Terriglobales > Acidobacteriaceae > Telmatobacter. Next base: position 1,739 of record CAZGHZ010000019.1, read on the forward strand.
TAACCAGGTAGATCATTGCACGCAGATGAAATCCTGCCCCTCTTTGTGCCAGTTGCAACCTGCGCAGAGGGGGGTAAATTATCCTTGATTTAATCCCTTGTGCCGATCTGCCGGATTTCTCGGCGAATGGCGGATGCGGGTGCCTACTTTTCGATTGGTGGATGAATGCGCTCATACACTTGCCTTGTTTCTGCAACGCTGGCGGCCAGCCTAGTTTTTCTCCCATTATCCACCAATGGCTCTGCGCAGGAATCGGGCACTCGCTGGGCCACGGTTGCGGAGCTTCCCGACGCCCCATCGGCGCAAATAGCGCTGGCATCCGCAGAGCCATTAGCACAGCAAACGTCCGATTCCCAGAGCCAGACGGCCCCGCAGCTGTCGCCGAGCGCCACGGCGGGCCAGGCGGGCACCGCCCAGTCTGACGGAACGGCCCAAGGCAGTTCCAGCTCTCAAGACTCCACCCAGCCGCCCGCCAAAGAGAAGAGCCAGCACGACAAGGCCGAAGAGCAGATCAAAGAGCAGGAGCAGCAGCGGCTGGTAGGTGTCGTGCCTCAATTCAACATCTCCTATCGCGCAGACGCCGTATCCATGACGGCCGGACAAAAGATGAAACTCGCCTTTCGCTCAGCAGTCGATCCGGTGGCCTTCGGTGTGGCTGCCGTGGCTGCTGGTTATCACGAAGCTCGGGACGACGATCCAGGATTCGGATGGGGTATCGAGGGTTATGGAAAGCGGTGGGGTGCTGCTTACCTTGACGCCTTCGATGGAAATATCATCGGCAATGGCATCCTGCCTTCCCTCCTGCGCCAGGATCCGCGATACTTTCGCCTGGGCCATGGAACCGTGACTCACCGGCTCCTCTATTCGCTGGCAACCAACGTCATCTGCAAGGGCGACAAAACCCGCAAGTGGGAGCCCAATTACTCCAACGTTAGCGGCAACATCATCTCCGGCGCGATCTCCAACCTCTACTATCCATCCAGCAACTCCGGCATTGGCCAGACCTTCACCAACGGGTTCATCGTGACCGCAGAGGGCGGGCTGGGTTCAATCTTCGATGAGTTCTGGCCGGACATCTCGCGGAAGTTTCTCCATCGCGATCCCACGCACGGGCTCGACGCCCAGGCCCGCGCGGCCGACAGGGCGGAAAAAGAAGCGAAAGAAAACCAGAAATCGGACGGACCAAAATAGGGTTAGCGGCCGGTTGCCAGCCCAAAGCACGAGGCCTGATACTTCTGGAGGAGCAGCGCTGCTTCCTCAGTGTTTGTCGCGAAGAAAAGGCCGGCCATGTCCGCAACTCATTCCCGCAATTTTCTGTTCTTGACTGTTTTCATCGTAATGCTCGCAGCCGCCCCTGGCGCGCCGGCCAAGTCTGCGCCCACTGACGGCGCGGGAGCCTACGCAACCGGAAAGTATCGCAACCTCTTCGCCGAAGCCGGCCATTCGCCCAAAGAGATCCAGGCCAAGATCGACGCGGCCTACGCGCAGCTCTTTCACGGCGACGCGCAGACCCAGGCCACAGCCTTTGCCGCCGGGAGCAACGCCAACGGCCCGCTGATGTATGTCACCGACTGGGCAAACCACGATGTGCGAACCGAGGGCATGTCGTATGGCATGATGATCACCGTCCAGTTAGGCAAGAAGGCGGACTTCGATGCGCTGTGGAATTGGGCAAAGACCTACATGTATATCAGTGACCCCAAGCACCCATCGTATGGCTACTTTTCCTGGTCGTGCAAGACTGACGGCACGCCGAACGAGGAGACGCCGGCTCCCGACGGCGAGGAGTACTTCGTGATGTCGCTGCTCTTCGCGGGAAATCGCTGGCCGGGCGGCCATGGCATCTATGACTATCATGCCGAAGCTGAAAAGCTGCTCACTGCCATGCGCCACAGAGCGGTCGTGACCGGCCCGACCAAGTTCGGGCAGCGCAGCGTGGGTCCGGAGACCAGCGAAGAGAACGCGATGATCCTCTTTGTGCCGGGGATCATGCCGCATCCCTTCACCGACCCCTCCTACCATCTGCCCGCATTCTATGAGCTATGGGCGCGCTGGGGACCAGAGGAGGATCGTGCATTCTGGGCTCGCGCCGCCGAGGTTAGCCGCGCGTTCTTTGTGAAGACGACGAATCCGGAGACCGGCCTCGCGCCCAACTATGCCAACTTCGACGGTACGCCGCACGTCACGCCCTATCCGCAATCCGGCGAATTCGCCTACGACGCATGGCGCACCGCCAGCAACTGGTCGGTCGATTGGTCGTGGTGGCGCAAGGCGCCGGCGGAGGAGGAACTGAGCGACCGCATACAAAAGTTCTTTGTCTCGCAAGGCGTCGGCAACACCGCGCCAGTCTTTACGCTCGACGGCAGAGAGGTGGACGCGAAGCTTGGGCAAACACATCACGAAGTGCGAGTAGGGTTGCTTGGCGTCAACACCGTCGCAGGGCTGGCGGCCACCGATCGGGCTCGCGCAAGGCTTTTCACCGACGCCTTGTGGAACGCGCCGATTCCCGATGGCCACGATCGCTACTACGACGGCATGCTCTACCTGATGAGCTTGATGCATGTGAGCGGAAACTTCCGCATTTGGGCTCCGTAGTAGGTTGGGCTGATTGCGGGGCCAATCAAAAAAGGCGGCGCTGCACAAAGCATGGCGCGCAGAAAAATCAATTGTTCTGTAGCTCTCTTGCTAAGTCCCGGCCTCGAGCCAGAGCGCGCTTGTTCAATTCTGTCCAGCGCGGGTTTTTGACCAGCCGCCCGAGAGCCGCGTTAATGTTAGCGTCCTGCAAAACTCCTGTGATCTCGAGCAGCGCACCGAGCATCACCATGTTGCCGGCTCGCGCATCGCCCAGTTCATTGGCGATCTCGGTGAAGGGACGCCCCAGTACATGCACGCCGTCCCGTTCGCAATCGGCCGGAAACTCCTCACCGTTATAGAGAATCCATCCTCCGGCGGGCACGTTCTTTACGAACTTTCTGAGCGATGGCTCGTTCATGGCCACGAGTAGATTCGGATTCGTCACCATAGGCGAATCGATGACCTGCCGGGTCAGGCGCACATGGCAGTTCGAGGTGCCCGAGCGCATCTCAGGCCCATACGACGGCAGCCAGGAGACCTCAAGGCCGGCATCCAATCCAGCCTCGACAAGCACCTCACCGAGCAGAAGAACCCCCTGCCCTCCGAAGCCTGCAACACGCACGCGAAGATCAGGATCGGGAGCGTCATTCACTGAAATCGGATTGCCTTCAGGCAAGCTTTCGTCGTCGACGCCAAGAATCTGTGGAATCTGGTCGAGCGCTGGCGGAGCCTCGCGAAGCTGCGCCGGCCTCGACTCTTTGGTGCGATCGCGATAGATACCCAGTGGAAATGTCTTTTCCATCACATCGCGCACCCAGTGTTGCGCCAGCACTGGAGTCATCTTGAAGATGGTGGGACAGGGCGAGAGCACTTCGATCAGCGAGAAGCCCAATCCGCGAACCTGATTCTCAACGGCGCGCTTGATCGACCGCGTCGCCTGCACAATCTGCCTGGTGTCTCCCAGCCCCACGCGCTCGATATAGACAGGTGCTTCGAGCGTGGCAAGCAGTTCGCACACGTGCAGCGGATAGCCCTCGTTTGCCGCGCTGCGCCCTTCCGGCGTTGTAGCGCTTTTCTGGCCGATGAGCGTGGTTGGAGCCGACTGTCCGCCGGTCATGCTGTAGACGGCGTTGTTAATAAAGATCATGGTCACGCTCTCGCCACGATTGGCCGCATGCAGGATCTCCGACGATCCGATGGCCGCCAGATCCCCGTCGCCCTGATAACCGATCACGATGCTTTCGGGCCTGCTCCTTTTCGCGCCTGTGGCCGCAGCCGGAGCGCGGCCATGTGCGGCAGAGATATTGCCCACGTCAAAGTAGTTATAAGTGAAGACCCCGCAGCCTACCGGGCCGACGAGGATCGTCCTGTTTTGAATACCCAGCTCGTCGATGGCTTTTGCAAGCATCTTGTACACCTGGCCGTGGCCGCAGCCGGGGCAGAAGTGCGTCTGATGCTGCAAATCGCTCTTGCGCTCATAGCGCTCGTAGAAGGACTTCGCCTTGCCATGCGATACCGCGTATTCAGTGATCGTCTCGCTAGACATGCGCCACCTGCTTCTCTTCCGGCTGCCGCGACACCAGAATTTGCCGCGCCTGCTTCCGCACAAAGTCCAGCACCTCTTCGTGCGACGGCACATTGCCGCCTACGCGGCTGAGGAATTCGACAGGCCGCGCGCCGTTCAGCGCCAACTGGACATCTTCAAGCATCTGGCCGTTGCTCATCTCGACCACGACAAAGACCCGTGCACTCTCGGCTAGCCGCTTGAAATGCAATTTTGGAAATGGGAAGAGCGTGATAGGACGCAGCACGCCGACCTTGAGTCCATCGGCGCGCGCCTCGGCCGCCACTGCCTTCAAAATCCGACCCATGATTCCGTAGCCGGTGAGCACAATCTCGGCATCCTCTGTACGCCACTCTTCGGCACGCACTTCGAATTCCTCGGCTCGGCGATATTTTGCTTCAAGATGGTGTTGATGCGCCTCCATCTCATCGATATCCAGATGCAGCGACGAGATCAGATTGCCGCGCGTCTCCTCGGTTCCCGTCACGGCGTACGCAGGCGTTTGCGGCTCAACCGCGGTCTGCGGGAAAGCGACCGGCTCCATCATTTGCCCGATGAATCCATCGGCGAGCACGACCACCGGGTTGCGATAACGGTCGGCCAATTCGAAGGCCAACGCCGTCAGGTCCGCCATCTCCTGTACCGAGTGAGGCGCGAGAACGATCGTACGATAGTTACCGTGGCCGCCGCCTTTGACCACTTGGTGATAGTCGCCCTGCTCGGCGGCGATGTTGCCCAGGCCGGGTCCGCCGCGAGTGATGTCGGCGATCACGCAGGGCAACTCTGCTCCGGCCATATAGCTGATGCCTTCCTGCATCAGGCTGATCCCTGGGCCGCTGGAGGCCGTCATCGACCGCACGCCCGTCGAAGCCGCGCCGTAGAGCATATTCATCGCCGCGACTTCGCTCTCCGCCTGCAAGAAAACTCCGCCGGCTCGCGGCATATAAAGGGCGGCTGCCTCGGCAATCTCGCTGGCCGGCGTGATCGGATAACCATAGAAGGCGCGGCATCCGGAGAGGATCGCGCTTCTGACAATCGCCTCGTTCCCCTTCATCAGTTGCTTGCGCATTCGCTCGCTCCTGGAGTGCTTGCTTCGATGCCGCGTGGCTCATCGCTCGCGCGTTGCACGATTCTCAACACCGTAATCGCTCCCGGCTCAGGACAGACCATGAAGCAGATGCCGCAGGCCGTGCAGCTCACGCCCGTATACATCGCCGTGCGATAGCCGTAGCGATTCAGCTTCTCATTAAGCATGATCGCCCTGGGCGGGCAAGCATCCACGCAGAGTCCGCAGCCCTTGCACTCCTCCACATCCACCCGCATCTTGCCGCGGTCCGGTTTCTCTGCACTCGCCATTTCTAGACCTCTTCGCTGCTGCCAGCGGCTCGAAAGATAGAGCAAATGGGCGCTCTAATCGATGTTTGCCCTTCAAACCCCTCATTCTCGGCCCCTTAAAACCCTCCGGCAGTGATCCACATCACCCTGGCCCTCCGCGCAACATTCGGTGACCAAACCGTTGGCGAATGAAACAAAACAGGTTGCATTGCGTGCGAGAGCGATGAATAATTGCCGTCTAATGGCCACTTCCCTTCAATCCGTTGCAGGCCGCGTGGCACGAGGCCCGGTTGCTGCCGCAAAGGCAGCACTGATGCTGATCGGCTTCAGCGCCGTCATCGGCCAGGTCGTGCTGATGCGCGAGTTGATGGTCGTCTTCAACGGCAATGAGATCTCGCTGGGAATTCTGCTGGCCGCGTGGCTCTTATGGACTGCCATTGGAAGCTTGGTTTGCAATGTTGTATTTCGTGGATTCAGTGCGCGGCGAACGGTCGCGGTGCTTGAGTGCATGCTCGGAGTCAGCTTGCCCGCAGCCGTCTGGGCCCTGCGCGTAAGCAAGAGCCTCTTTCAATCGGTGCCCGGCGAACTGGTGGGTCCGGTCCCGGCGCTGCTTGCATCTCTCGCCTGCCTGAGCGTCTTCTGCATTGTCGCGGGCGCTCTGTTTGTGGCGGCAGCGCGCATGGTCAGCGACGAGTTTGAGGTCGATGCAAGTAGGACTGTCAGCACGGCATATCTGCTTGAGGCGGCAGGCTCGGCGATCGGAGGAATTGTTGCGAGCCTGATCCTGCTGCGATTCCTTGAGCCATTCCAGATCGCAGCCATCGTGCTTGTCTTGAATCTGTCGATGTCTGGCGTCCTGCTGATTCCAATGAGTCACAGGAAGTTTGTTGGCGCTGGCATAACTACTGCGCTGCTCGCTGTCTTTCTCTTTGTTGAGGCTGCGCCGTGGCTCGAAAGGCTGGCGCAATCTCGCCGGTGGAGCGGCTTCAATGTGCTCGTGTCGCGCGATTCAATCTACGGCAACCTGACGGTGACCGAGACCGGCAACATTCGCAGCCTCTATGAAAACGGCCTGATTCTCGCTAACTCGCCGGACGAAGCGGCCGCGGAGGAATCGGTTCACTATGCACTGCTGGAGCAACCTGCGCCGAGGAGTGTGCTGCTCATCGGAGGCGGTGCAGGCGGCAGCGTTGCTCAGGCGCTGAAGCATTCCACCATCGAGCGCATCGACCTGGTCGAACTCGATCCGGCGCTGATCGGCATGACACGCCAGCTTTTTCCGTCGGAAGCTGCGTCTTTGTTCACCGATCCAAGGGTGCATTTGCATTTCGCCGATGGCCGGGCTTACCTCAACTCAACAGGCGACAGATACGACGTGATTATTGTTAACGCGCCCGATCCACAGAGCGCGCAGTTGAACCGCTTCTACACGGTCGAATTCTTCCGCTCAGCGCGCGATCATCTTGCGCCAGGCGGAGTGCTCGCATTGCAGTTGCGCTCGTCGGAAGAAGCGATCAGCCCCGATTTGGCTGAGTTCTTGCGCTGCATCAACCGCACATTGCAAGAGGTCTTTCCGTATGTCGTCGCGATTCCCGGAGAGTCGATTCACTTCTTCGGCACAACGCGTTCCGGCGTTCTTACGGACGATCCGCGAACGCTGATTGCGCGGCTTCATGAGCGGAAACTTGAGACACGCTACGTTCGCGAATACTTCATTCCCTTTCGCATGATGCCCGATCGCATGGACGAGTTGCACGAGCGGTTGCAGCCGCTGGCCACGACACCAGTCAATCGCGATTTCTCGCCCATTGCCTACTACTTCAACGTCGTACTGTGGAGCGGACAGTTCAAACCGGATTACGCCGGATGGTTGCGGGCCGCGGAGCACATCAGTTTCCAGTTTGTTCTCGGCGCGCTTCTGCTGGTTTTAATTTCCGTGGCGATGATTCTGTGGTTCATGCCAAAACGAGAGCAGCGTATTCGTTCAGCAGCCGCATTTTCGATAGGCGCAACCGGCTTCACACTGATGGCGCTCCAGATCTTTCTGCTGCTGGCGTTTCAGTCGATCTACGGATTCGTCTATGGTCAACTCGCCGTTTTGATTGCCTTGTTGATGGCCGGCATAGCCTTTGGAAGCTGGCTGGCGATGCGGCAAGCTCATCGAGACGATCGCTCCACTTGCCGTGCCGTCGCATTCACTCAGCTTTTGCTCGCGTTTTCCGCGCCTGCGCTGATGTTGCTGGTGAGTTTGCTTGCGAAGGTATCTGGAGTGGCCGCGAACTGGCTGGGCGCGCAATGCGTCTTCCCCGCGCTAGCCGCGCTGTGTGGAATCCTGGGCGGCTACCAGTTTCCGCTCGCGAACGCGATGGTTCCCAACGAAAACGGCGGAAAGCAAAGGCTTGGCCTGCTTTATGCTATCGACTTGTTGGGCGGCTGCGGGGGCGCGTTGCTGCTGAGCGGTTACCTCATTCCGGTCTTCGGATTCTGGAAGACGGCACATCTTTGCGCGGCGGTGAATTTGGCGCCGTTCTTGCTGGCCGCACGGGTTTGCTGCGAATCCCACTCTAGCCATAAAAACAAAGAAGCGGAGAGGGGGAGCACCCAGATTCAATTTGTTGAGAGAAAACCCTCCGGGCTCAGGGTTTCTGTTCGTGGAAGACGACCGCGGTGAAACTGAAGATGTCGGTGTCCTCATCTTTCCAGCAGTTGGCGTTCATGCCTGCTTTGCGGCAGGTCTGCTCGAGAAAGGTCTGCCGGTCCCACTTCTGCTCGACTGGGACCTGTGGCAAGAGAAGTCCCTCTGAGTCGCCGTTCTTCATCAGCAGCCCGTGCTCGCCGATCCTGATCTGTTCGACGTCCGTCACGCGGCGCAACGGCGAGAGCACAGAGATTTCATACGCGAGCTGCGGCAGCTCTGAAGCCGAAACGGCCTGAAAGCGCGGATCGTGCAGAGCCGCATGAGTGGCTGTGTCGCGTACGGTCATGTAGAGCGGCTTGACCGCCGAGGTGTATCCAATGCAGCCGCGCAGATCTCCAGACTTGGTGAGAGTTACGAAGGCGCCGCGTTCCTCATTCAGAGTGATGCTTGTGCTCGCGGGCGGCTCGTAGAGCTGATTCTTCTCGACGGCAAACTCCACCGACTTGCGAGCCAGAGCTAGCAGTTCGCTTTTCTCCTGTTCGCTCAGCGAAAAGGGAGTCGCCGCAGACTTTCCAGCCGGAACCTTCACAAAGACGTCCGCGCTGTAGCCGACCACGCGCGAACGATCCCCTGTTACGTCGCCAGAGTTTGCATACTTCAACACGCGCGCCTGGTTTGCTCCCATGCGCTCGGCGTAAACCATCGAGGCCACGATCGGCGCGCCGCCGCAAGCCTCCCAGATGCGCGATTGGAAGTTGCGCGACATGCTGAAGTAGTCCCACGCTTCGAGCGCACTGAGCGTCTTGTGGTCGATATTTACAGCATCGTCGTATGTGTGAAAATGCGAGAGATCGGAACTGGCCAGAACGAGCGTATCGCCTTCCTCGCCGTCGCTCTTGATCAGCTTTGCCAGCGCCACGCCCAGCGCTCGACTGCTCTCGTAACTCTGATCTCCCATGACGATGGGCACAAGTTCAAAGTTGCCCAGCACTTTTTGCAACCACGGCAACTCAACCTCGATGGCATGTTCGCCGCCTTCCGGCGTAGGATCGTGTCCCTTGGTCGAGAGTTGCATCGTCGAGCTCATCTTGACCAATTGGCGCGCAAAAGCCTTGTCAACCGGCACGTTTCCCAGCGGCGTTGCATAGGCATCGCCTTCATAGATGGATGTGAAGTCGAAGGCCACATCGTGCGATGGCGCAATGACCACAACGCGCGAAAACTTGCGGCCCTTCAATGCGGCATAGGTGTACGCGGCCACCGGTCCGGAGTAGACGTAGCCGGCGTGCGGCGCGACCACGGCAAGGATCTGATCGGTGACCGGCGGCCCCGAGACGCGCGCCAGCAGGTCGTCGATCATCGCCGAAAGTTCCTTCGGGTCGGATGGATAGAAAGCTCCGGCAACGGCCGCCTGACGCACCTCCCGCGAATCTCCTGCATTCACGTGCTTGAGCGGCGTGAAGATCAGCAGAGCGAGGAGCGGGACAGTCAGCCAAACCGTGTTTGGATTCATGGCGATATGCATCTGCGAAACCTCCCTGCAACTTCATGCGTGCCAGATGCCTGCGATCGGCTGCTGGCACGATGGGCAGCGGTTCTTCTCAATCAGCATCTGGCCCGCCGTAAACCCCACGCGCTCCACGAGCATCTTGCGGCATTTCGGGCAGTAAGTGTTCTGCGCCGGATGTCCCGGCACATTGCCAATATAGACGTAGTGCAGCCCCTCCGCATCGGCGATGGCCTTGGCGCGTTCCAGAGTTGGCACCGGAGTGATAGGCAGATTCTTCAGCAGATACTCGGGGTGAAACTGCGTGAAGTGAAGAGGCACATCCTCGCCGAGATTTGCCTTGATCCATTGGGCAAGACCGCGGAACTCCTGATCGCTGTCGTTGAGCGCGGGCACGGTCAGGTAGACGATCTCCGTCCACTTGCCCATCTTGCGCAGATTGACGAGTGTGTCCAACACCGGTTTCAACTGGCCGGTAACGACCTGGCGATAATACGACTCGGAGAAGGACTTGAGATCGATCTTGACGGCGTCCATCTTTCCGTACGCCGTCTTCAACGCGTCCTCTTGTATGAACCCGTTCGAAACCACGATGCTGCGAATGCCCGCCTCATGGCCCGCATCGGCAGCATCCATCAGATATTCAGAGAAGACCACTGGTTCGCTATAGGTGAAGGCAATCGTGGGGCAGCTATGCTGCTTCGCGAGTTCGGCGATGCGCTGCGGGGGAGCGTACTGCGCAGGAACCTGCTCGGGGCGCGATTGAGAGATGTCCCAGTTCTGGCAGAACTTGCAGTTGACGTTGCAGCCGGCGGTTCCGAGCGAGAATGCGTTCGTTCCCGGCAGATAGTGGAAGAGCGGCTTCTTCTCGACCGGGTCGACGTGGGCCGCGGCGACGCGCGAGTGGACCAGTGTGTAATAAGTGCCGCCGCGATTTTCGCGCACGCCGCAGTAGCCGCGCTCCTTGTCTCCTACGGTGCACTCGCGGGGACAGAGCTTGCATTTGACCTTGCGATTCTGGAGCTTCTGGTAGAACTTTGCCTCGACAACGAAGCGCGAATCGTCTTCGCCGGTGGTAGTGGCGGCGGCGTGCTGGGCGGCATTGGTTATACCCAGCGCCGCTCCCGATGCCAGTGCGCACTTCAAAAACGAGCGGCGATCAAGCGGATGCGGGTCTTTCATGGCACCCTCGACATCCAGATTACAGAACATTCGGAACCTCTTCGCAACTTGCTTCGCTAAACTTCTATGAGCGAAATCTTTTTGGGGTCGTTCGTGCCAAGACGGTGCTCGGCATCGGCCGCTGTGGCGATGTAACCGGGTGCGCGCTCTTCTGCCTCGAGCGTCTTCAAGCCCTTTTCTGCGCGCTTGCGCTCAATGATCTGCCAGCCAGTGTGATCGAGCGCCACGGGGTCCTGAGAAACGATCAGCGTATTGGCACTCCAACTGTGCTCGGGCTTGTAGGCCGGTCCGCCCTCGTACAGTGCGGTGGTCGCATCGCAGATGGTCAGCCGCATTCTGCTTCGGATCTCCGGCAACATGTTTAGGTCTGCCACGTAGGGGTTGCAGCCGTTGGGGTGATACTTGTTCGGATTATTGATGACGCCGTACATGTTCTTGAGCGCAATGGTGACGCCGGCGCCGTCGTGGTCCTTTAGAACTGGAACGTTGATGAGGACGTTCGAACGCTGGGTGAGAATCTTCGACAGCAGGCTTCCGACGCTGCCGTAGGCTGAGAGTTCCTGCTCGTATCCGACGCGGTCGGTGCCATAGCACTGCACGCGATCGCCGCCGATTGCGACATGGAATCCGGCGCGTTCCAGCTCGACGCTGTCGCGATCCCAAATTGTTATGTCAGCAGGCTTGACGCTGGCCTGTTGCAACCGCTCGCAGATGGCCGCGACGAGTTGCACGTTTGTGGAGATTCCGCGACCGCCGAGAGTATTGACCTTCAAACTCACGGTTTCACCTGGATGAACCAGGTTTCTCCATGCATCGACGGAATGATCATGGCCAAATAAAGTCCGCACGGCGTGATCGAGCAGTGCCGCCATGCGGTCTGGGTCCACGGTAGAGCCTGTTCCGCGAAGCTGCTCGTCGCGCGCAACGACGACTCTGGATCTCTGCGCACTCGCTCCGGCTCCGGCTGGTCGAGATTCCGCCGCGAGAGATTTCGCAGCAGCCAATGCTTCCGCCGCGCCGCCGGCGCACCAGAGTGCGGCTCCGGTGAGAGAGCCCTTGAGAAAGTTCCTTCGGCTATTGCTGTCGAGAGTGCTCATTCGCATACTCCGCTGGCCCTGCAGCCCGCAGGGATCGATCCATGGAGGGGAACGGCTTCGGCGGCTGCGATCAAGCTGCTCACAAGCGAGGCGGAGATCCTCGAAAGCTGGCCCATCTTCCGGCTTCCGGGCGTACCATCGCCTCATCTAACGGTTACGGCAGCCGGCGGAGCTTTGCTGTGATGGTGAGCACCAGAGAAGAAAGACAGCTAAATGCAGGTCTTGCGAGCCAAGTCCCCGCCGTCGGACTCTAATGGAAGGATAAACTAAACCCGTGACGATGAACGCCGATTCCGCAGGTCAGAGCCCATGCGCAAGTTCAAGCCGGCAGAGGTGAAGCTCGCGTCGCCTGATGAACGCTGGAGTTTACGCGACACGATTGCTGCAACCGGGCTATTTCTAGCGAGCGCCGTGGTGGTTTTGTGGCAAAATGCGCATCTCACCGTGCTGTGGGATGCGAGTTACACCCTGGAGACAAGCACCCGCATCGCGCTGGGGCAGATGCCGTATCGCGATTTTCCGCTGGCGCACGCGCCGCTGACGTTTCTGATTCAGGCCGCCATCATTCGCCTGACCGGGAGGGTCTTCTACCATCACGTTCTTTACGCCGCAATCGTCGGCGCACTCGGCACGGTGTTGGCCTGGCGGATCGCGCTCAAAACGCTGCGTGGGCGGCTGCGCGGGTACTGGCCTGTTTCACTTCTGCTGGCCGCGCCGCTGACCGTGCTGGGAATTTACAGTATTCTGCCGTTTCCTTCCTACGACTGCGACTGCGTCTTCTCGATCCTCCTCGTTATTCTGCTTTTGCAGCCCATCTTTGCCGATTGCGGCAAATCGGCGAAATCGAGCCAGGCCAAGGCCCTGTTTTGGCCATTCCTCGCTGGCACGGCGCTTCCCCTGCCGCTCTTCTTCAAGCAGAACATCGGAGTTCCTCTTCTCGCGGCTGCGCTTGCGCTCATTCTGTTGTCATGGGTTGCGAGGAGAATGCGGCACAGTCCAGTTACGCACGCCGATGCGGAGTTGGGTGCGGTGCTTGGCGGCGCAGTTGCGACGCTGCTTGTCGCAGGCCTTCTGCTGCACTTCACGTGCGGCCTGGGCAACTACATCCAATGGACCATCCACTTTGCAGCGGAACGCCGGTTGCCGGGCTTTCGAGATATGCTCGGCGTCTATGCGGAGCCGTCGCTGATCTGGTGGCTGCCGGCTGTCGGGGCGGCTCTGGTACTCCCGCACAGCCGTCTGGCAAAGGCGCTGTGGGCGCGTCTTGTTTCTCTGGGCCTGTTAGCTGCGCCGTTCGCCTGGATGCTGGCCGGTCTCTTTCTTTCAGCAGACGCCGAAGACCGCGCGAGCGATCTACTTGCGTTGTGGCCGCTGCTGTTGGTTCTCAGCGGGGCACTCACGCTGGTCAGTCTCTGGCGGGATCTGCGAAGCAAATCCGGGCGCGGCGCTGGCACAAGCTCATTCTTGCCAGCCATCCTGCTGGTCACGATCAACGGAACGCTTCTCTCGCAGCAGTTGTGGGGATCGACTTATGCCATCTGGCCGCTGCTCGCGCTCCTGATTGCCGAGATGATCGCCTTCATTGCTTCGGTCGAGCAGGCAGGCGGAGCCGCTGGATTCTCACCTCGAACTCAGTTCGTCGCTCCCGCGCTTGCTGCGGTCGTCTCTGCAACGTTCATGATCTGCGGCGGCCTCTATGTGGCCAGCGAAGAACGGCTGTCGTATGCAAATCTTGAGGGGCCGGTTTTGCATTCGTCAGAGCCCGCTCTGCGTGGAATGGCTGTCTCCGGCCTTTTCCTGCCTGAATTCGAGGAATTGCTGCGCTTCGCCGCCAGCGAAATCCCCCGCTCAGACGGGTTGATTCTCATTCCCGGCGAAGAACCCTTCTACTTTGCCTCCGGCCGGGTTCCGCGATTCTCCGTCCTGCTCTTCGACAAAGCGACCGATCCACTTTCGCCTGCAGAACTTGTCGACCAGTCACGCGTTCGTGGTATTCGATGGCTGATTGTGAAGCGCGATCTGCAAATGAAAGAGGATCCGACGCCGCAGCGCAAAGCGTCGCTCGAAGCGCTTCAGCGGGATTTTCTGCCGTATCGCACGCTCGGCGGCTACGATGTCTTTCGCCGCCCGCAGGACTAAGCTCCATGGGAAGAGACGCGTGGGCGCTCATCGCGCTTTCAGGCAAACTTGTCGGCGGCAGCCGCAAGCTCAAAGTCCTTTGCCGTCAGGCCGCCGGCGTCGTGAGTGACCAGGCTAAGGCGCACGCGGTTGTAGCGAATGTCGATATCGGGGTGGTGGCCTGCCTTCTCGGCCTGCTCGCCAACCCGGTCGACGAAGGCCAGTGCGGCTAGGAAATCCTTAAGGTTGAATGTGCGCGTCAGCTGTCCATCTTCGATCTTCCAGCCCGGCAGAGCGCCGAGACGGGAAGCAGCTTCTTCAGGGGAATATGCGGGCATGGCTTCTCTCCAGCAACAATCTCTAGACCCTTGCCTGAGTCGGGGAGTTGGCAATGTCGAGGGTTGATAGCAGCTTGTTCTTGCCGGTGATCTCCGCGCGCAGCTCCCGCCAAAGGGCGTTGGGAAACCTGAGAAAGACCTCCACGATGTCGGGATCGAACTGAGTTCCGGAGCAGCGCATAATCTCTTTGCGAGCCGCGTCAATGCTGCGGGCTTTGCGGTAAGGACGGTCGCTGGTGATGGCGTCAAATGCGTCGGCGATGGCAAAGATACGGGACCCTATGGGAATACCGCTTCCACTCAACCCGCCCGGATAGCCGGTGCCATCGTGGTGTTCGTGATGGGTGAAGACGATCTCAGCCGCCTCACTCAAGTATGGGATCTTGCGCAGAATATGGTAGCCAAGCGTGCTGTGATCGCGCATGATCGTCATCTCATCTGTAGAGAGCGAGCGGGGCTTGCGGAGAATGTCGTCGGAAATCGCCATCTTGCCAATGTCGTGGAGAAATGCGCCGCGTGCGATCACTTTGATCTTTGCCGGGCTGACCTCCATGGCGCGGGCCAGCATGATCGTGTAGGCGGTGACCCGTTTGGAATGACCTTCGGTCTCAGAGTCTCTCAGGTCGAGCGCATCGCCCAGCGCCTCCAGCGTCACGTCGTAGGAGTGTTCCAGCTCTTCCATAGCCTGGTGGAGCAGTTCGGTTCTGGCCTGAACCGCCTGTTCAAGCTCCTGCCGGTAGCTGTGGCTCTCCAGCAGGGTCCGGCGGTGCTCCAGAGCTCGCTCCACCGTAGCCAGCAGATGCTCACGCTCGAAGGGCTTGAGAAGATAGTCGTAGGCGCCGCGGTGCATAGAGTCAATGGCCACGCTGATCTCGTGAACGGCGGTCACCATCACGACCGGGAGCCGCGGCTGTTGCGCCTGGATGTCTTCCATCAGCGCGATGCCGTCCCAGTCCCGGATGGCTACTTCGGTGAGCACGAGGTCAAAGTCGTTTTTTGCCAGCAGCTCGATTGCCTCGCGGCCGCTGGCAGCCATTCGCACATCATATCCGTGGCATTCCAGAGTGGCGGCGATCATGGTCCGGATCTGCGGCTCGTCATCGACGACCAGGATTCGCGCCGGCTTCAGCGCGGTCTTGCGCGCCCTCGCAGACATGCGCGTGTGCGCCTCCGCGGGCCACTTTGCGCCGGAAAAGAGCCCCCCCAGTCCTGCAAGGTCAAATGCCAAGGCATATCCCTCAGTACTGCCAGCCTAACAAAGCCGCAAAAAAACTGCTGCAAAGTTGCGGCAAATATGCTGCCGGCGGAATCTCATAGTACACCGTCGAGGAGGATGCCGCCATCAGTACCTTATCTTTCGGCAACTTGGGCCTAATCCTTCTGTCTCCGGACGCGATTGGCTGCCGCCCAGCCCTCCTTGACGAATTGGCGAGCCCGGCCCACGGCCAGCGAGCCCTCGGGCACGTTGCTGGTAATGCACGAACCAGCGCCGATATAGGCTCCGTCACCCACCGTAACCGGGGCCACCAGCGTAGAATCGCTGCCCACAAAGACATCGTTGCCGATGCGCGTGAGGTGCTTGTGAACGCCGTCGTAGTTGCAGGTGATGACCCCGGCGCCAATGTTGGTCTTTTCCCCGACCTCCGCATCGCCTAAGTATGTGAGATGATTTGCTTTAGCTCCCTTGCCAAGTTTCGCCTTCTTGGTCTCGACAAAGTTGCCCACATGGGCGTCTTCGCCGATCTCGCTGCCTGGCCGCAGGTGCGCAAAGGGGCCGATCTTGGCTCCATCGGCGACCGTGCTGCTGGTCAGAATGCAGCTCTGGCGGATCAGCACATCGCTGCCCAGCGTGCAATCCTCGATCACCGAATAGGAACGAATCAGGCAGTTCGGGCCGATTTTGGTATTGCCCCGTAACTGCACAAATGGCTCGATCACCGTATCGGCCGCCACCTCGACCCCGGCGTCGAACACGCTGGTCTCTGGCCGGAAGATCGTCACGCCCTGGGCCATCAACTGGTTGGCGGTGGCCAGGCGCAGCGTGGCGTCCAGAGCGACTAGTTCGGCAATGGTATTCGCGCCCAGCACCTCGGCGGCATCGGCTGCCTGAATGGCGACCACGCGCTGGCCCGCAGCCGTGAGCAGCCCGGCCACATCGGTCAGAATCAGCTCATGGTTGGCGTTCTCGGCGGTGAGCTGGCCGAGCTGACCGAGCAACGACGCGGTCTTGAAGGCGTAGATACCGGAGTTGATCTCGCGAATCTCCTGCTGCTTAGCGGTGAGCGCCTTCTGTTCGACGATGGTCTCGACCTCGGGCGGGATGACATCAGGCCATAGGGACGATTTGCGCACGATGCGCCCGTAGCCGGTTGGATCTCCGGGAGCGGCGGTGAGAATAGTCATCGCCGCTAACTGGGCCTGATGGAACTCCCAAACCTGCTCGATAGTCTCCGGGCGGATCAGCGGCACGTCTCCTGAGAGCACGAGAATGTTCTCGTAGCCCGCTATGGCCTCGCGCGCGCATTGGATGGCGTGGCCCGTGCCAAGCTGCTCGGTCTGCTCGACGAAGCGAACTCCGGTCGGGGCCACTGCCGCTCGCACCTTTTCCGCCTGGTGGCCGATCACGACGTAGATGTCTTCCAGAGCGGCAATATGGCTTGCGGCCGCGATCACGTGCGCCAGCAGCGGCCTGCCGCCGATCTCGTGGAGCACCTTGGGCCGTTGCGACTTCAGCCGCGTGCCCTTGCCCGCCGCCATGATGACTACTGCAAGTTTTGAATTCGCTTCCACGTGACCGCTCCCTATCTGAGATTTCGTCTTTTCCCATTGTAGTTTCGCCGGCTTGGCCGCCAACCGGCTCAATCGCGTTATCGCCACCGCGCGAAAGAGGAACTTGCGGTCCGGTCCGTGTGACCCCTGACCAGGAGGTAAAATCTTTGTGTCCTCCGAAAAGGTGGTTGCGCTTCCATGAAGTCCGAAGCCCGCGATCTCTCAGCGGCCTTGATCCTCATCACATTAATTTCAGTTTCCGCTAAGGCCCAGACCCAGCGCGAATCTTCTTCAGATGAAACCAGCGTGTACGAGGCGGTTTTTGGCCTTATGGATCATATTCCTATCGAGAATCTGCATGTGGCCATTTTCGGATTGACGCTGAATAGCAAGTGCGGAGAGAACGCCAATCCACTCCCCCTTGCTAATGGCTGCGGGTTCCTGTGGATCAAGCCAGACACAGCCAAAGTCATCAAGAAACTGTTGCAAGAGGAGTGGCCGGATTTCGACAACTCGACTTGGGCGGACTTTGAAGCCAAGAACGCGGCGAGTGAACGTTTGCAGGAGCCGATATCGACTCCGTGGAAGCACAAGCTTGCATTGCCCGATGATGGTCCATCGAAGGATTGGGACTCTCCCACATTCACAGTTTTCCTCTCAAGAGTGGGTCTTAACCAAAAGAAAACGGAAGCAGTTGTCTACGTATTGACTTTCTCCTATGTGGATCAGATCAAAACCGCCGGGGATTATTTTCTCTTCCGGAAAGACAAGACTGGGCACTGGGAACCTAACGGCCGCGTGACCTACTTTGGTAAAGGCAAGGATCAATCGTCCAACAATCGTAAAGAGGTCAATGCGTTCACTGAGCTCGAATGAGGCGCGTTTCTTGAGTTTTGGTCGTGTGCCGCAAACTCGGAAGCTACTCGGCAGTTTCTCAATCTCTGCAGAATTGCCATCGCACTCAATTCAAAAATCGACCGGCTGTCAAATCGCAGGCCACAAGAAAGGAGCGGCTCACCAAGAGCCGCTCCTCGTGGTCGATGAACTTGAAGATCATTGAGGCCGATCTATTGTCTCTGTTCCGCGCCGGGCTGCCTGGGCATTGGGATCGTGATGTCAATCTTCTGCACTGGCCCCATCTTCAGTTCCTCAAGCCCCGGCTTGATCTCCTCGCCCTTACCCACCACGAGAATCGCCAGCTTATCGGGATGGATGTACTTCTTTGCCACCCGGTCAAGATCGGCTATGGTCACTTTTTCCAGCGCGGCCTTATAGGTCTCCAGGTAATCCGCCGGATAGCCGTAGAACTCCAACCGCACTCGCTCGGCGAGCACCTTTTCCCTGGTGTCGTAGCGGAAGAGGAAGGAGCTGAGGATGTTGTCTTTGGCACGCGCCAGTTCTTCATCGGTGAAGGGCCTGGTTCTGAGCCCCGCGATCTCCTCCAAAGCCAGCTTGGTTGCGTCGACGGTATTCACGCTCTGGGTGAGCGCAAAGACCTGGAAGGTGGCCGGATGATCCCAGGCGAAGCGATAGCCGCCTCCCACAGCATAGGCCCAACCCTTTTCGGTGCGGATATTCTGGAAGAGACGGCTGGCAAAACTGCCGCCCAGAATCTCGTTCATGATCGCCAGCGAGGGAATGTCGGGATTATGCCGGTCCGTGCCCAGGCCAACGATCTCGATATTCGATTGGTTCACATCGGATTTTTCGATGAAAGACACGCCTGGCTTGGGATCGCTGAACTGGTCGTGCCGCGCCGGCATGGGTTTTACCGGCGGGAGGGACTCGAAGGCTGCGCGCAGCTTGGCTTCCATCGCCGCCGAGTCGAAGTCGCCGTTGACTGAGACGATCAGCTTGAGACCGATCGTCCGGTCATGCCACGCCTTCAGGTCATCCACAGTGACCGAGCCGATCGTGGCAAGCTCCGGCTGGCGGGTGTATGGGCTGTTGGCCCCATAAACCAGCTTGGCGGACTCGCGGCTGGCAATCTGTCCTTCGCTGTCGTTGCGCCGGACGATCCCCGTGGCCACTTGTTGCTGAGCCAGTTCGAGCTTCTCCGCGCTGAATTGGGGGTGCAAGAGCAGATCCATGGCCAGTGAAAAGACCTGATCTGCGTCGCCCTTGAGCGAGTCCCACGAAAGAGCCGTGGAGTCATCGTCGCCGGAGGTTTCGATATGAGCGGCCTTGGCCTCGAGCAGATCGTCGAGGGCATCGCCGCTCATTTTGGCTGTGCCGCTGGTGCGCCAAGCTTCCCCGTAAAGTTCGACCAAACCGGCCTTGGCTGGGTCCTCATCGCGCGATCCGCCCGGAATCGAAACCGAACCGGAGACAAAAGGCAGCTCGTGATCTTCTTGAAGGAAGAGGACGATACCGTTCTTGAGCGTGATCCGCTTGGGCTGCTGCGGCTTGAACTCATGCAGCTTTGGAGTGGGAATCTTCTCCCAGGGCTTGTTTTCCTGTGCGCTGAATGTCAAGGGAATAAGCATCGCGCCAACGAATAACAGAGCGGAAAGGCCTGCTTTGGCGAAAACTCTAGCGCCTTTCCATCCCAATGACAAAGGCCTTTCGCGAGGGAATTCGGCTTTGAAAGGGTACGGCTTCATCCGTGCCGATTGGCCGTTCAAAGAACTCAGGGGCTTTAGCCCCCGAGGGGGAGTTACGTCGGTCATTTCCATTTCCTCAGCGGCTAAAACCGGAACCAATTCGGCGAGTCTTGCGGCAGAGCTAAAGCCGTGCCCTTTCAACACAACGCCATTCGACAGTTCTCTAAGCTGACTCTTCATTGCGCACCTCCATCTTTCTGCGCTGCCGGGGTCTTTTCACCTGGCGGCGTCACTGTCTCAATCCATGCGCTGGTCCGGTTGCTTGAGATAAAAACCTCATTAGCCACGCGGCGGATATCGGCTTTGGTCACCTTGTCCACTCTGTCCAGTTGATTGAAGAGCTCGCGCCAGTCGCCGTAGCGGGTCTGGTACTCGGCCAGATCGTTCGCCAGCCCCTGATTGTTTGCCAGGCCGCGGAGCAGGTCGGCGCGGGTGCGGGTCTTGAACATCAACAGTTCCTCGTCACTGACGTCCGCCGTCTTCAGCTTGTCGATCTCTTTGTGGATGGCGTCGCGCATCTCGGCCGGCGTGTGCCCCGGCAGCGGAACAGCATAGAAGGCGAAAAGACCAGGATACTTTCCTCCAGGGAAGGGACTGAAACCGGCTGCCTCAGCGGCAATCTGCTGGTCGCGAACCAGGCTGCGATAGAGGCGCGAGACGCGACCGTTGGACATGATGTCGCTGATCGCGTCATAGACCGCATCGTCGGGGTCGCGGTAGTCGCCCCGGTGATAGCCTTCGATGTAAAACGGCTGGGTCTGCTCGCGGATTGCCACTGTCTTTTCGGCGAACTGCTTTGGCTCGACGGTGGTCATCTCCTCCGGCTTCGGACCGGCGGGAATCTTGCTGAAGTATTTCTCCAGCATTGGCAGCGCCTCGCTGGCCTTCACGTCGCCCACCACAGCCACCACGATATTGGCGCCCACGTAGTACTTCTTGTGGAACTCCATCGCTTCGGTGGCCGTGATCTGGCCCACTTCGCTGGGCCAGCCGATGGTACTGCGCCGGTAGTTGTGCGCGGTATAGGCGGCGGCCTGGAACTGCTCGAGCATCCGGCCAATCGGATTTGAGTCGGTGCGCATTCGCCGCTCTTCATACACAACGTCGCGTTCCTTGTAGAACTCGCGCGGCACGACGTCGGCCAACCGTCCGCTCTCCAGCCAGGCCCATAGCTCAAGCTTGTTCTCAGGCATCGACCAGAAGAACATTGTCGCGTCCAGTTCGGTCCCGGCGTTTAGTCCCTCAGCTCCATTGCGTTCGGCCACGTCGGTGAACTGGTTGGGGATGACGAACTTGTGCGCCTCGGTCTGGGCATCGAGGAAGGCCTGCTTCAAGTCTTTCACCTTCTTTTCGTCGCGGCCCACGGGCTTCAAGTATTCGACCTCGTAGGCATCGTTGGCCGCCTCGACTTTAGCCAGCGCCACCTTCTCGGCTGCGTAGTCTTTAGTGCCGATCTCAGTGGTTCCCTTGAAGGCCAGGTGCTCGAACATATGCGCCAGACCGCTTTCGCCAGAGGGGTCGTTCACGCCACCCACATCGACAAATGTCGTATAGCTGAAGACCGGCGCATCCGGCCGTTCGCAGATCAGCAAGGTCAGTCCGTTTGGCAGCACCTTGGTGGTGATCTTCTGCTCGAAGCTCTTCAGGTCTTGTGCCTGCATGGCTGCCACGCCTGCCATGAGCGACACGACCAGAACACCTTTCCAAAACCATGGGGAAACTATGCTTTTCATTCCTGCTCCTTGTTACTGGGACGTAAACGCCAACCCTTCGTCACACTTCCAAGCTAGTGCTCTCGGCCAAGAGGGGTCAAACCGGAGACTTGAATTGGAACTCACTTCAGTCGTCCGCCGCCTTCGCCGACCCACCGTGAATGAATCTGTGCCCCATCCATCGAGCGCTTTTTGCTCGAAGAGTGAAAGACCACAAAGACTAGAGAGTTTTTGGGAATTGTGTAGACCGGAATTTTGAAGGTAACCCACCCATTCCGCAGAAAAACGCGGAATGGATGGGTCACGGAAGTCCACAGTAGGTTCGAGAATACTCTAATCATCGGCCATCG
Source organism: uncultured Occallatibacter sp. (assembly GCA_964525655.1). Taxonomy (GTDB): domain Bacteria; phylum Acidobacteriota; class Terriglobia; order Terriglobales; family Acidobacteriaceae; genus Telmatobacter. Next base: position 23,526 of record CAZGHZ010000019.1, read on the forward strand.
GGTCTTTCCACTCTCCATTCTGTTTCTTCCTGGGTTTTCGACTTCGGTTCTTCCGGTCTGCTCCGGCCCTTCTCGAATTCCTTTGGAGGATTTCGTTCTTCCCTTGTTACCATAAGAACAATATGTCCAGCCAGCGGACAAATCGCCGCCGCCTCTTCCCCGTTTGGCGGGCAATCGTCGAGATCGGATTCATTGTCTTCCTCTTTTATTCGAACTTATTGATGGGCGAGTTCACCTTTGCCAATGGACATAACAAGACATTGGCCGCCGCCCTGATGGACATCTTCACTGTTACAAATCTAGTGATTGCATTCGTCTCCGCGTTCATCGGCTATGTCGTCTTTGAATGCCTGCGCAAGAGACTGTAGCCCCGTGCGAAACCCTAACCCCATTCCGTTCCTGTCATTCTGGAGGCAGCAAAGCATGAATTCGACAAAGCGCTGCTTGAGAAAAGTGGAGTATATTAATGCGAAGATGAACCGCAAGGAGAGAACGACCGTTTAGAAGATAGAAGACCATTCTTGAGGCAACTATTTTGGATCTACCGAATTACTACGAATTCCTTCAAATCAGCCCCAATGCCGAGACTGAAACCATCCACCGGGTGTATAAATTCTTGGCCGCCCGTCTTCATCCCGACAACCCCGATACCGGCGATGCGGATAAGTTCTTTCTGCTGAAGCAGGCCTACGATGTGCTATCCCATCCAGCGCGTCGCGCGAAATACGATGCGGGTATCGAGAAGGACGGACCCCCTTCGGACCCATTATCCAATTCGATCGATTTTATGGATCAGATCGACGGCGAGCTGAACCGGCGATTGGCCGTGCTTGCACTCCTCTATGTTCAGCGCCGTACAGACCCTGGCCATCCAGAGGTTTCACTGGCGGAAGTTGAAATTCGAATGGGTTTTCCCCGTGACTATTTGGAATTCACGATGTGGTATTTGCAAAAAAAGAGCTATGTCACAGGAGCCGACAACGCAAAGTACACACTCACGGCGGAAGGTGTCGACTTCGTGGAATCGCAACGCGCGAATCTCCCCGTGTTGCACAAGCTTCTGACCACCGGCGTCCAGCCAGTCCCCGCTCATCCAGAGGCTGCCGACGCCGCATCCGAGCATCCCCGCAAGCCCATCATCGTTCCTCACCCGGCGGCGCCGTTCGTCGAACGGCGAGTTGCAACCCGGGATCGGCGCGCATCTTCGACAGATCGGCGATTGAAACCAACAGACCCGAGCGCATAAACCGGCCTCTATGGCATCAAGTGAATTGCACCGTGGGCGGCGCATCCTGCACGGACGCTAGGCGCGGGCTATCCTGCAAAGGCCTGCTTTGTGTCAGGGCACGATCTTAGCCGTGCCGAAATCGAGCCAAAGAACAGGGGGCTTTAATCCCTGTGTGATAGCGCCCGAGCTGAGATACCCTCTCCTTGGGACGAACGCTGGACAGATCAACCTTCCAAATGCAAGAGGCCGTCTTCCTCCTTGACCGCACCCCGCGCCCCGCCGTATGCTGCGATGGTTTCCGCGTGGCGGATACTCCCGACATCCAAGCCGCGCAGGGAGAACTCGCATGAGCACGACTTCCCCGAATGCCGCACCGCTTCTCATCCGCCGCGCCACCGTGCTGGGCGCTGGAAGCATGGGCTCCCGCATCGCCGCCCATCTGGCCAACGCAGGAATCCCCACGCTGCTGCTTGATCTCGTTCCAGATGACAAAAGCGCGCAGCCCCTGGCCAAATCTGCCCTCAGCGCGCTTGCCAAGGCCAAGCCTGCAGCTTTCTACGAGCCCTCGTTGGCGGCCCTCATCACTCCCGGCAACTTCGACGACGACCTGCCCAAAGTTGAGAGCTGCGATTGGGTCATCGAGGCCGTGGCGGAAAATCTGGCCATCAAAACGGCGCTGCTCAATCGCGTCGTGCCTCATCTTGCGCCGCACGCCCTGCTCACCACCAACACATCCGGCCTGCCGATCAAGCAGATCGCCGCCAGCCTGGCCGCCACCGGCCCATGGAAGATTGACCGCTTCTTCGGAACCCACTTCTTCAACCCGCCACGCTATATGCGGCTGTTGGAGGTGATTTCCACGGAGGAAACCGACCCCACTGTCGTGGCCGCCTTTACGGCCTTCGCCGACCGCAACCTCGGCAAGCAGGTGGTCTTCGCCAACGACACGCCCAACTTCATCGCAAACCGCATCGGGATCTCGGTGCTGTTTTCGGCGGCCGCGCTGATGCTCGAGCAGAAACTGACCATCGAAGAGGTCGACGAACTCACCGGTCAGGCCATCGGCTTTCCCCGCACCGGGAGTTTTCGCCTCGCCGATCTGGTCGGCATCGACATCTTCGCTCACGTCGCCGCCAACTTTCCGCAGGGCGTCACGCAGAGCGGCTTTTCGCCTGTGCTGGAAGAGATGCTCAAGCGCGGCTGGCTGGGCGACAAAGCTGGCCAGGGCTTCTACAAAAAGGTCAAGGGAGAAGACGGGAAAGATCAGCGCATGGTGCTTGACCTCGCCACCTATGAGTACCGCCCGTCGGTGAAGCCCGCACTGCCTGCCCTCGAAATGGCGAAGAACGTCGGTTCGCTGCCCGAGCGGTTAAAAATGTTGCTCGCCAATGACCCCGCGAAGGACAAGTCCGCAGCCTTCCTCTGGCCTTTCCTCGCCGCGCTGTGGAACCACTCCGCCGATCGCATCGGCGAAGTGGCCGGTGATGCCGCCTCCATCGACAGCGCCATGCGGGCCGGTTTCAACTGGGAGCTGGGACCATTTGAAATGTGGGATGCGGCCGGGGTCGCCTCGACCGTCAGCGGAATGAAATCTTTTGGCCTGCCGGTCAGTGAGCGCGTTGATGCCTTGCTTTCCACGGGCCACTCCGCCTGGTACTCCCGCGACAGCTCAAGCGGTCCACCGCTCTGCTTCCAGCCCGAAAGGAAAGCACTCGAACCAGTCGCCGCGATCCCCGGCCACGCCCGCATCGCCGACTTCCGCCGCACAAATAGGGTGCTCCGGGAAAACCCCGGCGCTTCGCTTGTCGATCTCGGCGATGGCATCGGATGCATCGAGCTGCACTCGCTCAAAAACGCCATCGGCGGCGACGTGCTGGCGCTGGTTTCTGCGGTGCTCAATCCCGACTCCGACGCGGTGCGCGACTTTGCCGGATTCGTCATCGCGAGCGACCGTGAGAACTTCTCGGTCGGCGCCAACCTGATGCAACTGCTGCTGGCGGCTCAGGAGGGCGAGTGGGATGAGCTGGCCGCCGTCATCCGCGGCTTCCAGCAGATGACCTCGGCGATCAAATTCTGCCCGCGGCCAGTCGTTGCTGCGCCCTTCGGCATGAGCTTGGGCGGCGGTGCGGAGATCTGCCTTCACGCCGCGCGCCGTCAGGCTCACGCCGAAACCTATATCGGCCTGGTCGAGGCTGGAGTCGGACTGATCCCCGCAGGCGGTGGAACGAAAGAGATGCTGCTCAGGGCGATCGACGCGGCGACTGCCTTTGCCCCGCCCGATCCGCGCGACCCACCTTCGCGCTTCGCTCAATCGGTCGAACTGGCCACTGCGCTGCGCCGCTCATTTGAGACCATCGCGCTGGCCAAGGTCTCCACTTCGGCCGCCGAGGCCCGTTCGCTGGGCCTGCTCTCAGCCGCCGACCGCATCACCCTAAACCGCGAACGGCTGCTGCTCGACGCCAAGGCCCAGGCCGCGCTATTGGCCGAGATTGGCTACGCGCCTCCACAGCAACGTATGCAGATTCCCGCGCCCGGAACGGCTGCCCTGGCGACCCTCGAAACCGGAGTCTTCCTCATGGGCGAGGCCGGCTACGCCTCAGAACACGACCAGAAGGTCGCCCGCTGGGCGGCCTACATCCTCGCCGGCGGCCGGGTCACGCCGGGAACCCTGGTCAGCGAGCAGTACATTCTCGACCTGGAGCGCGAGGCCTTTCTCTCTCTCTGCGGCGAGCCCAAGACTCAGGACCGCATAGCGTTCACGCTAAAGAACGGCAAGCCCTTGCGAAACTGATTTTGCAGTCAAACAGATTGGTGGCTCTGAACAAGTTGTTGTTTTGAAAGGGCACGACTTCAGTCGTTCAGCGAGTGGTTGAAAATGGAGAAGGGCTTTAGCCCCCGAGGAATTGCAATCTACATGGTTCGTGCTGGTTTGAAAAGGATCGGATGGGTACCGCGCATATTCCTTTGCGCCTGTGCTCTGCTCCCCGCTCAGCAGCACGAGCCGGCCCCCCTGCAACTCGACACCTCCGGTCAAATCCTGGTTGCCAGCCACACCGCACCCTACCTCATCCGTCATCTGCCGGTCAGTTCCTTCCCCGGCCTGCCCGAGGAACTCGTGAGCCAGCTCAATCGCCGGGGCTGCCTCATCCCGCAAACGTATGAAGCCCACCACCCTGAGAACGTCGTCCACGCCAGCCTTGAGCGCCCAGGCTCCTCCGATTGGGCGGTCCTTTGTTCGGAGCGGGGAACCGTCTCGCTGCTTGTCTACTTTTCCAGTTCTCCAAGCAATCTCCTTGTGCTGGCCGCCTCGCCCGAGACCGAACGGCTGCAAGCCCACGACCCGAGCGGCGTTCTCGGCTTCAACTGGGGCATCGACCCCGCCTCGCCCGATCAGGTTCACCAGGCGCAGTCCGGCCTGGAGCATCGCCCCGCTTTTCTCGATCACGACGCCCTGGCCGATTCGCTCGTCGACCACAAGACCGTCTACCACTTTTATTTAAAAGATGCTTGGATTGTGCTGGAAATGCCGGATTAAGGATTTGCCTTGCCAGTGGCGCGAGTCATATGCAAGATCGCTTCTAGCGGGTCATTGCGAAAAGGCGGGAAAACACAAGCGAGTAATTGCGTACTCGATCTCCAATTTATGATCATGCTTGCTGGAGGGGAACGATGAAAAAAGTAATCTTTGCGATGATGTTTTTATTGCCCGCGCTGTCTTGGGCAGGAAAAGAGAAACCGAAGCCGAACCCAGCGGACTACACCATGGCAGTTCATGTGCTGTCGTCGAACTTGGTCAATATTTGCCAAGACTCTTGGGGGATGCTAAATCCCGGCGGAATGGGAAAAGCAACACATTGCGCTACGGCCCAACACCTCAATGCACTTATCAACGGAAAGAAATTCGAACTGGATAGCGTAGATATTCAGGGATCCGCATTGCGTATTGGCGATTACAAGGCGAGGGGTGACGACACAATGCCGCCAGATGCGTATGAATATCACATCATGTTCGAGTTTCTGTTGCCGGATGGAACTACGCGGACATATCGAGTTGTAGGTGAGTCTGAATAGACGAGGCGGGCAAGGGCGTGAAACGTCGATAAAAGAATCGCAAAGGAGCATTCCCCATGCCGGAAGCCGTCATCGTCAGCGCCGTTCGCACCCCGGTAGGCCGCGCACCCAAAGGCGCTCTCTCCACCACCCGCCCCGACGACCTTGCCGCAATTGCATTGAACGGGGCCTTGCAGCGGGTCGCGGCCCTCGACAGGGCTGAAGTCGACGACGTCATCCTCGGCTGCGCCCAGCCGGAGGGCGAGCAGGGCTGGAATGTCGCCCGCTTTGCCGCTCTGCGCGCCCAGTTGCCGGTCGAGGTTCCCGGCGTCACCGTCAACCGACTCTGCGCCTCTGGACTTGAAGCCATCGTCCAGGCCGATCACCGCATTCGTGTCGAGGGCGACCGCGTTGTGGTGGCCGGCGGAGTCGAGACGATGAGCCTGCTGCCCTTTGGCGGTCTCAAGCCCAGCCCCAACCCCTGGCTCGCCGAGCATTATCCCGCTTCGCTTCTCACAATGGGACTCACCGCCGAGCGCGTCGCAAGCCACTACAAAATCTCCCGCGCCGATCAGGATGCCTTCGCGCTCGCCAGCCACCAGAAAGCTCTCGCGGCCCAGGCGGCAGGCCGCTTTGATGGGGAACTTGTTCCGGTCACAATCACCACCGCTGTTCCCGGCACAACTCCCGGCAAGCCAGAAGTTACGGAAAAGCTCTTCGCCGCCGATGAAGGCCCCCGCGCCGACTCCACGCTCGAAGCCCTCGCCAAACTCAAGCCCGCCTTCCATGCGACGGGCACGGTCACCGCTGGCAACGCCTCGCAGACCTCCGATGGTGCGGCCGCGGTAGTTCTCATGGACGCCGCCCGCGCCCGCGAGCTAGGTATCCGCCCCCTCGCGCGTCTGGTGGCCTACGCCGCTACCGGTTGCCTGCCCGAAGAGATGGGTATGGGTCCTGTCACCGCGATTCGCAAGGCTCTGCGGCGCCCCAGCCTGACACTCCCCGAGATCGGCCTCATCGAACTCAACGAGGCCTTTGCCGCGCAAGCCCTCGCCGTCATTCGCGAACTCGGCCTCGACCCCGCGCGCATCAACGTTAACGGAGGGGCCATCGCCCTGGGCCACCCGCTCGGCTGCACCGGCGCCAAGCTCACAGCCACGCTGCTGGCCGAGATGCGCCGCCGCCGCATCCGCTACGGAATGGTCACCATGTGCGTCGGTGGAGGCATGGGAGCCGCGGGGATCTTCGAAAATCTGATATGAGGTGAAGCGTGAATCTAACCGGAAGGCCTATCTCAATTATCTATGGTTTGCTGCTCGCCGCCTGCGCCTGCCTTGCCACCTACCAGTTGTTTGGAATGATGTTCGCTATGGGAGAATCCGAAGAGTCGGGTCTATTGGCAACAGGTTTTCTGATTCTCACGGCGCTCGGCATCGCCGGATTGGCTCTTGCCGCTCTCGGATACTGGACCAAACATCCCTTCTTTCCCTTGGCCGCAATGGTGGGACTGGTTGGCGTCTTACCCGAGGCGCTCATCTATTTGAGGCAATCGCCTGAGCCCACAATCTGGCAATGGAACAGTCCTCTGGTCGCAGCGTCCGGCATCTTCGCTTTCATGCTGGATATTGCCGCAGGATTGTGGTCCTGGTTCCGCTATCGGCAGCTCGTGCGCAAGGTTCCGCCGCCTGCTAACCCGTCCTTCAACTGAACCTCGACGGATTCGCCCTCAATAACCGAAGCAGCCGGGATCGCTCCCGGCTGCTCTTGTCTTTCCAGTCTTTTCAGCCCTCGCGGCCTCGCGCTACGCCTTGGCCAGAACTAAAGCCTTCAGCCGCGCATTCAAGCGGCTCTTGTAGCGTGAGACGGTGTTGTCGTGCAGGATGCCCTTTTGCACGCTCTTGTCGAGCATCGAGACGGTTGCGCGGTACTGCTCCTGGGCTGCCTTCACATCGCCCTTGACCAGGGACTCACGCAGCTCGCGCAGGCTGGTGCGCACACGTGTACGGTTGGCGCGGTTCACCGCGGTGCGGGTTTCGGTCTGCCGGGCGCGCTTCAGCGAAGATACATGGTTTGCCATTACTTGTCCTTAATCTTGTGCTCTGATTTCAGGGGGCTGATTCCAGAGAAGATGATGCGGTCGCAGGATGCAACTCAAGCCGCATCCCTCGCGAAACTCTAGTCTACGGGAAACCGTGCCTCTGGTCAATACGGACTCTTGAACTCTCTTCCGGGGTGTGCGACTTGAGAATGAGGAATCGGCGACTTTCTTCATTGCGCCTCCCGACCGAGCGTCACCCTCTCCCGGCTCCGTCATCCGCCGCACGGTCGCGGCGTTCGGCGGACACACAAGGCTAATGAGCATACCCGGCCAAGGAGCAGCCTTGATCCGCGCGGCGAACGGAAGAAATCATCGATAAATGCCTGAGATGAAGAGGGCACAAAGCGCACGAAACCGTCACCTGTACGCGGTGGGGGCAAGCCATGCCCGCGCCCGCGCTTCGCGCTCCCTGCGCGGATCAAGGCAAGCGCGCGGGTGCGAGGGCACAAGTCGATTGCCCGCCAACAGTCAAGAGTTGTCTGGGACGCGGATGGACACGGTTGCTTTTGCGTCGAGTCGCGTGAAATCAGACCAGCTTTGCGTCGAGCAGTATCTCGGTGTTGTTGGCGAACAGCTTCGAGATAGGGCAGCCGGCCTTGGCGTCCTGGGCGGACTTGGCAAAGACCTCTGCCGAAGCGCCCGGGACTTTGGCTGTGGTGGTGAGCGCGATGCGGGTGATGGCGAAGCCTTCGCCGACCTTGCCCAGCGAGACAGCCGCGTGAGTCTCGATCTTCTCCGGCGTCAGGCCTGCGCCGCCCAATTGCGCGCCGAGTGCCATTGAAAAACAACTTGCGTGAGCCGCCGCAATCATCTCTTCGGGGGTCGTTCCCGAATCGGCGCCTTCAAAGCGCGTTGCGAAGGAGTAATTCGCATTGCTCAACACGCCCGTTGCTGTTGAGATGGTGCCTTTGCCTTCCTTCAGTGAACCTGTCCAAACTGCGCTCGCCTTGCTTGCCATTGCTCCTCCTTGGGGTTGATTGGATTTTCGGGAATGTGCCGCGACAATTCGCCTGACGTGATTTCGATGCGTCGGATGTGCGCGTGGATGCGAGGTTTCCCATCCTTTCCACGATGAGGCTGCAACAGATGAGGCTGGGGAATGAATCTATGGTGCCGGGCACGCGACTGTATGCGGCCGGCCTTTCAGGCAGATTCGATGCCGTTCGAGGGATGCCCGGCGAGCAGAATCACATCAGGCGACCGCGGGTGAGCACTTTGCGCGCCAAGCCGGTAAGCGCCATCTTTGGGGCCTCGTCCAGCGGAAACCAGCGGCGCCTTCCGCCCGGGATGGTCATGGCGTCAACGTCGTCTTCAGAAACCGTGCGGATGCCCACGGAATAGTTCACCTGCATGATCGCGTGGCGCAGACTCAGGTGCAGATCTTCCTCGGGGACGCCAACTTCGGCGAGGCTAGGCAGCTCCCAAAGCCCCGGCATGACGGTCTGCGAGGCCGGACGCTGTTCGAGCAGAACCTCCCGATATATCCGGCCATCCCGCCTCCCGGCACGCAAAGTGAGCGCATAGGCTGCCTCGCGGTTCTGCATCCGTGGACGCGGAGTGGTCTGGTGCTCCCCTTTTGTTTTGCAGTCGCCTGCGATCGGACAGGCGATGCACTGCGGATTGCGCGGCAGGCAAAGAGTTGCGCCGAGTTCCATCAAGGCCTGGTTTGAGTCCCCCGGTCGCTGCGGGGAGAGGATCAGCGTCGCCATTTTTTCGATCTTGCGCCGGAATTGAGCAGTCCGGCTGGAACGTCTGCCCGCCTTCCAACCTTCAAGCCGGCACAGCACACGTTCGACATTGCCATCCACGACGGCCACCTGTTCGCCGTGGGCGATGCTGGCGATCGCCGCAGCCGTGTAAGCGCCGATTCCAGGAAGGTCGCGGAGATCCTTTGCCGTGCTGGGAAGATTGCCCAGCAGGTGGCCGGCAACAAACTGAGCCGTCTTGTGCAGCATGCGCGCACGCCGGTAGTAGCCAAGCCCGCTCCACAGGGCCAGCACGTCTTGTTCACGCGCCTGCGCGAGAGAGCCCAGCGTGGGGAACCGCAGCATGAATGCGAGGTAGCGCTCGATGACCACCGCTACGCGAGTCTGTTGCAGCATCACCTCCGAGATCCAGATGGCGTAGGGGTCGCTGCTGTGCCGCCAGGGCAGGTCGCGGCGGCTGCGTTCGTACCACTCCAGCAGGTGCTCCCGTACCCTGACGATCTTCTCCGCTTCCAGTTCCTGCTTGCCCATGGGCCCAGCTTAGCAGGCTGGGAAGTCACGATGCAGGCATTGGAGTGGACAGCGGGGCATGGTTCCAATCTCGATCCGCGGAATTCACGAAAATCCTCTATTCGCATTTTGGGGGAATCTGGTATGGTTTTGCCCTGGAGGTAAGACAATGAAAATTCGCAATGCAATTCTGAGCGGTGCGCTGGTCCTCGGACTAGCCGCCGGTGGAGTAACCCTTGCCCAAAATCCAGTCCGCCACCCAAACCTGGCTGCCGCACAAGAACTGATTGACCGGGCCTTTGAAAAAGTCTCTGCCGCGCAGGATGCCAACGAATTTGACATGGACGGCCATGCCGCTAAAGCGAAGGAACTGCTCAGGCAGGCCCGCGAGGAGATCAAGATGGCGGCTCACGCGGCCAACCACCACGAACACGACCGCTAAAGTCTCAGGAATTCAAACCGGTTATTCGGCCCCCGCTCCTTCCCGAAAGAGCCGCTGTCTCTTTGTTGCTTATTGATCCGTTCCCGATCGACCATGCTCATTCAGCCGGTGTGGCTTGAGAGCCCTGCCGGGAGTTGGTCGATCGGCGGGCGGTTTTGATCTTCCACCCGATGCGGGGGAATGCTATAGGCTCATAGATGTATGGAAATCACCTGCAACCGCTGCCACGAGACCGTCGAGGCCGAGAGCTGTTATTGCCCCACGTGCGGCCTGCCCCAACTGGTGTATGCTGCGGAGATCCCGGCGGGACAAGCCCAGCCGGAGCGCTGGGACGAGGCAGTAAAGGATGCTGCAACTATCGATTGGAAGCCTGCCTTGCGCGCGGCTCTGCTGATGGCCGTTCCGGCCGGAGTGCTTTCAAGTACTGCTACGCCGACGGGAAGCCTGGAATTGCTTTGGATGACGGCAGCCGCTTACTCGGCTGTGGTGCTCTATCTGCGCAGCCAGCGGCCGGCGTGGATCACACTGGGAGCGGGGGCACGAATCGGCTTCGTCACGGGCCTGCTCGCTGCGTGGCTCGCCTTTGGGGTCAGCGGCGGTGACCTGTTTGTCAAGCGCTATATCCTCCACGAGTCAAGCCAGATGGATTCTGAATGGAAAGCCAGAGTCGACATGAGCCAGCAATTAACCCAACAGTGGATAACACAAATGGGCATGGCGGACACTGCACAGATGCAGGCGCAAAGAACGCAAATGCTCTCGCCTGAGGGTCATGCCGGCTGGGAGGTCTTAGGCTATGCCAGTAGTTCGCTCTTTCTGATCTTGTTTGGCATCGGCGGCGGCGCGATGGGCGCGCGGATTCTGGCCCGATCCCGCAGGCCAGAGATATAGCCCCACTTCTTCACAACTTGCCCAGAACCCAGAAACCCTCGTATGATCCTGCGAGAGACACGCTGCGAGAGTGTATTCATGAGCGAAACCCATAGCAAACCCAACCTGCGCATCAAGGGCAGGCTGATGTCCGCCTCGGAGATCGAGCGCACCCTGGTGCGCCTGGCCCATGAGATTGTGGAAAAAAGTAATGGTAGCGAAAATCTGGCCCTGATCGGCATCAAGCGCCGCGGGATTCCGCTGGCCGAACGGCTGGCAAAACTGATCTCCGGTATCGAGAAACGTCCGGTCGACACCGGCGTGCTCGACATTCAGTTCTACCGCGACGATCTGTCCACCACCGGCACGCGCCCCGTGGTCACTCCCGGCGCAATCGGCTTCAACATCGACGGCCGCGACATCGTGCTCTGCGACGACGTGCTTTATACCGGACGAACGATTCGGGCCGCCCTGGATGCTCTCTTCGATCACGGACGCCCGCGCCGCGTGCAACTTGCCGTCTTCATCGACCGCGGACACCGGGAACTGCCCATCGAGGCCACTTATATTGGCAGGCGGGTGCCCACCAGCAGCCGCGAGATCATCGAGGTCAAGTTCCAGGAGGTCGACCGCGACGAGCAGGTCCTGCTCGTCGAGCGGGTCGATTGAGAAAGGCAGCCTTTAGCTTTTGGCTCCTAGCCGGTATCCGCCGCTCAGATGTTCGCTTATGTTTTGAAAGGGCACGACTTCAGTCGTGCCTTAAACGGCCCAAAATGAACTGGGCTTTAGCCGCTGAGGGATGCTTTTGTAGGGACTTATCAAAGTTAGTGAGATAGCTTCTGGAGGCTGGCAGCTGAAGGCTGAAAGATCATGAACACGACCGTTGCTAAACCTCGCCGCCCGCTTTGCACTCCGCCAGTCGCCGCATCGCCGTTCCCTTTGAACCCCGGCTCGCTGCTCACCTGCCAGGATCTGACGCTGGAGGCTCTGAGCCACCTGCTCGCGCGCGCAACGGCTCTCGAAAATCAGGACCCGCTGACCCGCGCCCGCATCCTGGCCAAACGCCGCATTGCGCTGCTCTTCTACGAGTCCTCGACCCGCACACGCACCAGTTTTGAACTGGCCGCCAAGGGACTGGGCGCAGACACAACGCTGGTCTCAAGCCTTTCGTCGAGTATTGAAAAGGGCGAGTCGTTGAAAGACACCGGCCTCACCCTTCGCGCTCTCGGAGCTGAGGCAATCATCCTGCGCAGCAACTCAAGCGGCGCGCCCTGGCTGCTGGAGGCCGAAACCCGCCTGCCAGTGCTCAACGCAGGCGACGGCATGCACGAACATCCAACGCAGGCCCTGCTCGATCTGCGGACGATGCTGGCGCATCTGCGGCCGGGAATAGAGGCGGTCAACGCGGAGACTCTGGCCGGGGTTACGGTCGCCATCACGGGAGACATCCTGCACAGCCGCGTAGCGCGCTCGAATATGATGCTACTGCCTCGGCTGGGCGCGCGGGTGATTCTTTGCGGACCGAAGGAACTGCTGCCGGAGCTGGCGGCGCAGGCGGGTCCGGGCATCGAAATTGAACGCGATTTTGAAGCCGCGCTTCGCCAGTCGCAAGTGGTGATGATGCTGCGCATCCAAGCCGAGCGGCTTGCCGGTCTGCAATTGGATCTCGAAGAGTACAAGGCGGCCTATCAGCTCACCGGCCAGCGGCTGGCTGCGCTGGCTCCAAAGGCTCTGGTGATGCATCCCGGCCCCATTATTCGCGGGCTGGAGTTGACGGCGGGGGTGGCCGATGGGCCGCAGTCGGCGATCCTTGAACAAGTGAAGAATGGCGTCGCGATCAGGATGGCAGTGGTTGAGCGGGCGCTGACAAGCGAGGGAAATCCTTCTGCGGAGGCTTAGATTCTGTGAACCTGGGAAGCAAAAGCCGAAGCAATGTTTCCCCCTTCGATGTGTTCATTGCAGCGATAAACTGGATTATTGGAGTCGCCATATTCTCTGGGGCATTGATGAAATACCGGCACGATAAAGCGGTTCTAATTGGACCTGGCGTACTTGCTCTTTTTTTCTTTTTCGCGCCCGCATTCAAATTGACTCGCCTCGCGAACAACAAGATTGCTAAAGAAACATTCGCATTGTTTGGTTTGTGTTCTGTTTGGTTCGCATGTCGTTGGCCGTATCCCAACACCGCGCTCTTCTATATTTCACTGGCAATTCTGTTCTTATTGATAATTTGGCGCGCAGTCTTCCATATCCGCAGAGCAGTGGCAAACCAGGCGCTGACAGCGAAGGTGAACACCGGATCGGAGGCTTGAGAACGATGAAGCTCCCTGCAATCGCTAATCTGCGCGTTCCGATTCTTGTGGCGATGCTTTGCGTTGAGATTGGTGGTCTCGCGCATTTCTACAACTCCGGGTTCTTTGTACGAATTCTCCTTTACTTTTTGGCTGGGAACCTCGCCACGGCCGCCGTTTTGTGGAGTTCGGAGCTTGACAAGCGCAGTGTAACTGGAACGCAACTTGCGCTTCTGCTTATTCTCCTCGCGCCCGGTGGTCACGGTTGGACTGGGAGCGGCTGGGTCAGCATGGTTTTCGCCACGGTTCCTATTGTTCTCGTTCCCTTGCTGATCTGGATCAGGCTCCATGAGTCGGCCCACCCGAAGACCGGTGAGCCTTTCAAAAGCCGGCCGCAGCCCGAACGTTTCCTCGCTTCAGAGAGTCCGGTTCTCGCTCTGGTGGTCTCAGTGTTCGTCTGCGGCGAGGCGGCTGACACTGTTGTAAAAAGCGGGATTTCGGTCGCTTGGAGCTTTCCTTTTCTGTTCACCCCAATCCTGCTCGCATGGAACTACGTCATTTATCGGATCGAATTGCGGGCAATTAACCCAACCAACAATCTTTCCATCGTGAATCGAAACGACTGATTCGCAAGGTATACGCGCATGACGGCACTGGTAATTCGTGGCGGCCATTTGATCGACCCGGCAGCCGGGGTCGACGCTCTCAAGGACATTCTGCTCAAGGACGGCCGGGTGGCCGATATCGCGAGCCCCGGCAAGCTGAAGCAGACCAATGGCGCCGAGGTTATCGACGCGACCGGGCTGGTCGTTGCTCCCGGCCTGATCGACATGCATGTTCACCTGCGCGAGCCGGGCCAGGGCTACAAAGAGACCATCGCTACCGGCACGGCAGCGGCAGCGGCGGGCGGCTTTACATCCGTGGCTGCCATGCCCAACACGACGCCGGCGAACGACTCGCCGGAGACCACGCGCTGGATGCAAGCCCCGGAACGCGGCGGGATTATTCGCGTCTTCCCCATCGCAGCCGCCACACGCGCGTCAAAAGGCGAGACGATCAATGACTACGCCGCGCTCAAGTCCGCCGGAGCAGTGGCCGTCTCGGACGATGGCTTGCCCATTTTGAAAGACGGCGTCATGCGCGAAGCTCTGGCAGCTGCGGCGCGCGTCGGGCTGACTGTGATCCAGCACGCCGAAGACACGCGCATCACGCATGTCGCCGAGAAGGTGGCCAGCATGAACGCCGGGGCGACCTCCTTCAAACTCGGCCTGCGCGGCTGGCCCAACGAGGCCGAGTCCTCGATTGTCGAGCGCGACATTCGCTTAGTCGCCGGGCTGCGCGAGGCCCGGCCTCACTTGCACGTGGCCCATATCTCGACGGCAGCCGCCCTCGCTGCCGTTCGCCAGGCGCGGCGCAACGGACTGCGCGTGACCTGCGAGGTAGCTCCGCATCACTTTCTGCTTACCGACGAACATGTTGGTCTCTACGACACGCACGCCAAGATGTGTCCACCGCTACGCTCGGCCGCCGACCGCGACGCGCTGATCGAGGCAATGCTCGATGGAGTTATCGACGCCATCGCCACCGACCACGCGCCTCATGCCGTTCATGAGAAAGAAGTCGAGTTCGAGCGCGCCCCCAACGGTATCATCGGCCTCGAGACCGCCCTTGGCTTGAGTCTGCGCTGGCTGCACCGCGAGTGGAAGCTGCCGCTGGGCCGCGTTCTGAACCTGCTGAGCGCTCAACCGGCGGCACTGCTGGGACTGAAAGGCCGCGGCACACTCACGGAAGGCAGCTTTGCCGACGTGGTCGTCTTCGATCCCAAAACCGAGTGGACCTACGACGCTCGCGAAGGAAAGTCAAAGTCAAGAAACACGCCCTTCGACGGCTGGACGATGCAAGGCAAAGTCCGCTGGACAATCAGCGAAGGGCGCGTCGCCTATGGAGCGGAAAGTACCGATCTAGGCAGTTATCCTTTACGGCGATAGAGGACCTGGAACTCATAGCCTTGGTTGGCGGGGAAGAGGCCGGCTACGTGGCGGAGGCGTTCAGCCAAGGCCGGGGCGGCCAGCAGCGGATAGTCGCGCTCGCGCAGGTCGTGGTAGTCGAAGTCCACGGACAAGGACAGCATGTAGATGGCCAGCGCATCGGAAAAGGCCGACTCGTAGTAGGCGTTGCGGGCGCGCTCGTCGATGCTCTTTTGGGCGGAGCGGCCTTCAAGAGCCTTGTTGTCCTGGGCGCGGCGGCGGGTCTCCCAGGCGTCCTGGCTGGTTTCGCCGCGCACCTGCGTCTCGGCCTGCTGCCAGACCAGCGACGAAAAGCTCTCGGGAACCCCGGCGGCCTCGACAAAGTTGTGGGCCACGTTGATGAAGAACTCAAAGGCCAGGCCGAAGCGGTCCTCGACCAGGCGCGTCGAGAGAAAGACGGCCTCAGTCGAGCCGAAGACTGCGTTGCGATGGCAAATGGCGCGGTCGCCGAGATCGACGGTATAGCCGGGCGCAACCATGGTGTCATCGGTATCGGCGATGGCCAGCGGAACGAAGTAGTAGGCGCGGTGATCGAGGGCGGCCGAGAGCCCGGCCGGCACGGCGCCGACGAGCCGTTCAAGATCGGCATCCGCAATGCGTGTCTCGCCCCACATCGCGTAGCTGATTCCATTGGGGGCTTTGGCCACGGAGACCTGGGTGGCCACCTTCTCCGCCTGCCAAAGCTCGATTTGTGCACCGCTCGCCATCAACTTGTATTCTAACTCCACGGAGGGCACGAGATGATGCAACCCGCAGAAACCGAACGGACAGACGGCGGCAGGGTGCTGGGCTTTCCGCTGAAGGGATTCGGATTCTTTACCAGTGTATTGCTCGCCTTCGCCTCTGCGTTCTTTGCTTTTTTTGCGTCGACGACGATCGCCATCTTCACGCTGCTGGCGTGGAATCTGGTTGGCCACCATGCGGTGAGCTATGCCTCCAGCTATCGCTACGTCGGCTTCCCGGCCTTCGTGCTGGTGCTCGTCGTGGCCTTGCCGGTCTTTGCAGTGCTGTGGGTTAGGGCCAAGCTAAGCAAGTAAAGTATTCTTCGCAAATTGTGTAGATCAGCATTCTTCGGCGCCCTATCCATTCCGCAGAAAAGCGGGGAATGGATGAGGCACGGAAGTCCACAGCAAATCCGAAAATGCGCAAGATTCCGGCGCTAGTTTTCAACCACCGGCTTGGCCTTTGCGTGGTCTAATTTCGTCACTTGAATCTTGCGCGCCAAGCCGAGCTTTGACAGCAACCAGATGCCATAGTAGTTGGGATCGATCTCGTACCAGGCGAGGCCGTGGCGTGCTGAGACCGGATTCGCGTGATGGTTGTTGTGCCATCCCTCGCCTCCGCTGACCAGAGCGACCCAGAAGTTGTTGCGCGAGTCGTCGCGAGTTTGAAAGCGCCGGCTGCCCCAGAGGTGGGTAGCGGAGTTGACCAGCCAGGTGGAGTGCAGACCGAGGGTCACGCGCAGAAACGCGCCCCACAGCAGCATTCCAACGGCGTTTGCCCAGCCGCCCCAGATCCAGCCGAGGCCGAAGAGTAGCCCGCCGCTGGCCACCAGCGGAATCCAGTGATACTTGCTCAGCCAGACGTGAAAGCGGTCGCGGCCCAGATCAGGAACATAGCGGTTGAGTATCTCGGTCTGCGCATGCAGCGCCTTGCCCCAAATGAGCCAACCGGTATGTGCCCACCATCCGCCTTCGCGAGGGCTGTGCGGGTCGCCCGGCTGATCGCTCAATTGATGATGGACGCGATGTGTGGCCACCCAGAAGATCGGACCACCCTCCAGCGAGAGCGTGGCGCAGACGGCCATCACGTACTCCAGCCACTTCGGGGTCTGGTAGCCGCGGTGCGTGAGAAGCCGGTGGTAGCACATGCCGATGCCCACGTTGATGGCCAGCACATAAAGCGCCACTGCCACCGTCAGCCGCTGCCATGTGAAGAAGAAGAGCGCGGCGAGGGCTCCGAGATGAAAAACGATAAGAACGGTGATCGTTAGCCAGTTGACGCCTTCGGCGACGGTCGCTGCGCGGCCCATGCGGACTTGTAGCCTCGCGGGCACGACCTGCGACAAGGTGGAGGCAGAAGATGCTGCTGTTGAGGGAAGCGGCGAGGCCGATTCCGCGGCTGTGATCTCAGGGACGATTGCAGAGGAGGGTGCAGTGACGATTGATGCCATATTCGGGGAAGATCCTTGAGGGGTGGCGGAGGGCCCACCTCTACTCGTTGATTATATAGGACCTATTCAGTCCAATTTTGATCAATTCCGTACAGTTCTTGATCAAATTCAGAATTGGCTGAGTCACTCAGCACACAATCTGCCGAGATCGCCTCCCGGACGCACTGGGGCGGCAAGGAATACGCAAAACGCTATCTCTTGGCTGCCTCGCTATCTTTGACAAGGCCATCTCAAGGAGGTCGCAACAGGCTTGGGCACTTTCCGATCAGAGGATAGTTTCCCGGCCCTCATTCGACCAACTTCAAATTGGTTTCGGCCGTGGCGAGGGAACTGCCGCCTACCCAGATCTTGTAGGTGGTCGGCTCGACGGTGCGCTTGATCTCGGCGTTATAGAAGTTCAGCTCATCGAAGCCCAGCGGGAACTCCACATGCTTCGTCTCGCCGGGGGCCAGGGTAACGCGGGCAAAGCCCTTCAGTTCGCGAACCGGCTGCTCGACGCTCGCCGCAGTGTTGCGGATGTAGAGCTGAACGACCTCGGCTCCGGCAACGCCGCCGGTATTCTTCACATCCACACGAACCGTAACAGCGGTCTTGTGTCCGGACGCCAGCACCTCGTGCACCGGGACTTCGGCACGACTGACGGTCGGTTGCGAATAGGCGAACTGCGTGTAGCTCAAGCCCCAGCCGAAGGGGTAGAGGGCTGAGTTCTCCTCATCTAAGTAGCGGGACATGAATTTTTCGGCGCTCTCCCGCGGCATGTGGCTCAGGTCGCCATGAGCGGGACGGCCGGTGGGCAGTTGCGCATAGTAGAGCGGCTCCTGGCCCACTGCTCTGGGAAGGCTGGCCGGCAGCTTGCCGGACGGGTTCACGTCGCCAAAGAGAAGATCAGCGACAGCGTGACCGCCTTCGATGCCGGGGCTCCAGGCATCGAGGATCGCGGGCACATGATTGGCGGCCCACTTCAGATCGAGAGGCCGGGCAGCGAGCACGACCAGAATGACCGGCTTTCCCGTAGCTACGATGGCCTCAAGGAGCTGCTGCTGCGCACCCGTGAAGCCTAGAGTTGTGCGGCTAGAGGCCTCTCCTTCCATCCAGTCGGTTGGCTCGCCCAGGGCAAGAATAGATACATCCGCCTGCTTTGCCGTTTCGACCGCTGAGGCGATGGTCTTGGTGTCGTCGGGGATCGGCGTGTGGTCATCGGCGACAAGCGAGCCCGCAAAGTTGACCCGTTTGAGCACGTTCGCATCTTCGCCACTGAGCAGGCCGCAGCCTTCGGCGTAAAGCAGACGATCGCCAAGGCGTTCTGTCAGAGCGGTTTTGAGGGTGACGACATTTTTTGGGTTGCCAGTGACGGCCCAAGCGCCGAGCAGATCGCGCTGGTTGTCGGCCATGGGTCCGATCAGAGCGACTTTTGTGGCTTTAGCAGTGAGCGGCAACAGAGTTCCGATACCCCCGACCGGATCATTCTTGAGCAAAACGATGGTCTCGTCGGCCACTTTGCGCGCGGCTGCACGGCCCTCAGGCGTCGGTTCGTAGGCCGGGCCCACGGCGGTGTAAGGGTGCTCGAAGAGTCCGAGCGCGAACTTGACGCGCAGGATGCGCCGCACCGCCTCATCCACGTCGCTCTCGGGGATCCGGCCCGCACGAACTTGATCCGCAATCACGGTTCCGTAGAGGTTGCCCTCCATGTCCATGTCCACGCCTGCTTCAAGAGCCTTGCGGGCCACGGTGGGTCCGTCACCGATCGAGTGATTGACCAACTCGGCAACCGCGCCCCAGTCGGAGACGACAAAGCCGTTGAAGCCCCACTCATTGCGCAGAATCTGCGTCTGAATGAAGGGGTTGGCGGTCGCTGGAATGCCGTTGATGGAGTTGAAGGAGCTCATCATGGTTGCAGCGCCTGCCTCGACCGCGGCGCGATAGGGCTCAAGATAGATCTGGCGCAGCGTGATCTCGCTCATGTCTGTGGCGTTGTAGTCGCGCCCGGCGATGGCCGCGCCATAGGCGGCAAAGTGCTTCACGCTGACGGCAACCGAGTCGGGCTTGGTGAGGTCGCCTTGCTGATAGCCCTTGACCCAGGCACGGGCCATCGCCGAGCCAAGGTAGGGGTCTTCGCCGGAAGATTCGACGATGCGTCCCCAGCGCGGGTCGCGGGCGATGTCCACCATCGGCGAGAAGACCCAGCGAATGCCGTCTGCGCGGGCTTCGATGGCGCCGTAGTGCGCCACCGTCTCGGCAGCCGCCGGGTCCCAGCTTGCCGCAACTGCCAGGGGCACAGGAAAGGTGGTCCGGTGGCCGTGAATCACATCCTGCCCAAAGAGAATGGGGATGTGCAGCCGCGTTTTCTCAACGGCAAGATGCTGGTAGTGGTTGGTCGCCTCGGCGGTTACGAGGTTCAGAAAGGAGCCGACCTCTCCTCTGGCAGCCAGTTCGTCGTACCTGAGATTGGATGCATTGGGTCCGCTGGCATACCCGGCTGAGAACTGCGCCAACTGACCAACCTTCTCGTCGAGCGTCATCTGCTTCAGCAGAGCCTCGACGCGCGCATTTAGTTCGGGCGAAGCCAGTTGTGCGTTGGAGACGGGCGCAGTCTGGGCTACGGACGGGAGCGCTGCGAAGCTGGCGAGTAATACCAATGACAGCAGATTAGGAATTGGGTGAATTGAACGAGTTTTCATAACTTCGCTCATGATAAACCGACTGAGCAGAGGCCGTCTGAGATGCCAGCCACACAATCCAGCGCCCCGGCGCAAGTTGAATTAAACTGTAGACACTTCTCCGGAACAGCCAAGAGGAAGCATGAATGCGTCGGAACAGTTAGGGCAAGCACTACGCCTCTTTCGCGATACGCACCCCATGCGCAGCATGCAATTGGGCTCGGGCCGATGGGAGTTTGTCAGCGGAGGCAAAGGCGAGCGGACGGTTTTCATTGCCGGTGGGGGTGGCAGCTCGCCGGAGTCGATGTTCTCAATCAACGTAGCTCTGGAGTCCACCTGCCGGGTCGTGTCACTCGGCATCCCGTCGAGCGCCTCGACCGTTGAGGAGGTTATTGGCGACATCGAGGCGATCCTCGATTCGCTCGACATGGAGCAGGCGATCTTTCTCGGTCATTCGCTGGGTGGAATGGTTGTCCAGGCCTTCGCGCTCCGTCATCCGCAACGTGTAGCCGGATTGGTTCTTTCCAGCACGGGCTTTTACCAGGGTGCGCGCGCGCTCTTGCTGCCCGCCGCCTGCACGCTGATGGCACAGCTTCCTGAAGCCTTGCTTCTTCGCATTGTCCGCTTGCAAATGAGACGATTGCTGAAACCGGCCGAGGCTGCCGATTTCTGGTTTCAGTTCTACCAGGAGGAGTTGAGTCAACCCGGCGCTGGCGCACGGCTCAGAGATCAGACCTCCCTGCTGGCTAAGTTTGCCGCCTTCTTTCGCTCGAATCCCATTCATTCTGGCCTCGCCTGGGTCAACAATCTTCCAGTTCAGATCATTGCATCGGAAGACGACCGGGGATTCACAAGGCGCGAGATCGCCTTTTTGGCTTCCCTCTATCCGAAGTCGCAGACATTGATGCTCTCCAAAGGCGCCGGTCACTTGAACTTTTTGACCCGCCCGCGCGAATATGTTGATGCAGTGCAGAGGATGTTGACTGTGTAAGGCAAAGAACGAAAAATTCTCCCCAGCAATCGCCCGATTTGCCAACTACCGGAAGGCTGGATTCCCCTCCGCGGCTAATCGGCTCACCGCAACCCGCCGGAATGCACTACTCTTGCCTGTGAGGGGGTATGGACCTGAATCTTCGTCACTTCCGAAACGCGATCTGGCTGGCTCTTCAGCACGATGTGATCAACACGGCCAAGGCCGCCGCATATTCGGGAATGCTGGCGCTCTTTCCGGCGCTGGTGGTTCTGACGGCTCTGCTGGCTCAGGTGCCGGAAGGCACTTCGCTGGTGGGCGAGGTGCGCGCCTCCTTCGAGCAGCTTCTACCTGCGGACTCGATGTCGCTGCTGCAGTACACGATGCAGGCGCGCCGGTTCTACTCCGCACAACTGATCCTCTCCGCGGCCAGCCTCTCGGTCTTCGCCAACCTGGGCGTCATGCTGTCGCTGATGGACGGCTTTCGCCGGGCTTACCGACAGCCGCGCGGCAACTGGGGATTCTGGCAGCGACGGCTCAGGGCTTTGCTGCTGGTGCCGATTGTGCTGGTGCCGCTGGCGCTGGCCACTTTGCTGCTGGTCTTCGGCCGCCAGATCGAAAGCTGGATGATCAGCAACGCCGGGCATGAGCTGCGGCACGTCGTGCTCTTCCTCTGGCGGTTGGCGCGTTGGGCGTTGGCACTCGTGACCAGCGCCAGCGTACTCGGCACACTTTACCACTTCGGCATCCGTCGCGAGGAACATTGGGCCTGGGTGGCGCCCGGAGCGGTGGCCGCAACGCTGGTGTGGTTTCCGGCAACGCTGGCCTTTGGCTGGTATGTGACGCGAATCGCCGACTACTCGATGTTCTACGGCTCCTTTGGAGCGGGCGTCGCCACGCTGGTCTGGCTCTATATCACTTCATTCAGCGCATTGCTGGGCGCGGAGTTGAACGGCTTGCTCTTTCGCGAACGCCAGGAACAGGCTTCCGTCTCAGCAGACACCGATCCAGATTGACGCGCTAATTGACCGTTTTCAAACACTATTGCCCATCGTCTCCCGCATAATAGATGAAGGGATCTTGCGCCCTCGTTGCCGCGCAGATCGCATTGAGCCGCTCACCAACTGACCTTTTAGCCCACATATTCTTCGTCTGGAGCAGCCCATGTCATTCGCACCATTGAGCTTAAATGATTCCTCCGCCCCGCGCCGCGCCAAGATTGTCGCGACGCTCGGCCCTGCCACCAACACCGAGCCTGTGATCCGGAACCTTGTGCGCGCTGGCATGGATGTCGCCCGCTTGAATTTTTCCCACGGATCCTACCAGGGAAAACTGGCGGTCATGCAAATCTTGCGCAAGATCAGCCGTGAAGAAGGCAAGCCGGTTTGTATCTTCGGTGACCTGCAGGGGCCCAAGATTCGTACCTCCGAACTGAAGGACCATCGGCCCGTGCTGCTGAAGGAGAGCGGGCGTCTAGTGATCACCCCGCGCGAAGTTGAGGGCACCGCCGAGTTGGTGGGCACCACCTTCAAAACCCTCGCCGAAAATGTCGAACAGGGCTCGCGCATCCTGCTCTCGGATGGACTGATCGAGTTGCGCGTTCACGAGGTGATCGGCGACGACGTGGTCTGCGAGATCGTCAACGGCGGTCTGCTGGGAGAACATAAGGGCATCAACCTGCCGGGCATTCCGGTGCGTGTGCCATCGCTGACTGAAAAAGATGCCGAGGATCTTGATTTCGCGCTCAGGAACGGTGTGGATGCCGTAGCCGTCTCCTTTGTCCGCACTGCGGAGGACGTTCGTCTTGTGCGCAACCGCGTGGCGGCCCTGGGCTACGAGACCTGGATCATCGCCAAGCTGGAAAAGCCCCAGGCCATCGAGCATCTGGATGCCATCCTCGCCGCCTCGGACGCCATCATGGTAGCCCGCGGCGACCTGGGCGTCGAACTGCCCCCCGAACAGGTTCCCGCCATTCAAAAGCACATCATCCGTCGCGCCTCCGAGTTCCGCAAGCCGGTCATTACCGCGACCCAAATGCTGGAATCGATGATCGAGAATCCCCGTCCCACTCGCGCCGAGGTCTCCGATGTCGCCAATGCAGTCTACGACGGCACAGACGCCGTGATGCTGTCGGGCGAGTCAGCCATTGGCAAATACCCCGTTGAGGCTGTCGCGATGATGGCGCGTATCGTGATGGATGCCGAGCGCCACATCAAGGAACTGAGCGCGGATCGCCGGCAACACTCGAAGAACCGCTTGTCGATCGCCGAGACCATCTGCGAGGCGACGGCGCATGCCGCCGACGATCTGGAGTTGCGCGGCATTGCGGTCTTCACCGAGTCGGGGCAGACTGCGCGGCATCTCTCGAAGTACCACCCCACTTCGCCAATCTTCGCACTGAGCCCGAG
This sequence comes from uncultured Occallatibacter sp., assembly GCA_964525655.1. GTDB lineage: Bacteria > Acidobacteriota > Terriglobia > Terriglobales > Acidobacteriaceae > Telmatobacter. The sequence goes on from CAZGHZ010000019.1 coordinate 46,956, forward strand.
CGAGATCACAATCAATCGCATTAATCTGCTATGGGGCACCACTCCGATTCACTGCCCGAAGATCAATACTACCGAGGCGCTGGTCGAGTGCGCCGAGAGCCTGCTCCTTGAGAAAGGCTACATCAAGTCGCGCGAGGTCATCGCGATCGTAGCCGGCACGCGCACCAAGTCCGGCTCGACCAACTTTCTGCGCCTGCATACGATGGGCGAGAACAATCTCAGCGGCGTGCGGTTCTTTACTCCGAAGGTTGAGGAGCCCGTGGCAGAGATTGCCGTCGAAGAGACCGATGTGCGGGAAAAAGTTGAGCCGCCTGCTGCGATGGCGGAGCGGCCAACGGAAAAAACAGCCAGGAAAGCTACCGCAAAGCGCAAGTAGCGGATGCGACCCTCAGCGATTGGGTGAGCTTCACCGTCGACCCATGGCACTGACCTGCCAGAGAGATTCGACCAGAGCTCGATCAAAGCCACCTGGTCGACTCGGATCTCAGGGCACGACAGGATCGGCGTGCGGGGCGTTTTGCCCCGCATTTCGATTTTGAGGCGATGCATGAGACCGCTGGAGTGCTGCCGGGCTACGCGGCTTCTTCCTTGGCTTCCTTGAGTTCTTCGGTCTTGGCTTCTTCCAACTGCTTTTCGAGATCGGCGCGCTTTTTGGCCTTGATTTCGTCGCGCTTCTGGCGCTTCGCGTCGAGCTGCTTTTCGGCGCCGAGGAGTTCGATGAATGCCTTTTCGCCGCCATCGCCCTTGCGGAAGCCGGTGTGGATGATGCGCAGATAGCCGCCCTGCCGATCACCGTAGCGCGGAGCCACGGTTTCGAAAAGCCGCTCTACGGACTTATCCGTCATGAGGTAGCTGAGGGCCTGACGGCGCGAATGAAGATCGCCCTTCTTGCCCAGGGTGATCATCTTTTCAACCAGCGGACGGACAGTCTTGGCCTTGGCCAACGTCGTCTCGACGCGGTCTTCCATAATTACGGACGTGGTCAGGTTGCGCAACAGGGCGCGACGGTGACTGGTGTTGCGTCCGAGCTTGTTTCCTGCATTGCGATGGCGCATGGTGAAACTCTCTTTCGGTAACAGATGTCAGAGATCAGAGATCGGAGGTCAGCAGTCAAGCAGCGATGAAAGGCCGGTAGTACGGGTTCTTCAAACACTGATCTCTGAACCCTGATCTCTGTTCTTAAAAGTTCTCGGTCTCAGTGGGCAATTGCAGATCCACCGAATCCAGCGGCTCGTCCTCGTCGTCGAAGCGGCTGTAGTTGGCGGCCAGTGCGGCTGCCGGCGAGATGCTGGTCGGTCCGGGGACGGCATTGCCCTGTTCGTCGATCTTCATGCCCAGCGAGAGGCCCATCTGAGCAAGGATCTCCTTGATTTCGTTGAGGCTTTTACGGCCGAAGTTCTTGGTCTTGAGCATCTCGGCTTCGGTCTTCTGGACCAGCTCGCCGATGGACTGAATGTTGGCGTTCTTGAGGCAGTTGTAGCTGCGGACCGACAGTTCCAACTCTTCGACCGATCGGTTGAGGTTGTCATTGCGCAGCAGAACGCGGCCTTCCTCGCCGCGGCCCTCGGTCTCGATCTCTTCCTCGAAGTTGATGAAGATGTTCATGTGGTCCTTGAGCAACTTGGCGGCCAGGC
>CAZGHZ010000020.1:0-48530 GCA_964525655.1 uncultured Occallatibacter sp.
TGCGGATATTTTTCAGGTCAGTCATTCCCGCGGACTCCTCTCGGTTCTGGAGGCAGGATCAACATGCCGGCCAGGGGCTCATCGTGCCTATCGGCACAAGTCTTTCATAGTTTCAATATTACTTCCGATCGCCTCTCAGAATGTCACAATGCAATCATCGGTCCATTTGGCGTTGCCGATCGGTGTTGCCTCTCCTCGCCAGAACGGGGGGGACCGAAAAGTGCGGAGGTATCTGCGAATCCTGTGTCTATGCGCCCAATCTGGCCAGGCTCGGAGGCAAATCAGGTCGGAGATTCTTCCAACCCAGCGGCCATGAATGCAAGACGAGGATTTATCTCTTTTAGAATCAACACAAATAATTTTTGTTAACCTAACTTTGTCTAAATTAGAATTGGATGATAATATTGCAAGTCAAAGCCATGTGTCCTCAGTCGCATTCATCTGGGTCGCCGGAAACCGGTGTGCATTCTGGCGGCTCGCGATCACAGCCGGAAGCAAGCGAACTTCTCGAACTTCCACCCAATTCGCTCGGGCCGAAGATTCTGGTTGTCGACGACGACGTTCCCCTGGGCAAGTTTCTCAGCCGCGAACTCAATCGCAGGCATTTTTCCGTCGAGATTCGCCACGATGGCGAAGCCGCTCGCGACGACATTCGGGAATCCACTTACGACCTCGTAATTCTCGATCTGAATCTGCCCAAGATGGACGGCATGGCGGTTCTGAAGCAGGTTCGCATCAGTCACCCGCGGCTGCCCATCCTGGTTCTGACGGCGAGGAATCACACCCACGATCTGGTCTCGGCGCTCGAACAGGGAGCCGACGACTGCCTGATCAAGCCCTTCTCGTTCCTGGAGTTGCTGGCACGTATACGAGGCCTGCTGCGGCGCAATTACACCCCGACTGCGAGTTCATCGAAGGTCGGCAATCTGACCATCAATCGCGAGGAGCACTGGGTGCAGCGCGGCGAGCGGCGAATCGATCTGACGGCGCGGGAGTTTGCCCTGCTGGAGTACCTCATGAACAACGCGGGCAAGGCTGTTTCGCGCGCGACCATCATGCAGGAAGTGTGGAACACACCCTTTGATTCCACGACCAATATTGTTGACGTTTACATGAAGTATCTGCGGGACAAAATCGACCTCGATGGAGAAGTCAGATTGATCCGCACAGTCCGGGGTGTGGGGTACGTTTTGAGCAGCGATTAGCATTGGGGGAGTCGTCCGTGTCGAAATCCGCAACCGAGGCGCTTTGCTTCAACCTTTCGCAATGCATCCATGCCACCGCACAGCCGCTCGCCGTTCTTCGCGCCAGCCTCGGTAACGAGCGTGTGGAACGGATGAGCGTGGATGAACTCAGGGAACTGGCGTCGGGCTCGGCCTTGGAGGTGGAGCGCCTGTGTTCGCTCTTCAGTTGCCTGCAGCGGCTTGTTAGCACAGAGAGCACCAAAGCCAAGCTCTCCGAGACGCCGATCCAGCCTCTTCTCGAACACGTGGCAGACGGAGTGAATCTGTTGTACAAGGAGGACCGGATCTCCCTCCGTTCGATCGTCGCCGAAGATTGCCAGCCTGTTCTTATCGACAAGGCGAGAACTCTTCAGGCCTTGTCGACGATTCTGTTGATAGCCCATGCCGTCTCCCGTCCACAGGACACGGTAGATTTGATCGCCTCATCCTCCAAATCCAATACGGTGCGAATTGTGGTGCAGAACCTGGCCTCGTGCGTCGATGCGATGAATGCGGAGACGAGCCTCAGCATGGCCTTTGCCGAGGCGAATATTCGAAGCCAGCAGGCCGATTTTCTCTGGACCCTGAAGCCCTTCAGCGTTCAGATCGAGTTTGAGGGAGTTCCGTTCGTGTAAACTTGCTGATTCTGGGGTTAGCCGAGTCTTTTGACTCTGATTGATACTTTAACCGTAGCGGAAGGACCACGGATGGGCTCGTCGACATTTCCGAAGTTACGTGCGGACGAAAGCACCGTTATCAGCGTGCTGCTGGTGAGCCCGAACAGCAGGCTTCGCCAGGCGCTCAGAGACAAGCTCCGCCAGCCGCGCTGGAATCTCACCGAGGCCGGGAGCGGCGCCGAAGCCCTCGAGTGCCTCGATGAGAACGCCAGCGAGATTTTGCTTCTCGATCCTCTGCTCCCCGATCTTGAGTCGGGTGAATTCAGCGCGATGGTGCGCGACCAGTTCCCCAACATTCAGATCCTCTCGGTAAACTCGCATACCGGGCAGCTTGTTCTTGGCACCTCATCGCCCACATTGCTGTCGGCGCAACTGACCGAACTGCTCTATAGCGGCGGCAATGCACCCTCCAACGCCATCTCTCCAGAGCGGTTGCAGCGGATGAGGACGCACGAAGAAGGATATCTCGGTATCCGTGGCATGATCGGCGACTCTCAACCGATGCGGCAGGTCTATCAACTCACCCACATGGTCGCGCGGCGGGACACGACGGTCTTGGTGACCGGAGAGAGCGGTACAGGCAAGGATCTGGTTGCCCAGGCGATTCATCTGATCAGCTTGCGGCAGAAGCAGCCCCTGGTGGTAATCAATTGCGCCGCCATCCCCGAGTCGCTGCTCGAAGCCGAGCTCTTCGGCTATGTGAAGGGTTCTTTTACCGGCGCGGTGCAGTCGCGCATCGGGCGGATCCACGCGGCACATGGCGGGACGCTCTTCCTCGACGAGATCGGCGATATGCCCCTCTCACTTCAAAGCAAGATTCTGCGCTTCCTCGAACAGGGCGAAGTGCAGCGGATCGGCGGCAACGACAATCTGAAAGTGGATGTGAGGGTGGTCGCCGCGACCAACGCCGATCTGCTGAGTCGGGTCAAACAGAGCCTATTTCGCGAAGACCTTTATTATCGCCTGGCGATCTTTCCCATCAAGCTGCCGCCATTGCGCGAGCGCGACGGAGATGTTATCCAGCTCGCGGAGTCTTTTTTGGAGAGGTACGCTCCCGGTGTCTCGTTCAACGCTGATGCGGTCCGTGCTCTTGAGCAGCATGATTGGCCGGGGAACGTTCGCGAACTGAAGAACGTAATCGAGCGCTCCAGCATCGTCGTCGGCGGCGAGCGCGAGATCCTGGCCCGGCACATCCTGTTCTAAGACACCGTGCATAAACAATCGCTTCAATAATGTCGCATTGCGTCAGGGCACGACTTCAGTCGTGCCGTAAGAGCCAGCGAAGAATGCGGGCTTTAGCCCCTGCCGGGGAGGGTGCTGTGCAAAGGGACGGATCGTGAAAAGCATCCCTCAGGGGCTAAAGCCTAAGGCTCAACTTGCCGCGTGTGCGGCACGACAGAAGTCGTGCCCTGACAAGGTCAAGTGGAACAGTTGTTTATGCAAAGTGCCAAAGCCGACACCCGGCAAAGTTTGCCCGACGACGAGAGTTGGGAGCGGTGGCGTCCAAGCGATGAGGAGGGCGCGGACTCCGATGCCTGCGAATGGAGCTTGCCCATAAAGCTTGCGGAACATATATATAGATGCAAGTTTCGCCTTTCAATCCCCGGTGCAAAAGCCCAAACTGAGTTGGCCCTCATCGTGCATAGTCGATAGGCAGATGCTGCCTACTTCTCATCTCGTACAAATAAATCTTCCGCTCATCGATCTTCCGGGCGGCGGCCAGGTGCAAGCTCCATCCGGCGAGATGAGCTTCGCAGGCAGCGGTTCCCGGCCGGGCGGTTCCGAAGATTTTGAGATGCAAGCCAGAAACGCCGTGCTCCTGGCTGGCGAGTTCTCAGAGTTCATTACTGCAGCCACGCGCCTTGAGAACTCCTACCGTGAATTGCAGGAGCAGGTCTCCCAGTTGGGTCAGGAGCTCTCGGAACGGAATGCGGCGCTGAATACCAGCCTGGCCGAGAACGAGCGGATGCGCCAGGCTCTACAGCAGATCGTGGATTCTATGCCCTGCGGCGTGCTGGTTCTGGATTGCGATGGGCAGATCTCGATGATCAACCCCGAGTGCCGCCGGCTGCTAGGTCTCAATGAAGCGGATTTCAATACAGAATCGAAGACCACCCTGCGGCAGATCTCGGTCTGGAGTGGGGTCAATCTTGAAGCATCGTTCGAGAACGCTTCCAGCGGCGAGACGGGACAGGAGTTCTGCGTGCGCGGCTCTGGCGGAAAACGCTGGGTCGAGGTTCGCAATCGCCGACTTTTCCGTTCATCGGGCAAGCCTGGGGTGCTCGACAAGACCATCCTGATCCTGCGCGACATCACCGCCCAGAAGCGCGCCGAGCAGGAGCGCGAGGCCGGACGCAAGGCAATGGCCCTAGCAGAGATCACCACCACTCTCGCTCATGAAATTAGAAACCCATTAGCCAGCTTGGAACTCTTCGCCGAGTTGATTGAAAAGGACGATGTGCGGCGCGGCGAATGGATCTCCAATCTGCGCGCCGGCATCCGTTCGCTCTCGGGAACCGTGAACAATGTGCTGAGCTTCCATGGTTCTGGCTCGCTGTCGCTTGCGCCGCTCTCGCTCTCCGCGGTGATGACGAATGCTCTCAAGTTTATTCAACCGCTTGCTGACCAGGCGGCGGTTTCGCTGGAGTGGACGGCCGGTCACGATGATGTTCGAGTGATGGGCAACGCAAGCGCCCTCCAGCAGGTCGTACTCAATCTGGTCTCCAACGCCATCCGCCACACTCCGGCGGGCGGCAATGTGAAGGTGTCGCTGCGGCTTGCGCCGGGCGATGCAAAAGGCAAGAACGACGGAGACAATTCCGGCCAGCTCATCGCCGAATTCTCCGACACCGGTTGCGGCATTCGTCCCGATCAGATTGATCGCATCTTTGAGCCCGGCTTCAGCGGAAGTGGCGACACCTCCGGGCTTGGCCTGGCAGTTTGCGAGCGCATCATGAAGCAGCACGGTGGGCGGATCTCCGCAACCAACCGCGCGCATTCAGGCGCTCGATTCACGCTCCTTTTTCCAGTGCACCAGATGGAATTGGCCTTGGTATGAACAGCACGCTTGAAAGTAACAGTGAATCTTCGGTATTGGTAGTCGACGACGAACCGGGAATGCGGACCGCATTGCGGGCCAACTTCCTGCGCCACGGCTGGCGGGTGGAAACGGCCACCGGCGTTCGCGACGCGGCTCGGGCCTTCGAGCTGACCAGCTTCGATCTCGTTGTCAGCGACATCCGCATGAGGGATGGTGACGGTTTCGAGGTGATGTGCTCGGTGCAAAAGAACTCGCCGACCACGGCAGTGATTTTGCTGACCGCCTTCGGCAGCGTTCCCGAGGCCGTTGAGTCGATGCGCAGCGGGGCCTTCGATTATCTCACCAAGCCCGTCTCTTTCGATCAACTCCAGGCCGCCGCTACTCGCGTCATGCAGCGCATCAACGAAAAGGCAGCCACGGTCAGCGTTCCCAGCAAAATCGTAGATCAAGAGATCGTGAGCCATGGAATCATCGGGCGCTCGCCCTCGCTGCTGCAAGCCATGCAGCGCGCGCGCGCCGCCGCAAGCACCGATGCCGATGTGCTGATCGAGGCCGAGAGCGGCACCGGCAAGGAACTGATGGCGAAGTTCATCCATCAGGCCAGCGACCGCAGCCGTAAACCCTTTGTCGCGGTGAACTGCGCGGCCGTGCCGGAAAGCCTGCTGGAGAGCGAACTCTTCGGACATGCGAGGGGAGCGTTTACCGGCGCGAACGCGGCAAAGATTGGAAAGTTCGAGCTAGCCGACGGCGGCACGCTGCTGCTGGACGAAATCGGCGAAATGCCGCTCAACCTGCAGCCCAAGCTGCTGCGCATACTTCAAGAGCGCGAGTTCGAGCGGCTAGGCGAGACGCGTTCCATTCACGTCGACATTCGCGTCATCGCCACCACCAATGCATCTTTGGCTTCGATGGTCGAGCAGGGCCGCTTCCGTTCCGATCTCTACTATCGGCTCAACGTAATCCCTCTTTCGATTCCCGGTCTTCGCGAACGGCTCGAGGACATTCCCGCACTCGCAAAACATTTTGCCGAAAAGTTCGCCGTCGAAACAGAGTCTGCCGTGCCGGAGCTGGAGGCAGGCTTCATCGAGAGGCTTCAAGCTTACAGCTGGCCGGGCAACGTCAGAGAGCTGGCGAACTTCATGCGGCGCGTTCTCTCGCTCAATCAGGGAAGAGCGATCGACGCCGAGTGCTTCCATCGGGAGTTTCATCCACTAGGAAGCGCGCAAGCCGCATCGCGTGCGCTGCCCGCCCCTGGAACGCCGATCTCCGTGATCGAAAAGATTCATCTGGAAAATACCCTGGCCCTGGCCCACGGCAACCGTACCCACGCCGCCGAGATGCTGGGAATCAGCCTGCGCACAATGCGCAACAAGATCAGGGAGTATGGGCTCCCTCCAAGGAGATATGCCTGATGCCGACACCAACTCTGATTCCAACGCTTGAAAACTATCTGAAGCTGGCGATCGCACGCGAGCAGACGATCGCAGCCAATATGGCCAACGTCGACACCCCCGGCTACCATACGCGCGACATCGACTTTCAAGGCGAGTTGAACAGGGCCATGAGCAACGTCCTCAACCACTCCGGAGACGACGGCGTCACCGCCCAGTTGAATCCCGTGGTTCAGGAGGTTCCGAATCTCATGGAGCGCGCGGACGGCAATAACGTGAATCTTGATCGCGAGGGACTGTTGATGTCCGAGACGCAATTGCAATATCAGATGGGCGTTCAACTGGTGAAGCTTCAGTTTCACCAGATGCTCAGCGCCATCAATGGGGGAGGCCAGTAATGAATCTCTTCGACTCGTTAACTGTGAGTGGATCGGCCCTGGCCGCTGAGCGTCAGCGTTCCGAGATCGTCGCTGCGAACCTGGCCAATGCCGAGACAACACACACGGATACCGGTGGACCTTACCGGCGCAAGGAAGTGGTCTTTCAATCGTCCGGCACATCCAGTTTCCGGCTGGCGCTGGCCAGCACAGGCCACCAGCTTGGACCCGAGCCCGGCAGCGTGCAGATCTCCGAAGTGATCGAAGATCCCACGCCTCCCGTCATGCGTTTCGAGCCTAACCACCCCGATGCGGACAAGGATGGCTATGTTGCCTATCCGGCAATCAATCCGGTGATGGAGATGGCGGACCTGTTGAGCTGCGTTCGCTCCTATCAGTTGAATGCCTCCGCGGTGGCCGCAGCCAAGCAGATGATCCAGCAATCCATCGACATCCTCAAGAGTTAAGCAGGAGATTTGAAGATGAGCAGCCCAATTGCAGGTCTTGGTTCCATTGGCTCAATCGGCAGCCTTCCTAAGCTGCCGGCGCTTGTGCCCGGTTCTTCAGAGGAAGGCTTCGGCGCCGTACTCAGCAATGTGCTTCAACATGTGAACGAACTCAAGGGCGGCGCAGATCAGCAGATCGGCACCCTTCTCAAGGGCGGCAATGCGGACATGAGTTCGGTGATGATTGCAGTCGAAAAGGCGGACGTGGCTTTTCAACTGATGATGCAGGTTCGCAACAAGATCGTAAGCGCCTATCAGGACATCGAGAAGATGCAGTTTTAGAAAGGTGCGCAAAGTTAAGTGCGCACACGGGAACGATGCATGGGGGATGCTGTTCCTGGTACGGGGTTTTGAGAGCGGCGGGGGCGGGGACGTATGGCCGGCAAGAACCAATTAGCAACAACGAAGCAAGCGCCAGGCCTCGACAAGGCCTTGGAACGCGGCAAAGTCTTCTGGACGGGCCTTCGTCCGCAGCAGCAGGCCTTCTTCGGCCTCGGGCTCGCCATTACCGTCGGGGCCATTGTCTTCTTTGTGAAGATGATCGCGACGCCCGATTACAAACCCTTGATGAATGGCTTGGAACCGGCCGATGCGCAGGCGATCTCATCGCAGTTGGCGGGCAAGAAGATTGCCTGCATTATCAGCCCAGACGGCACATCCATCAGTGTTCCTTCGGATCAAGTGGACGCGGCGCGGCTGGAAGTGGCCTCTCACGACACACCGCATAGCGGGCGAATCGGTTTTGAAATCTTCGACAAGGTGAGCTGGGGACAAACGGAGTTCGATGAGAGGGTCAACTACCAGCGCGCGCTCGAAGGCGAACTGGAGCGGACAATTCAGACCATCAGCAACGTCAAGAGCGCTCGCGTGCATCTGGTGATGGCCAGCGACTCGGTCTTTCTGGATAGGGAACGCGGAGCCAAGGCCTCGGTCACGCTGCGCCTGCGCCGCGGCAATCTCTCTCGCGAAGATTACGCGGCGATCTCGCGGCTCGTCGCCGGAGCGGTGGATGAACTGAAACCTTCCGACGTGGTCATCATCGATGCGGATTCCAATCAGTCGCTCGGGCAAGGAAGTGGCGCGGGCGCGGGGGGCGAAGGCCTGGAACAAGATCTGACACGGCGGCTGATCGCGACCCTCTCGCCCGTCGTTGGAGCTGATCGCATTCGCGCCAGCGTCAATGTGGAGTATGAGACCGGCAGCAGCGAAGAGAGCCAGGAGAAGTACGATCCCGCGGTGAGCGCCATGCTGACCATGCAACACTCTGAAGAGATGACGGGCCCTGGGGTGGGCGCCGCCGGCGTTCCCGGAACCACGAGCAATGTGCCTGGCGCCAAGCCTTCCGTGCCTGCTCCCAAAGACCCAAGCCAGTCTTCAAAGACGGATAACAATACCTTTGGCGTGAATCGCACGACCCGCCATGTTATCGAGCCGGCTGGAGGCATCCGCAGGCTCACGGCCGCGGTGGTCATCGACGATGCGGTTACGCGTACGCAGCAGGGTGGAAAATGGGTCGAGACTCGCCACAAGCGAACACCCGACGAATTGAAGCTGATTGGCGATCTGGCGCAAGCAGCCATCGGTTTCAATAGCACACGCGGCGATGTGGTGAGCATCCAGAATCTATCCTTCGATCATCCCGTTGAAGCCGAAGCCGGCCCCGTCAACATTGTCGAGCAGGCGCGTAAGGACCTGAACGACTATTCGTTCCTCGTTCGTTATGCGGTCTTGCTCGGTCTGTTTGTCCTGGTCTATCTTCTGACGATCCGGCCGATCCAGAAGCGCATTCTGTCCATTCCAAATTCGCTTCTTGTCTCACACCGCGCTCCAGTGCAGGTTGCCGCCGCCGCAGCGGGCGAGGAGGAACCGGTGCTCGAACCCGCCTCAATCCTTGCCAAGCGGTCGGTGCTCTTGAAGAAGCAACTCGCGGACTTTGTCAAGGCTGAGCCTGAGAGCAGCACCATCGCCGTGCGCGCATGGCTGCGGGAAGAGACGCAATGACTGCCATGGCGACCGAGAGGGCTAAACTGAGTGGCGCGCGCAAGGCCGCAATCTTGCTGACGGTCCTCGGCGAGGACGTAGCGGCGACGGTCTTTCGCGATCTGAACAAGCATGATCTGCAGCTTGTTGCCGACGAAGTTGCCAGCCTCGGAACCATCCCCACCGAGTTGACGGTCCAGGTCATCGAAGAGTACCAGCGGATGACGCAGGCTCAGGAGTATCTGGTCCAGGGAGGCTATGAGCTTGCCCAGCGTCTGCTGATCAAGGCCTTCGGAGAAACCGAGGCAGAGAGTATTCTGCACCGGCTGACCAAGGCCCGCGAACTGAAACCGCTCGAGTCGTTGCAGCGCGCCGACCCGCAGAAGCTGGCTAGATTTCTCGAGAGCGAACATCCGCAGACCATCGCCCTGGTTCTCGGCCAACTCGGAGATCGCCAGGCATCGGCCCTGTTGATGAGCCTTCCCAATGACACTCGCGCCGAAGCCGTCAAGAGACTGGCGAACCTCCGCCGCTTTTCGCCGGAGATGGCGGAGAAGGTATCGACCCTGCTAAGCCAGCGGCTGAAGACGGTTGGAGAGCAAGGCAAGCGGACTTACTCGGGATTTCAGAGCGTGGCCGACATCATGAACTGCATCGATACGACCGTTGCGCAGGAGATCCTGGAAAACATCGAGAACGAGGAGCCCACACTGGCCGTGAGCATCCGTGATCTCATGTTCACCTTTGAAGATCTTCTGCATGTCGGCGAGGCGCACATTCGCGAGCTCGCCGGAGCGATCGACAAGAGAACCCTTGCAACCGCTCTCAAGGGAACCTCCGATGAGTTGAAGAACCACTTCTTCCGGATCATGTCGACCAGGGCCGTCGAAATGCTCAAGGAGGATATTGAGCTGCTGGGCCCCGTTCGCGCCAAGGAAGTGGTCAAAGCGCAGACTGAGATTGTCACGATTGCCCGGCAGCTGGAGGCCGAGGGCAGGATCGTATTGAAGGGCGAGGGAAATGATGAATACATCGTTTGACGAATCTGCAAACTACCCGACCCCCGCTCCCGTGACATCGTACATGTACCGGGATATGAGTTCCTCCGCAGCGGCGAATGGCAAGGAACCCAAGCAGGAGAACTTGAGGCCTGTGCAGGTGAAAGAGCAGCAGGCGGCTCCGGGTACGTCACCGCAAGAGATCGGCGAGCTGCTGAATCGCGCCCGCGCCGAGGCAACGGCCGAGACTGAGAAGCGTCTGCGGTCGGAATATGATGCAAAGTCTGCTAACGAGGCCGCAAAGATCTCTAAGGCTCTGGATCTCTTCGTCAATGAACGGAAGAGCTACTTCTCCCGGGTCGAGTCTGAGGTGGTGCATCTGGCTCTGGCCATTGCCGCAAAGATTCTGCATCGCGAGGCGCAGGTCGATCCGCTGCTGGTTGCGGCATTGGTTCGGGTCGCCGTGGACAAACTGCACGACGGCTCGAGCGTCTCAGTACGGGCGACTCCGGCGAATGCGGCCAAGTGGCGCGAGTATCTGGCGAATCCGCACAATGGCTCGACGATCGCAATCATTGAAGACGCTCAACTGGAAGCGGACGATTGCATTCTCGAAACGGACCTCGGCTCCGCGAACTTCAGCATCGACGCGCAGTTGAAAGAGGTTGAGCAGGGATTCTTTGACCTGCTCGCGCAGAGGCCGACGATCAAATGAACACACTTGGGTCGCTTGCTCCTTACATGGACCGTTTGAATCGTGGATCGACGCTGCGATGGCGGGGACGCGTGCTCCAGGTGGTCGGCAATCTCATCGAGTCCGAAGGGCCGTTCTGTTCCGTCGGAGAGTCCTGCGAAATCACCAACGCGAGCGGTCAAAAATACTCCGGCGAAGTGGTTGGTTTTCGCGGATCGACACTGCTCTCGATGGCCGTCGAGAATCCGCAAGGCATTCGCTTCGGTGACAGGATCGTCGCATGGGGGACGCGGGCCTCGATCCGGGTCGGCAGTGATCTGCTGGGCCGGGTGATTGATGCAACCGGCGGGCCGCTCGACTCGAAGGGTGAATATCGCGGAGAACGAACGGTGTGGGTGGACGGCTCGGCTCCGCTGCCACTAGACCGCGTTCCTATTCGTGAGCCGCTGGGCTGCGGCATCCGCGCTCTGGATGCGTTTGTCACTTGCGGACGCGGACAGCGCCTGGGCATCTTCGGCGGCAGCGGAGTTGGAAAAAGTACGTTGCTCGGCATGATGGCGCGCGGAACCAGTGCCGACATGACGGTGCTGGCGCTGGTGGGCGAACGCGGACGTGAGGTTGGAGAGTTTCTCGAAGTGATCGGCGATGAGGGGCGTAAACGTTGCGTCGTGGTGGTCTCTACCTCCGATCAATCTCCTGTCTTGCGATTGCGCGCCGCTTTGTCGGCAACCGCCATCGCGGAGTTCTTTGCCAGCGCTGGTAAGAACGTGCTCCTGGTCGTCGACTCACTCACGCGTTTTGCGATGGCGCAGCGCGAGATCGGCCTGTCGGCCGGCGAGCCGCCAACGGCGAAGGGTTACACGCCTTCGGTGCTGAACATGCTGGCCCGGCTGGTGGAGCGCGCGGGCTGCTTCAAAGGCGGCAGCATCACAGCGTTCTACACCGTTCTGATGGAAGGCGACGATCAGCAGGATCCGGTCGCGGACACCGTCCGGTCGCTGCTCGACGGTCACGTGATCCTCGACAGAAACCTGGCAATGAGAAACCACTATCCGCCTATCTCGGTGCTTGAGAGCCTGAGCCGTCTGATGCCGAATATTACTTCGGAAGAGCATACACAAAAGGCCAAGGCTCTTCGTTTGCTCATGGCCTCTTACGAACGTTCTGAAGACTTGATTCGCATCGGCGCTTACCAGAAAGGCGCCGATCCAATGCTTGACCGCGCGGTTGAGATTCTGCCGCAGTTGAACGCATTTCTGCACCAGCGTCCCAATGAAATTGTTGCTTTTCCAAATGTGGTTCAATCTCTACTCCAGATTGCGAGCTGAATATGTCCTTCCAGTTTCCACTAGCTACGGTGCTTCGGGTACGCGGCGTTGTTGAAGAAAAAGAGGAACGCATGCTGCAGCAGATTAACGCCGAAATCGCGCAGGCACGCGAGGTGCTGACGCACATCGCAGTCGAGATTGAGGAATTGGATGCTGCGCGCCGCGCCGAGGTTTTCAAGTCGCGCTCCGGGCATAATATTCACGCTGCCTACGGGCGGATGAATGAACTGAAGCAAAACAGGAAGATGTTTGAAGATCAAATCGTGAAATTGGAAGAACTGCGCGACAGGCAGATCGCAATTTACGAGGCGGCACGGAGAAATCGCGAAGTGCTCACCAATATGCACGACGAGAAGCGCACAGCGTATGAGTCGGATCTGGCCCGCCACGAGCAAAAAACCATCGATGACAATTTCATCGCACGGCGAGGCCGCGCATGATTCTTGCAATTTCCGTCCTTTTGTCGCTTGCGCTGCGGATCTCATCGGGATTCGACCGCCCTGCTGTGCCCGCGTTTGCATTTAGAAAGCCGCTGAAGAAGAATCGCTACAATCATTGATCGCTCTGCTACACACCTCTCCGAATTACCGGCCTCCGATCGGGAAATCACAGGAACAATCACAGACTAACTTTGACCGAGCGGTCGAGGTTTGTCTGTGCTGTTGTGCTTCGAGTTGAGGCAAGAATCTCTGGGGTTCCGCTCCATCTCAATTGAGTCCTTTGCAGTCACCGCAACCCGGCAGCCTTTGCCTATGCAAAATGCGGCAAATGTTGCCGAGTACGCTCCGCGTCGCGCGGGATGGTCGAGCAAAGTTATTCAAGCGGTTGATTCTAAATAAATTGTTGGCTACTCCCTATGGAAGGCAAACCGGGCTTGTTTGGCCCCTTAGTTGCCAATATGGATGCGTGATCGCAAAAACCATCCTCGATCTGTTCACTCTGTTGCCGGGGGCAACCCGCTCCGCGGTGCAGAACTCCGATCAACCGTTGAAGGCATTCAGCGATTCACTGCTCGCCGCAGCGAAGTCATACTCTCAGGACAACAACACAATCGCCGCCAGCGGAAGAACCGCACACCGCCAGAATTCGGTCTCCGCGGACGCAAACACATCGGTAGCGGTTCTCAATGATGCCGATGGTTTGTCAGCGGCCGCTTTTGAATCCGCTCAGAAGACCAGCCCGACTCCTACTTCGCTCCAGGCGTCAAACGTCGGACTCACCACTCCTAATCTGGAGTCGACCGATGCCGCCGCTCCGTCCGGCCAGATTCAATCCGCAATTGAGCAGTCGGTGGGCCAGTCTTCTGTCGCGCAAACAGCCGGCCTGCAAACCAACCCCTTCGCGGCACGCCTTGTCCGGGCAGCGGGCTTTCAGACAAGATCTGCCGGAATGAGAACTCTGCTGGCCGGGTCGGCAACATCTCAGATTGTTTCCACCGGTGTTGCCACCCGGCCTTTCCGGAATGTAACCGTCACAAGGCTCGCGAGCATCCAATCAGACGCCGCCCAGACTGGCGCCGTTCAGCAGGCCGTCATTCCCGTGCAGACGCCTCACGCCGACTCGCCAACAGCTCAGGAACCCGCGAACAGCGCCGCGATTCCGACCCCTCAAAATGTTGCATCGACGGCTTCGGAACAGACTCAATCAGTCGTCGCCCCAGCGGGCATTTTCGTGGCAGACGCTTCGCAGCAGACCGCCGTTCGATCGAGCGCCTGGGTAGTCGAAACGCCTCTCGCCGCACCTGCAATGATTCAGATCACTCCGACCAACGAGGCGAGTCCGGCCGATCAGAGTCATTTATCGCCGATATCGACGCAGACGCAATCGATCGCCGCTCCGGCAAGCACTGTTCAGACAAGCGTCTCTCAATCGATCGCCGCTCAATCCGATCTCGCCCCTGCGCAGACGATTCTCGCCGCACCGGGTGCGGCTCAGAGGCCTGCGACGGGTCTGGCTGCACGGTTCACACAAATCGTCTCGGCGATGGGGTTAGGAAGACCTCAATCGACCTTCACCCATGCAAACGCTGCCCCGGTAACCGTCTCCAATGGCAGTGTTTTTCAGCCAGACGAGACGCAATCGAGCGATGCGGCAGCGCAGTCGCCTCTCGTCGCAACATCGGCAACTCAAGCGAATGCGGCCGTCGCGGCCAGCCAGGCAATATCGAATCCACCAACAGCATCGACTGCAGCCGAGCCGGTCTTCGTCTCGGCAAGCGCTGTCTCAACGAGCATCCCACAACCGGTCAATATTCAATCGAAGACCTTCCCGGTTCAGATGCCCTCCGTCTCATCCGCAACATCTCAGATTGCTTCGCTTGCGGAAACCAGCCAGTCCACATCGAGCCTGCCAACAGCTGCTTGGAACCAAACCGGTTCTATCTTCACCTTGGCAAGCATCCTTTCAACGAGCATTCCACGGGCCGGCAGTGTTCTATCGAGTTCCACCCCGGATCAGAGGCCTCTCGCCGCGGCGTCAACAGCGCAGAATGCGCCGACCGCGGTAACCAGCCAGTATCTACCGAACCTGCCAGCTACCACACTGAAGGAAGTAGATTCGATCTTCAAGCCAACAAACATCACTTCGACTGCGATCCCTCAGCCAATCAGTATTCAATCGAACATTGCTACGGCGCAGACGCCCGTTGACAGTTTCGCGGCGACTCAGGATGCTTCGTCTATATCGGCAAGCCGACGGCCAGCGCAGACCACGCCATCAACTGGATGGGCGATGCCCCAACCAAGCGTCGGTCCTGAAGACATCGCTCCGGCAACGATCCCCCCAGCAAGCACCTTGCAGTCCGCCCACATTCAATCGAATGTCACGGAAGTCGAGATGCCTGTCGCTCAACCTGCAGCAACTCAAACCGCTTCGGCGGTCGCGGCCAGCCAGCCGATGTGGGTTGCGCCGGCGTTTCAGTGGGACGAGACCGTGTCAAACGTCGCCAGGACGAACATCGACCCGTCTGGCATCTCCCAGCCAGCCGCCGCTCAATCGAATGTTGTTTCAGTTCAGAAACCAGTCGCTGGACCGGCGATGTTTCAGGGCGTTTCGACCGACGGTGCAGTCCGGAACACTGGGAACGATTCATTGACAGGGCCATCGGCAGTCCCATCACTCGCAGGGCAGGCAAACATCGCCTCGGCCACCGGCACTCAGATACCCGTTTCCCAACCGGCGGTTCTTCAGTCGACTGCCACGGCAGTTCAGGTGCCCCTAGCCGCGCCGTCAACAACTCAAAGAACTTCGACTGTGGTGGCCAGCCCGATTCCGCAGAACGCACCTGGGGCCGGGTCTTCCGAGACGGTATCAGTCCGCATCCAGGCAAGCACCGCCCCGGCGAGCGTCCCGCAGCAAACCGCTGCCCAATCGAAGGAAACCGAATTAGAGAACACGCCGGTAAGCGTCCACCAACCGGCTGCCGTTCAATCGATCTTCGCTTCTGTGCGAACGCTCCTCGCCCCCTCGGCAACAGCTCAGGATGATTCGTCTCTTGCGGTCGGCCAGCCAGCGCAGAATTCGACAGCGGCTCAGTGGAACGAAACCGAATCGAGCATACCCCGGCTTGCAGCCGATCAATCCACCGTTGTCCCTGTGCAGACGCCGGTCGCCGGTCCCACAACCTCTCAGGAGGCTTCGATTGGCGAAATCAGCCAATCCACTTTAGACGCGCGGGCGATCAGACCGACAGAGAACCAAGCGGTCGTCCCGCAGGTAAGCATCTCACAGCCAGCCGTTGTCCTATCCAACGTGACCCCGGCGCAGACGCCCTCGGTCCAGCCGTTATTCACTCAGACTTCCGTGACCAACGGGACCCTCCAGTCTGCGCAGAATCTGACAACGGCAAAGCTCCCCGAGACTGAATCGACCATCGCCACAACAGAAATAGCGCAGCCCGCCGTCGTTCAATCGCACCCTGCCACGGCTCAAACATCCTCGGTTCAGTTGGTAACGACTCAAAAAACTGAAGGCTATGAGTCCGTCGAGCGTGCCAGGAATTCAGGAACAACTGAGGTGGCTAAGCCTCAACCAAGTGTCTTGGAGACGAACAACTCTCGTGCAAACGTCTCGCATACTAGCATCTCTCAGAAGGCCGTCATCGAGCCGGCGGCGGTTGAATCGATTGCCAAGCCGCTGGGCGACGATTCGTCTTTGAGTTCATCGACACTTCCGGTCAATGGAATCCAAGAGACGGCGGCTCCCATCGCGGCTTCGCAAAAGAGCGCCAGTGTGGGTTCGAGTGTGGTCGCTGCCGCGGTTCCGAATGCGATTCGGGTCGCGGATCATTCCGAAGTGCAGGGTTCGTATTCGAGCGTGGCGCCGAACGCAAGCCCGAATGCAGCTCAAAGCGCGGTTGCGAACGACCCAACGGAGCCTACTCCTGTCCCGGTTCTGCGCGAGTCCGTGATCGCATCGGTGAAGGATGTTGTGGCTTCAGCAATGAAGACCGATTCGACAGCCCAGGCCACTTCGCATCCGTCAGCGGCCGATCAGAGCTCAGTCGCCGAGACGATCGAAGTTCCGAACGGCATCCCAGATCGACTGGCCGTCCCGCCTCAAGCCGTCTCGATTGGAACGACCCAGGCCAACGTCATGAACCTCAAGCCGGCCTCGGCGGTGAGGTCGCAGGCCAGTGCCTCCGTAGCCGTCGGCAAGGGCACCAGCACTGACCAGGCGAGCGCTAGGAAGGTTGCAGAACCGTCGCCCGAGTCCGGATCCAAGAGCAATTCGCAGGATGCAGCATCGAACGGCAATCAGAATCAGAGCGGCAATGCATCACAGGCACAAATCGCAACCCCGGTTCCGGTCAGCTTTACGGTTCATCCCGCGGCCGTGATTGCAGCGGCGCAGAACGCGGCCCCGGTTGCTGCGAACCACACCGCCTCAGCTACGTCCGATGCCAACGGAGTTGCCACGAAAGCAGCCGACAACACACAAGCTCACACTGCGGACGCATTGCCCCAGGCCGCTCCGGTCATTAATACGGCAAGGCTGATCCAGAACATGGGCCAGGCCGAGATGCGGGTCGGGATACGGTCGAACGAGTTTGGCAACATCTCGATCAGCACCTCATCGAGCCGGGATCAGGTCTCCGCTCAGATCTCGGTGGAGCATGGGGAGCTTGCCAAGGCGCTTACCGCGCATCTGCCGGAGATGCAGGCGCGGTTGGGCAGCAGTCAGCCAATGGATGTCCGCATCGACATGAATGGCGCGGCAACAGGACAGGGAACGGGTAACTTTGGAGGCATGTCAAACGACACGGCCGGCCAATCGCGCGGCGGCAGGCAGCAAGCAGGCAACATCGCTGCCGGCCAATCAGACAACAGTGTTGTCGAACAGCAGTTTTCACCCGTCGTGGCGGCTGTGCCCTCAGGCTATGCCCGTCTCGACATCAGAGTTTAGGTCGCGCGCTGAAGTTTTGAGAGCGCGAAAAGAGGAGCAATCATGGCGAGCATGTTGACAAACTATTTGATGCCGACGACGTTGAGCGCGTTGATGCCATCGGCAAGCAGCGCACTACCGAAGGCAACTGGCGCAAAAACGTACGCCACCCCTACGACCGGTTCGAGCAGTTCGACCTCAAGCACCAGCTCGGCCAGTTCACTTGGCACAACCTTCCTGAGCCTGCTGGCACAGGAGCTACAGAATCAGGACCCGACGGCTCCTGTCGATCCAACACAAATGGTCGGCCAGATGATCTCGCTGAATCAGCTTGAGCAACTCATCAGCATCAACCAGGCGCTCAGCCCCTCCACGTCAAGTTCCTCGACATCATCGACTCAGGCATCGAATGCCTTGTCCGCGAAAGCCGCGCTCGCCTCCGCTACCGGCGGCGCAACCAACATGCTCTCACCTTCGGCCGCGGGCGCGGCCACCAGCCAACTTCCGTTTGACCCTAACACGATGTTGCCCCTGGGCTTCGCCAATAGCGGCGCGGCGGCAGCTTCGATCAACTCGTACCTGAATCCCGTGACCATGGGCACTTCCGGCGCGACAAGCAATGCCACAGGAGGCAAATAATGGGCGCTTTTTCAACACCACTCTCTGGACTTACTTCGGCTCAGGAACAGCTGCAATCCGTCTCAAACAACCTGGCCAACATTGACACCGATGGCTACAAATCTCAGACTTTAACCTTCAGCGACATTTTCCTGCAGACCGGAATGATGAACGGCGCCGGCGATCCTGTGCAAATTGGATCGGGTGTCCAGGTCTCCTCCACAGACTCGAACTACACCGAGGGGAATTTAAACGCCACGAATACCGCTTCCAACATGGCCATCTCTGGAAATGGGTTCTTTGTCACGCAGGGCTCAAATGGAATGCAGAATTACACGCGGGCCGGCGATTTCACCACGAATCAGGCCGGACAACTGACAACACCCAGCGGGGATCTCGTGCTCGGATATCCGGCAGTCAATGGAGTACCCAACCCTTCGGCGCCTTTACAGCCGTTGCAGGTTAGCGCAGTGACCAGTCCGGCGACGGCGAGCACCACCGTCGGGATTACTGTCAATCTCGACTCCGACACAACCGCCGAAACCGTCGCGCCAACTGTAAGCGGGACCACCTACACCTACAATATGGCAACGGATGGGACGTTAAATGTGGGTACCAACTTGGCGATTACCTCGGGAGGCACCCCATATACCGTAGGTGCCACTGCTGGCGAATCATTGGGCACCTATGCAGCGGCCTTGCAGACAGCGTTGCCAAATGGAAGCGGGATCACGGTAACCGCGACTGGAAGTCAGTTGACCATTGCCGGGCCTGCCGGATTCACAGCTCCTACAGGGGCGTTGATGCAAGATTCTTCAACAACCGTCGCACCGAGCAGTCCCATCACAGTCTACGACTCACTTGGCGATAAACACACTCTGACCGTTTCGTATACCAAGACGGACACGAATACCTGGAGCTACGCGGTCACGATACCGCCTGCGGACGGTGCCGGAGCGGGAGGCAGCGCCACAGTAAGCTCGGGCACGCTGGTCTTTAACAGTTCTGGCCAGTTGGACGCGGCGGCGTCCACGTTGAATCCGATCACGATCACGACCCTTGCCAATGGCGCTAAACAGCCGATGACGCTCACCGGCCCGTTTGGAACGGCCACCGATCCCACGATCACCCAGTCTGCAATGGCGAGCGCGACGAGCGCCAACACAACCGACGGTTTCCCCGCCGGCACGCTCTCGACCTTCGTTGTGGACCCGGACGGCACCATCACCGGCACCTTCACCGGCGGAAACTCGATGGCTCTAGGACAGGTTGCTGTGGCTTCGTTTGCCAACAACCAGGGGTTAACAAGCGTCGGCAACAATAACTACCAGGCGACGGCTGCCTCGGGCCAGGCCGTAATTGGACAGGCTTCAACGGGCGGAAGGGGTTCCGTTATTGGCGGCAATGTTGAGCAGTCGAACGTGGACATCGCAACTGAATTTGCCAAGCTGATCGTGGCCCAGCAGGCCTACTCGGCAAATGCCAAGTCGATCACCACATTCAACACGCTCTCTCAGGCAACGCTCGCAATGATCCAGTAAGTCATTGCGCCGGTAGTTTCTTAGCGTTGCATTAACCCTCTCGCCGCTCAGTCTCGCCGATGAGCGGCGGGGGGCGTTTCCTGTTAATCCTTCTCATGCCTGCCTCACGAAGCCGTTCAGGCTCGAGATTTCCGATCGCTTGAAGCGGTTCTCCGCCGCCTTCGCCTGAACTCCATTTCCCCTTATTTCACAGCTATTTAGATCCGGTTTTTCCACAGGTTGCTGGCCCCTCGATTGCACTCCCTTGGCAACGGCCTCTCGATTGCATTCACCTCTTGTCGAGCGGCCCGAGCGTGGGGCTTAGGGCTGCAACCCAAAGCAAAACCTGCCATGAGCAAGACCGTTGCCTGGCGATCGAGCGATGGGAATCGGTGCTCCGGGGGAGAGAGATTGATGAACACGGCAATGACCTCCGCAAAGCCGGCAATCGAGCCAAAACTGGCGCAAGGACCCCAACTGGTTGAGAGACACACGGAGCGTGACCCTGCGGAGGTTCTGCCCTGGCTGCCCTGCACGCTTGCGCTGGATATTCCGGTTGTGAAATTTACGGTTGGCGATCTGCTGAACCTCACCCGCGGCTCGATCGTCGAGACCGCATATCACCAGAGCAGCGATCTGCCCTTGCGGGTCAATGGACAACTGGTCGGCTGGACCGAGTTTGAAGTCGTCGGCGATCGCCTCGCCGTGCGGCTCACGGATCTTTCATGAAGACACGAGCCGCAACGGCGCAGGTTGCCGCACAAGGTCACGCGCGGGTTGCGGCGCAACGCATCGCCCCGCCGCTGCTCGTCTTTCCCGGTGGCGCGCCACTGAGGACTCTCAAAAACGCCTCGGGATTGATCTCTCGCGCATGGAATTGGTTTCGCGAGCGGCAGGCAGCCCGCTCGAATCCCAAGCGGCTGCATGTAGCCTCGACAGTCTCCCTCGGGGAGAAACGATTTGTCGCCGTCATCCACGTGGACGGCCGCGAATTCCTGGTCGGCGGCGGAGCCGCCAACGTGGCGATGCTTGCGCAGTTGAAGGGCGAGGAGTCCTTTGGCACTGTTCTGCAAGGGACGATGACTGCCACAAAGAAGCAGCCTGCGAAGCGAGTGAAGCAGCAGATAGTCAAGCCGGCAGCGAAGCGGATGGGGGTCCAGGCATGAGGATTCCCGCGCACTTTCGGGACCTATCTTGCCTCATGCTGTTCTTGGCAGCGGCATCAGCTCATGCCGCGCACCTGCCCGCCGGAGCACGCGCAATCGATCTGATCGGATTCTGGCAATTCCAGCCGCCGGCTGCGTCTCAGACGGCCGCCGCGCCGAGTGCTGCGGCACCTGTTCAGCCGGCTCCCGCGCCGTCTGTTCAATTGAACCCCGCGCCTCCCGATCCAAACGAATTGCGGATTAGCGGCTTATCGAGTGGTTCGCCACAATGGTCGATCGTTGTCCTGCTGACCATCCTCACGATCATTCCGTCACTCCTCATCTGCATGACGCCTTTTGCGCGGCTGCTGATCGTCTTTCACTTTCTCCGCCAGGCGCTTGGCCTTCAGACCACGCCCTCCAATCAGACTCTCATCGGCTTGTCGGTCATCATGACCTTCTTTCTCATGCAACCGGTCGGCGTGGCTATCTATAACGATTCGGTGATTCCGCTGCAACAGGGCAAGATCACCGCCATCGATGCGGTCACTCGCGCCGGCGTGCCGATGCGCCAGTTCATGTCGCACTACGTTCGCGAAAAGGACGCCGCTCTCTTTCTGGATATCGCTAAGGAACCGCGTCCGGCGAATATCAACGATCTATCCTTCCGGGTCCTTCTACCGGCCTACATTCTCTCTGAATTGAAGGCAGGATTTCAGATCGGCGCCGTTCTCTTTCTGCCGTTTCTTGTCGTCGACATGGTGGTTGCTTCGATCACCACCTCTGTCGGCATGATGCAGTTGCCTCCAGTGGTCATCTCCACTCCGCTCAAGCTCCTGCTGTTTCTTATGGTCGATGGCTGGCACCTGCTAATTGGCGCCCTGATGAGGAGTTTCTACTGATGGACACCGATCAAGTAGTTTTGCTTGGCCGTCTGATGCTTCAGGAGTGCGCGATCCTGATGGCGCCGATCCTGCTTTCGGCGGTGATTGTCAGCCTGGTGGTGAATGTCATCCAGGTGCTCACCTCCTTGCAGGACCAGACTCTTTCGCACGTGCCCCGCCTGCTGGTAACCGGCGCGGCCCTTTTCTTCACGATGCCTTGGATGTGGCGCCACCTTGCCCATTACACCGTTAACCTCTTAACCGACTTTCACGCGATCCTGCAATGAGCATATCCCTGGTCCAGATTTTCGGAGCACTGCTGACCATCAGTGTCCGCCTCACGGGCATGATGCTCTTCGCGCCCTTCTTTGGCAGCGTCGCGATTCCGGTCCGGGTGAAGGGGGTTCTGGTGGTGACATTGACTGCGCTGCTTTACCCGATGCTCTCGTCCCGAATGCCGCAAGTCGAAATCAGCCAATGGCCCATGATCGCATTTGGCGAATTGATGATCGGCGTCGCGCTCGGCGTCGCGACCAACATCGTCTTCGACGGCGTGCAGATGGCCGGACAGGTACTAAGCGTGCAGATGGGCTACTCCTTGGTCAACATTCTCGATCCGCAGACACAGGTCGAATCGACTGTGATGGCCACTTTTCATCAGATGATCGCGATGCTCATCTTTCTGCGCCTCAATGTTCACTTCTGGATACTGCGTGCGCTGGCGCACAGCTTCGACTACCTTCCTCCCTCTTCCGGGCACTTCGGAGGGGGTTTCACATCGGCGGTTTTGCAAGTCGGATCGAGCGTATTCTCGGTTGGCATTCAGATCGCCGCACCGGTTCTCTCCGCCACTCTGCTGGCTGACATTGCACTCGGCCTGCTGGGCAAGGCAGCTCCACAACTGCCGCTGATTCTACTGGGGCCGGCGGTCAAGAGTGTTCTCGGAATTCTAGTTCTGATCTCCGCACTCAAGTATTGGCCGGGCATCTTTGAGCGGCTCTTTATCAACTCGATGAACCAGGCCGACCACATTCTTCACCTGGCTCAATAGCAACCCGCACGGCAGGAACGCATGGCTGACAGCAGCAAAACCGAACAAGCAACGCCAAGGCGAAAAGAAAAGGCGCGGGAAAAGGGCCAGGTCGCCCGTTCGCGCGAACTGCCGGGCGTCTTCGCTATTGCTGCAATGGCTGGGACATTGGCGATCATGGCTCCCTCGGCTGTCACGCACTGGACGGTGCTCTATCGCAATACCATCAACGCCGCCGCCGCGGGCGATATCGAGTCCAACGGCCCTGTGCTCTTCTGGAGCTCGGTTGAAGTGATGCGTTGGATCGCTCCGATTCTGATGGCGGGGATGGTTGTTTCAGTGGTGACCGGACTGGCGCAGGGCGGCTTCAACTTTGCGCCCGAGGCGATGGCGTTGAAGTTCGATCGCTTCAATCCGGCCAGCAAGCTGGGCCAGATCTTTTCGCCGGTGGGCTTGAGCAATCTATTGAAGTCGCTGCTTCCATTTGCCGCCATCCTCTGGATCACCGTGGTGATCGCGCGCAACCAATGGGAGGCGATGGTCCTTTCCTCCAGCCTCGGGTTGAGACCCTTCGCCAACCTTGTCGGCTCGATGGTGATCGAGCTGACGTGGAAGGCGCTGCTGGTTCTCGCAGCTTGGTCGGCGGTTGATTATCTTCTGACTCTGAGAAAGATGGACAGCGATCTGAAGATGACCAAGCAGGAAGTTCGCGAAGAGTACAAAGAAACCGACGGCAATCCATTTATCAAGTCGCGTATTCGCCAGTTGCAAAGAGCGATGCGCAAAAAGCAGTCGCTGAAGGCCGCCGCAACTGCGACCGTGGTCGTAACTAACCCAACGCACTTTGCCGTTGCCCTGCGCTATGAGATGGAGATGCCCGCGCCGATCGTCGTAGCCAAAGGCCGCAACATGCTCGCCGAGAGAATCAAGCAGATCGCCCGCGACAACGGAATCATGCTGGTCGAGAACAAGCCACTTGCGCAGGCTCTCTACAAGAGCGTAGAGGTGGGCGATTCGATTCCATCAAAGCTGTACCAGGCGGTCGCCGAAATCCTCGCCCTGGTCTTCCGTGCCCAGGCCGAAGTGCGGCGCAATGAGGCCGAGCGGCGCTCAAGAAACGCCTCCGGCGAAAAGATAGATCCTAAAACCGGCGGACCAGCCGCGCGGCCGGGGGTGAAGCCATGATGGAACAACTCACTGCACTTCTCCGCAAATCCGGCGAATGGATCGTGCCGATCGCAGCGGTCGCCATGGTCTTCGTGATGCTCGTGCCCTTGCCGAGCTTCATGCTCGATCTGCTGTTGACTCTCAGCATCACAGCATCGATTCTTGTCTTGCTTACAGCGATCCAGATTCTGCGCCCGGTGCAATTCTCGGTGTTCCCGAGTTTGCTGCTTCTGCTCACGCTGCTTCGTCTCTCGCTCGATCTAGCCGGTACACGCCGCATTCTGCTCCACGGCAACGAAGGCACGGCGGCCGCGGGCAAGGTCATCGAATCCTTCGGCCAGTTTGTGGTCGGCGGCAACTACATTGTCGGCTTCGTCCTATTCCTCGCCTTGATCGCCATTCAGTTTTTGGTCATCAGTCACGGCGCGGTACGCACGGCTGAGGTCACGGCCCGCTTTACATTGGACGCCATGCCCGGCAAGCAGATGGCCATCGACGCAGATCTTAATGCCGGACTCATTAACGAACAGCAGGCCAGGGCACGCCGCGAGCGCGTCGCCCGCGAGGCTGAGTTCTGCGGCGCCATGGACGGCGCGGCTCGCTTCAGTCAACGCGATTCGCTGGCCACGATTCTCATCATGGCCATCAACATCATTGCCGGATTCCTGATCGGCGTCTTTCAGCAGGGTGTTCCCTTTCAGGATGCGCTGAAGACCTACACCATCCTCACCGTGGGCGACGGCCTTGTCACCATTTTGCCGTCATTGCTCGTTTCCGTCGCGGGCGGCATCGTCGTCACCCGTGCGGCATCGAAGGAATCTCTAGGCGTCAACGTCGGCAAGCAGCTCTTCAACAGCCCGCGCCTGCTGTGGATTGCAGGCGGCGCCCTGACGGCTCTGGGACTAATTCCCGGCCTGCCAAAGATAGCCTTCTTCTCCCTGGCTGGCGTGCTCTTCTTCGCAGCCTATAAGATCAAGCCCCAACTCATCCAGGATGAAGTCGATGAGATGGAGCAGAAGGCAAAGGCCGTCGCCGCCGGTGGACCGGCTGCTCCCGCCGTCGATCCCATGGACGCGGCTCTCAAGCTGGATGAACTGATGCTTGAGGTTGGCCTGGGCCTGGTGCCTCTGGTCGATGCACAAAAGGGCGGCCAGTTGCTCTCGCGCGTCAAGTCGATGCGCAAAAATCTGGCCCAGCAACTAGGCTTCCTAGTTCCCTCCATTCACATCACCGACAACCTGTCGCTGCGCGAAAGAGAGTATGTGATCTACCTGCGCGGTGTCGAGATTGCCCGCTGGGAGTTGCGCCGGGATTCGTTGCTGGCCATCAGTTCCAACCCCAACGCTCCCCAACTGCCCGGTCAGGATACCAGGGAGCCGGCCTTCAACGTGCCGGCAAAGTGGATCACCCCGCAGATGCAAGGGCAAGCGATCGCGTCCGGATATGCGGTTGTGGACGCGACCTCGGTGCTGGCCGCTCACCTGGCGGAGGTCATCAAGCAAAATGCCCATGAACTGCTCTCGCGCCACGAAACCCGGAGACTGATCGACCGGCTCAGCGACTCGCACCCCAAACTCGCCGATGAACTGATTCCGAAGTTGATGAGCCTGGGCGAGGTGCAAAAGGTCCTTCAACAGCTTTTGCGCGAACAGGTATCGATCCGCGATCTGGGAACCATACTCGAGACGCTGGTTGAGGCTGCGGCCTTCAACAAGAATCCCATTGCCCTGGTCGAAGCGGTTCGCCATGCGCTGGGACGCTCGTTAATCCGGCCGCTGCTGAACGACCACGGCGAACTCAGGGTCGTCACTCTGGACAATTCGATCGAGGATGAATGCCTGCGCGGTTCAAATCTCCCGATGAATCACGGCGTTTCCTCCCCGCAACAGGTCACATTGGCACGTCGCGTGCTTGAAGGATTACGTGCTGATTTCGGAAAGGAAATCAGCTCCGCACCGCCCGTTCTGCTGTGTTCCTCCCCAGGCCGCTATTATCTACGCCGCCTGCTGGAGCCGTTCATTCCCAGAATCGTGGTGATCTCTCCCGGAGAGGTCCCGCCATTGACGCCGGTGCAGTCCGTGGGGGTGCTCCATTGAAAAGAGATGCGATGACCGGCATAGAAAACCGAAGCAAAAGGACACCGGGCCAGATGAGCAGCAAATGTGAGTTCCGCACCAAGGGAGGTATCGAATGACAACCGCAGAATTGGCCTACCGCACGAGTGGCGATTCCTTGGATGACCGCAACGACCTAGTGATGCGGGAGCTGCCCCAGGTCTATTACGTGGCGGCGAGGATTCACGAGCGCCTGCCCCGCAACGTGGAGATTGAAGATCTGGTTCAGGCTGGCGTTCTTGGGCTGCTCGACGCCTGCCGCAATTACGACGCCACCAAGGATGCGCAGTTCTCGACCTTTGCCAAGTTCCGCATCCGCGGTGCGATTCTCGACAGTCTTCGCAAGCTCGACTGGGGCTCCCGCACCCTGCGCAGAAAAGGGCGCGAGATCGCTTCGGCGGTCGCAAGGCTTGAGTCGTCGCTGGGAAGACCTCCACTAGAAGAAGAGATTGCAGCGGAAGTGAATATGCCCCTCGATGGATTGCAAAACACGATGACACAACTCGACGGCCTCTTTCTCGTTGGACAGCAGACGACTTCCGTTCATGATCATACCGACTCGTTCGATCTGATCGAGTCGGCGCAGGGCACAGATTCGGACAATCCCTTTGACCTCTGCCTCGAAAACGAAAGAAGGGAACAGCTCGCCGAAGCCGTTTCTAAGATGTCGGAGCGCGAGCAGTTGATTCTCTCCCTGTATTACAAGGAAGAGCTGACGATGAAGGAGATCTCTCAGGTCGTCGGCATCGTCGTTTCGAGGGTCTCGCAGATCCACGCCGCTGCAATGGTGAAACTGCGCGCATCTCTGGCCCATCTTCACGAAAAGCCGGCGCAGCCTGCCGCTCGTTCCCAACAGGCTGGCCATCCCCAGACGGTCAGCCGTCAGCAATTCACGTACCCGAGTGCGAGTGAGAGACAGTTGAGAAGGTAGAGCGCGATGGGAAACACTGGATCGAACCAAGCCGCTAAGGCCTCGACAAGCGCCGCGCAAGAGCCCAGGGTGAGGACGATTCATTCGTGCAACTTCCGTTATGCGGGCCGGTTGTCGAATGAAAACGCGCGCACCCTAAGCGCTCTGCATGAGAAGTTTGCGCTGAATGTGACCACCTCGCTGGAACTCTATCTGGGCGCAACCTTGCATTTGAAGCTGGTGTCGCTGGAACAGATGGCGATCGTCGACTACGTTGGCTCAATTGCGGCGAACAGTTATCTGGTGCCATGTTCGCTGAATGTGCTGGAGAGCAACGTGCTGATCGAGATGGACCTCGCGCTGATCTTCCCCATTATTGACCTCCTGCTCGGCGGGGCCGGCACGGCATCGGACAATACGCGCGAGATGACCGAGATCGATGAAGAGATTATGCAGAGCGTCACCGCTCTGATCGTCGGCCAGATCGAACGCGCCTGGCAGACCCTGAATCTCACCCTGACTGCGGGCCGCCCCATCAAGCAGACCCAGATTCAACAGGTCTTCATGGCCAACGACCGGCTGGTGCTTTTGATGTTCGAGATGACGGTTGGAGAGACCACAGCGCCTTTCAGAATCGTGCTGCCGACATCTTTCGTCGGCTTTCTGCTGCGCCATCTGAATGCAATCCAGTCGAAGAAGACCTCAAGTCTGCGTCAGCTCCGAAGCCTGAGCCTGCGCGAACGGATTCTCGACTGCGATTTTGTAGTCTCAGCGGACATCACGCAGATGCGCGTGTTAGTGAAAGATCTGGTCGGCCTCAAGCCGGGTGCGGTCCTGAAGATGAAGGCGCCGGTCAAGAGACCGGGCCGGCTCACTGTAGACGACATTGAAATCTTTGAGGCGCTGCTGGTTCGCAATGGTACGCGAAAGGCTGCGCAGCTCTCGGCGCGGTCACAGGAACCGGTTACGACAAAGGAGTAGTGCGATGAACCCTCAGACAGCCGACGCCTCTCATCCGACCTTCTCGGGCGCATTCTTCAACGCTCTAGGCAAGTCGATGTCCCTTGCCAGCGGTTCTTCCTGGCTGATCGCGGCGTTGCCCGACGCCGAGCCGGCTGCGGATCAATTCGATCCCGTCTGGGTCAGGCTTGCGCTGAGCGGCAGTTTGAAAGGCGAATTCACGCTCGAGTTCCGCCGCGAAGAAGCAACTATTCTGGCGTCGAAGTTTCTCGGCCAATCGGCGGATGAATTTGGGCCTGGACACGCAGAGGCGCTGCTGAAGATCGTCAAGGCGGCATTGAACGAGTTCCGTTCCGGGCTTGAGGAGGAATACGGTGCATTCAAAGTCAATGCTTCTCTCTCCTCCGAGGCTCCCGCCGAGCGCTCGAACATCGCCTGTGTGACCGCGGCCGACGAAGAAGAGAACCGCGTCTCGATCGCGATGGTCCTGGATCCGGTGCTGGCACAGGCTCTTTACCGACATGCCTACCCCGAGAGTGCCGAAACAACCGTAGCGCAGGCGATCCAGGCGGCCACCGGAAAAGCAGTCCAGAAGTCTGAAAACCTGAATCTGGTGATGGATGTTGAATTGAATGTCACGCTGCGTTTCGGGCAGCGCAAGCTCACACTGCGGGAAGTCCTGGACCTGACCAGCGGCTCTGTCGTTGAACTTGATCGCCAGGTGGAGGAGCCGGTCGAACTGCTTCTAGATGGCGTGGTAATTGCAAGAGGTGAAGCGGTGGTGATTGACGGAAACTACGGCCTCCGCGTCACCGAGGTATCGCGAGCCGTTACTGGCCAAGTGCTTCAATGAGCGCCAGTGTGGATGGAACCGTTAGAGCTGGGCAGTGTAGAGCTCAACGATGGGAAGGGAAAAATATATGGGCCTGATGCAATCGATTGCGTTGCCCGCCTGGACTGAAAAGTTCAAGGCCATTACGGCCAAGTGCCGCCACTGCAAGCGCTCGGTCGCCCTGCCGCACTATTCCGCGCGCAAGGCTGGAATCAAGATGCAGGATAGCTGGTATTGCAGCTCGAGATGCTTTGCCGCCGCGGCAGAGGAGGAGTTCACCGCGCTCGCGACCTACAAGCCGCATCAGAAGAATCAATTCTCGCGGATGCCGCTTGGGCTGCTCATGGTGCGATACGGCCTGCTCAACAACGAGCAATTCAAACAAGCGAGAGACGAGCAGAAGCAAGCCGGGACAGAGATCGGCGAACTTGTGGTGCGGTACGGCTCAGTCAGCGAAAAGCAGGTTACTGCCGTCCGGGCTTTGCAATGGGGCTGCCCTGTATTTACGGTGCCCGAGTGGGGAATGCCGACTGAGATTCACCTTCCGCCGGCGCTGGTCAGGCTTCACTCGGCCATTCCGCTCCACCATGTGGCAACGACCAACATGCTGCTGGTGGGTTTCGTCCATGGCGTCGACTACGGATTGCTCTACGCCATTGAAAAGATCACCGGATGCAAGACGCAACCCTGCTTCGTTACGCCCGGCGACTTCGAGATCCAGTTGAAACAGATCGAACAAGCCAAAGCACAGACGGGAGATGAGGCTCCCTCGGAAGTCAAGTTCGAAAGTGCACAGAGTTCGTCCGAAATGGCCCGGGTTCTGTGCAGTTATGGCGTTCACCTCGAGGCGGATGAAGCCGCTATCGCGAGGTGCAGAGAGTATCTTTGGGCTCGTCTGAAGTGCGGTCCCAAGGAGGTTGACATCCTCTTCAAGGCCGAGTAAACCCCCCTCCCCCCCAGGCTTCGCCCGCCTGGCCGCAAGGTCGGGTGGCCAATTTTGAGATCGTTTTCGGAAAATCCGGAAAACCGCGTCTTTTTGCTTGGACAGATTTCGTCTTCCTGCCGATAGGAACGCAGCAGGTACAGAAGAGTGCTCAATCAAGCGTTCGACACGGCAAACGATCATAGCTGGGTTCCCTCCTCAGCGTGGCAGGGTCTCCGTCTTCTGGAACACTCAACCTTCTCCCCAAAGAAAGCAGATTTTCTCGATCACGTGCCGGTCATGTCGGCAACGGTCCTTGGCCTGGAGATGCTCCTGCAGGAGCCTTGCATCGATCTGCGTATCGCTTCTGAGCTGATATTGAGCGATGTCGGGGCGACCATCCAGATCCTCCGCTTAATTGGCAGGGAATACGATCTTGCCGCGGAACGCCCCAGCCGAATGGGCGATTGCATCTCCAATCTGGATGTGGACGCCTGGTTCAGTGCGATTTCGGCGCGAACCTTCCCGTGTGATCGGCAACACGCGGCAACCACCGCGGTTTGGAGGCACTGCCGCCTGGTTGCTCAGTACGCGCAACTGGTGGCCGAGTCTCTCGATACTGTTTCCCCTGAAGATGCGTATCTGGTTGGGCTGCTTCACGGAATTGGAGAGATTCCGGCAGCTCTGGGATGGCCAAACTGCGGCCGGGGAGTCACGGACCCAGGAGCACTGGTGGCAATGGAGGGAACACTACCACTCTTTGTCCTTGCTGCCATCCGCAGCATGAGCGACTCTTCTTCATTGTCGGGCTGGAGGTTCATCCTCACCGCCGCGCACGAACTTGCCGGTTGCTGCATGGATGTAGACATGGTGCCTTTCGCGCAACCCGATTCCAGCTTGTTGGGCTCCAGCGTGCGCTAAAGTTCCTCGCTCTCAATCAGCGATAGGCGGAAGCCAGGGGTCAAGATTGGAATTCAAATCAAATGTCTTGCGGTGAAGAAGGATCAAGCACCCATCTCATGCGTTTCTCATCGTCTCCTCATGCGCAGCGCAGGCAGCCCGGCAAATCTTGACTCACCCTGCGCACAGCTCGGCAAAAGTTGCCTATTCTGCTCTGAATTAAAGTGAATATCGCTAGAAGTCACCCATCGATACAAATGGCCCCCGGCGTGCAGAATATCTAGCCGAGGCCACCGAATGAGTAGCGGATACTACGCAGCCTGCGCCGGACTGATGACACGTACCGATGCGCTGGACACGATCGCAAACAATCTGGCCAACATTAGTACGCCCGGCTTCCGGGCGAGCCACAATACCTTTGGGGCAGCACTGGCCACAGCGAACGACACATCCCTTTCCGCCCTTAACCAGGACGCCAACGACTATGGATTCCTGAGCGGGACGCAACTGGACACAACTCAAGGCGCTTTGGTCCCCACCGGCAATGAACTCGATCTGGCTATCGATGGGCCTGGCTACTTTGCAGTCGAGACCTCCGCTGGTCCCGCTTACACGCGCGGAGGGAATTTTCGCGTCTCTCCGCAAGGGCAGTTGATCACCACGGCAGGCGATCCTGTGCTGGGCGAGGGCGGCCCGATCACAATCGTTGGAGAGCCGGTCTCGATCAGCAGCGACGGAACGATCTCAGTGAACGGCGCGATTGCGGGACGATTGAAGCTGACCGAGTTTCAGCCCGGAACCCAACTTCAG
The DNA here is from genome assembly GCA_964525655.1 of uncultured Occallatibacter sp. Lineage (GTDB taxonomy): Bacteria > Acidobacteriota > Terriglobia > Terriglobales > Acidobacteriaceae > Telmatobacter. The sequence goes on from CAZGHZ010000020.1 coordinate 31,409, forward strand.
AGCCTGGGAAGCTCCTACTACAAAGCGCCTCTCGGAGTCGAAGTCGCCGCTACCAGTACCAAGGTGCGCCAGGGACAGCTCGAGAGCTCAAATGTCAACCCGATCACAAGCGTAGTGGAGTTGATTACGGCGCAGCATGAGGTGGAGTCGATGCGCCGCACACTCTCCATGTTCAGCGATGAGATGGACAAGACAGCGACCCAGGACCTGCCACGCGTCAGTTGATTCTGCACTGAAGGCCGGTTGCCCAGAGTTTGAAAGGAATCCGATATGTTTCGTGCCCTTTATACAGCAGCAAGCGGAATGACGGCTCAGCAAATGAATCTGGATAACATCGCCAACAATCTGGCGAATGCCAGCACCACCGGCTTCCAGCAGCGGCAGGTGAATTTCACCGATCTTCTCTACCAGAACCAGATCATGCCCGGTGCCGCCGCAACACAGTCGACGACGCAGGCCGCTGGTTTGCAGATCGGCCTTGGCACAAAGCCGGCAGAGACCGAGATTATTCAGACGCAGGGCAACTTTGCCACCACTGGCAACCCGCTCGACGTTGCGATTCAGGGCATGGGCTACTTTCAGATTCTCATGCCCAACGGCCAGATCGGATACACCCGCGATGGATCTTTTCACCCCGATGCGCAGGGCCAGTTAGTCACCTCCGATGGCAACCCGCTGCAACCGGCGATTACGATTCCCGCCGATGCTCTGACGGTGACCATCGGCACCGATGGAACAGTGAGCGTGACACAGCCGGGCCAGACGGCGGCCTCGCAGGTTGGCACCATCCAGACGGCACTCTTCGTCAATCCTGGCGGACTGAATGCGGTCGGCAACAACATCTATCTGGCGACCACGGCGTCCGGTCAGCCGGTGGTGGGAACGCCCGGCAGCTCGGAGGGACTGGGAACCTTGCAGCAGGGCATGCTCGAGCAGTCCAATGTCAGCGTCGTCAACCAATTCGTCGCCATGATTCTGGCGCAGCGCTCCTACGAGTCGAACTCTCGAGTCGTCAAGGCGGCCGATGAGATGTTGCAGCAACTCAATCAGCTCGCTCAGTAAGATACCGGGCAGGCAAACGGCGGGGTGAAGATATGAAGACCAGATGGATGCCGGCTTTGATGATGGTGGCGATGAGCCTGCCCGGATGGGTGCACTCCCGGTGCCAGGCGCAAGGCCGCTGTCCGATTACCGCACATCTGGTCGCGCAGGCTCTCTCCCAAAGCGGCATTCAAACAGCGGATGAACAAGTTTCCATGCTTGCCAGCGTCGTGGCTTCCGAACCGGCTCCAGTGCTGGACATCCTATCGATCGATCCGCTTGGCGACCGGTCAAAAGGCAAGCATGGCGAATCGCGCTCTCTGGTCAAGATGGGATGCCGCACGGCCGGTGTTTGTCTGCCTTTCTATTCCATCGTAAACGGACTGGAGACGTCGAGCGAAAGCACGCCGTCGGCTCTCAGAGTTTCTACCGAAATACCTGCTACCGCCCGAAGGCCGGACTCCGGAATCGTAATCCGTGTCGGCGCGCACGCGACCCTGATGATGGACGATGCGCGGTCGCACGTCGAAGTCACTGTCGTCAGTCTTGAGAACGGTGCTGCCGGTCACAAGATCCGCGTGACGACTCCGGATCACAAGCAGGTCTATCTCGCAGAGGTAGTCAGCGCAAATGTGCTGAAGAGGAGCTTCTAAGATGCGCATGGATTTCAAACTCCTCGGAAGAAACACTGCCCTCGTGCTGCTCGGCGCCTCATGCACCTGCGCCTTCTCGCTCGGTCCCAAGACCGATCCTAAGGCCACCGAGGCGTTGCGCGTGCAATACATCGCGCGCTTGCAACAGCAGTACACTCCGGCAACCGACGATCACACCGTTGGAAGCCTATGGTCGCCTGGCAGTTCTCTGGGGGACTTCTCCACCGATTACAAGGCCTACCGTCTGAACGACACCATCACCATCCAGGTCGCTGTTCAGACCACCGCGGCGCAATCCGGCACCGTAGACAGCGAACGGAATTTCTCTACCACCTCCGCTGTCACCGGGGTGATGGGCAGGACGCCGAAATCGACCAACCCTCTGCTGGCTGCGAACTCCGCACAGGCGCTCAAGGGACAGGGATCGACTGCTTCGAATACGACCTTTCAGACCAACCTGACCGGCCAGGTCATTGCCGTGCTTCCCAACGGGAATCTCGTCGTGGAAGCCGAGCGCCAGATCTTCATGAACAACCAGCACGAGAATATTGTCGTGCGCGGCATGATCAGGCCGGGCGACATCGGTCCCGGCAACACGGTACCATCGACGTCTCTGAGCAATCTTGAGATCGAAATGAAAGGCAAGGGGATCATCTCCGACGGTGTGCGTCCGCCGAACTTCCTCACCAAGGCAATCCTATGGCTACTGAACTTCTAACCGCCAATTCGATCGACCCACGCTTGCCCAGGCAATCACGCTGGCTACGACACCTTGCGCTGATCACCGCAATGTTTTTGGTTTTCGCGATTATTGCCTTTGCCTCCGATGCCGACCGACAAGTCAAGATTCGCGACCTGACGCAGATCCAAGGCGTGCGCGACAACCAACTAGTCGGTTATGGCTTGGCCATTGGCTTGAACCGGACGGGCGACACGCAGCAGACCTTTTTCACAGTGCAGACGCTGGCCAATTCGTTGCTGCGAATGGGAGTGCAAATATCGCCCGGCGTAGTCGTAGTCAAGAACGTAGCGGCGGTCTTTGTCACAGCCACGCTGCCGCCCTTTGCCCGTCCCGGAATGAAGCTCGATGTTACGGTTTCGTCGGTGGGCGATGCCAAGAGCATTCAAGGCGGCGTGCTGTTGCTGACCGCCCTCCGCGCGGCGAATGGAGAGATCTATGCCGAGGCGCAGGGAGCGCTGGTCGTGGGAGGCTACTCCGAAGGCAACTCCGGCAACTCCAAGACCGTGAACCACCCGACAGTCGGTAGGATCGCCGAAGGCGCGACGGTTGAACGCGATGCAGCCGTGGACCTGAGCCATTTCAAGACGGTCTCGCTGCTGCTGCAAAACCCCGACTTCACCGCGGCCCGCGACGTTGCGGATGTCATCAACAAGGAATTCGGCAAGCCGGTCGCAAACGCCATCGACAGCCGCCGCATCGATGTCGATGTTGCCGCCACCGGCGCTCAGTCGGTGCCGGTCCTGATCTCCCGCGTCCAGAATCTCTCGATCAGCTTCCGGTCTCCAGCAAAGGTGGTCGTCAACGAACGCACCGGCACCATCGTCATGGGGGGCGACGTGCGTCTGTCGCCGGTCTCTGTGATCCAGGGCAGCTTGACCATCGACGTCGAGACCAAGCATGTGGTGGTGCAACTGCCGCCGATGATGGGTGGCAAGGCCGATACCACGATCCCATCCACGGTCTCAGTCTTGCCTCCGATGGTCAGCGGCAAGACAGAGATCGTGGATGAGACAAAGATCTCCGCAAGCGATGCCCCCGCCCAATCCATCCAGATGGAAGAGGGGGCCAACGTTGATGAACTGATCAAGGGACTTCATGCCATTGGCGCAACCTCTCACGACATTATTTCGATCTTGCAGGCCATCAAGGCGGCGGGCGGTTTGGATGCCGATCTGGAGGTGATCTAGTGTCGGATCTCTCCATGTACGGAGCCATCTCCGCGGCAGCGACCGAACCGATCAACCTCAACGCGGATAGGCTCCTCCATCAGACGACCTCGCCGTCGGCACAGAATTCCAAGATCGACAAGGCTGCAAAGGACTTCGAGTCAATCTTGCTCAGCAACTGGCTGCAGCAGGCAGAGCAGAGCTTTGGCTCGCTGCCGGGTGCAGAGGACGAAGAGGATGCGGATGTTGGAAAGGAGCAGTTTCAAGGCATTGCCACGCAGGCGCTCGGGGCTGCGCTGACAGCTTCCGGCGGTATCGGCATCGCCAAAATGATTGCAAAGAGTCTTCACCAGGCGGAGGACGCGCGGGTTGCACTGGAAGCCAAGACCCAACCGCCCCCAGCGAAATAGCAAACGAGGCTGCAAATTCACCTGTGTTTTCAAAATGTTGGCTGACCGATTGAAACGTTTTGCGCAATCAGCCGATAGCAGTACCGTGAAGACAGGAGAACTTGCCATGAAAGTCGATTTAACGAGCTTGGCAGCTAGCCAGATTCCAGTGGACCGGGGAGCAAACAAGGCCTCCAGCGGCAGCGTGAGCGGGGCTCAAGCGGCAACAGAGGACCGGATCTCGTTCCATTCAGGCAGCTTGTCTGTCCAGTCTTTGACGAGTCAGGCGATGAATACGCCCCCGATCCGTCAGGACAAGGTGGCTGAGCTTAGCCACTCAGTGGCAAACGGAAGCTATCAGCCTGACGCGGGCAGCATTGCTGGCGGCATCATCGAGCACGACCAACATTAATTGGGCTCGAACGAAAAAGGAAGCGTTCATTAGCCCAGCATGAGAGTTTTAGCGGAAGGGCTTGCAATGAACCACGGAACGCTTCAGACGCGCGACCAGATCGCCGCCACATACTTGCGACAGATGCGAGAATTGGCGTTTGAGATCTCGGCAGCGATCAATGCCATCGCCGAAAACAAACTATCAAAACTCCAGGAATGTATAGCCAGGCAAGAGGTGCTCTGCGCCGAATTGTCCATTTCGGCAAGAACGGTCGGCGATGGGCTGTGCCCAGCCGATTCGTCTTCGCGCTCTGGCATCGATCCCTCAATTGGAGAGAGGATTCAGGCAGCAAGCAAGGCAGTCCGTGAATTAAATATGCAGTATGCCTCCCTTTTGAAGCACTCTGGCAGATCAATTGCTCTCTTATCTCTGTTGTGTAATTGCCAGGCTGGAAGATTCCAGGAGGAGCGCGGCCCCAGGTTGAAGCGTCAGACCTGGTCCTGCGAGATGTAATTCATGTCCCTGAATGCCTCACTTTCGATCGCCGTGGAATCGCTCAACGCTGCTTCCGGCGCTTTGCAGGCCACCAATAACAACATTGCGAATGCCAACACTCCCGGCTACACTCGCGAGGTGCCGGTTCTTGAATCTGCTGCGCCCATCAGCATTTTTGGCAATGGCGCAACGGTCGGTGATGGCGTTAATCTCATCAAATTTCAGAGCGTGCGGGATGAGCTCCTGCAGACGCAGATCCAGCAGGAAACCTCGTCCCAGAGCAGCGCCAACGCTCAACTGTCCTCGTTGCAGCAGATCGAGCCAACCTTCACTACCTCAACGCAGGACATCGGTACTGAGATGTCTGCGTTGTTTTCCAGCATCTCAACGCTCTCGACCGACCCTGCCGATGCGGGTTCGCGAGAGGCTGTGCTCTCAGCAGGCCAGAATCTAGCCGACGCATTCAATACCGCTTCAAACACTTTGACCTCGCAACAGGGTAGCCTCAATACCCAGGTCACGCAAGACGTGAACCAGATCAACCAACTGACTCAGCAGATTGCGGCATTGACTCCGCAGATTAATGAGCTAAAGGCTGCGGGACAGGATGGCGGCACGCTCGAAGATCAACAAGATCAGCTGATCCTGAGTCTTTCCAAGCTGACGAATGTCTCTGTCACTCAGGGCAGCGATGGCGTGACAGTGACGACTGGAAACGGCACGGCTCTGGTTGTAGGCGACCAAAGTTTCAATTTGCAGACCGCAACAGGCAGCGATGGAATGATGCACGTCCTCGATCAGAATGGCACAGATATTACATCGGCGATTAACGGCGGCGATCTGGGCGGAGCCATTCAACAACGGGATAAGACAATCCCCGGACTCCTTAACCAGCTGAATACGCTGGCCAATCAGTTTGCGGCTGCGATGAATTCGGCGCAGGCATCCGGTTACGATCAAAACGGCGCCGTCGGGACTGAGTTCTTCAAGCCTTCCGGCTCTTCCGCCACTATTTCGGCAGGCAACATCTCGATGGCCATCACAGATCCCACCGAGATAGCCGCCAGTTCGGATGGCTCTTCTGGAGGCAACGGGAACCTCGCGAATTTCAGTGCGGTGCAATCGACCGCGCTTAAATTAGGCCAGACTCCGGGCACTGCCTATGCAAACCTGGTCTACCAGGTGGGCAGCCTTACCTCAAACGCGAACGCGGAATCGACCGCGACCACCGCCAGCCTGAATCAACTCAACGACCAACTCAGCTCGGTCTCGGGAGTATCGATCGACGAGGAATCCGCCAACCTTATCACCTATCAACAGGCCTATGAAGCCGCAGCGCGAGTCGTCTCAACTGTTCAGGAACTGTTCTCTGTAACGATGAACATGGGAACCGCCGCGGCAGCGTAAGAAATCAGGAGCACGGCGAAGAGCCGCGCGAAGAAGGTCAACGATGCGCATCACGAACTTGTTGCCCGATATCCAATACCAGATGCAGCAGAGCCAGCAGTCCCTGGCAACCGCGACGCAGCAGCTCTCCACTGGACTTCGGGTCAATCAGCTCTCCGACGATCCCGGCGCCTCGGCCAATATGGTTGTCTCCCTCGCTGAATCGGCGAATATCGATCAATATACAAGCAATGTGAACTCCGTTCTTCCGCGTATGCAGGCGGCTGGCTCGGCCCTTAGTTCCGTCGTCAGTTCGTTGAACTCTGCGATTACTCTGGGAACCCAAGGGGCCAACTCCGGGTTGCAGGCGTCTCAGATGCAGTCCATCGCTGGCGAGGTACAAAGCGATCTCAACAGCGTCATCTCACAAGCCAATACCGAATTCAACGGAGTTTATGTCTTTGGCGGTTCCGAAACCACTACGCCGCCCTTCGTTGCAGCTTCGACAACTTATAACTCCTCGAAAGGTTCTGTTGGCAGCCCGTTGGCCACAACGACCCCGTTGAATGCCGGCTCAATTACTACCATAAGTGACGCCACGACCGGCCAGACAATCACCTTCAAAGCTGCGTCCGGCGACACCATCGCCACTTTGCAGCAAGCGATCGCTACCGGCGTTTCAACCGGCAAGCTCTCAGCCGGAACTGCGGCAACCATCAATGCGCAAGGACAGCTCTCGATCGGAACGAACAATGCCACGCAGGGAATCGTTGTCAGTTCCGACGACAGCGCACTCGGCGCCATGTCTGCCGACCCAAGCACAGCAGTCGCAAACTCTTATGCGTATGTGGGGAACGACGAAGTGAATAACGTCCAGGTGGGCGACTCGCTCAGTGTCGCCACCAACCTTCCGGGCAGCCAAATGTTCACTTCGGGCTCCAATGTGCTTGGTTCGCTCACCGGTCTGATTACGGCACTTCAGAGTGGAGACACAAGCCAGGTCGGCACAGCGGTTAACGCAGTTTCCTCGGCGCTGACTTATGTCAGCGACCAACGCGTACCGTTTGATGGCGCCGTCAATCAACTGAATTCCGAGGAGAGTTACCTAAGTCAGGAAAAAGTTACTCTGACAACTCAACAAACCTCACTTGTTGGAATCAGCACGGCGACTGCGGCTACGAATCTCTCTCAGGCACAGCTTGACAATAGTGCTGTGCTGGCTGCCGCCGCGAAGGTTATGCCTCAGACCCTGCTTGACTACCTGAAGTAGCCGCTTGCCGTTTCAGCGTCATATGATCCTTTGTTCATGCTGGTTTTAGCGGTCTAGCGGCCGGTCGCGCCAAGGGCCCGCAGGCGATTGGGTGCTCAACGAAGCGGGTTCAGCGATCGGAATCCATGTTATCGATGTAAATACCGTTGTTCAATTTCTCGCTTGGCAAAAAACAGGAAGGTCTTGACATTTGCATTGAAATGATTTGCACAGATGGCCGATAGGGTGTTGTCCAAGACGACCTCCTTCTCGACGACCAGGAGCCTCAAAGCAGGCCCCACACAAAAAGCCGAGTGCAGGCGCAACAGGGCAAACAAGGAGAAACACCAATGTCACTCACAGTCCTGAATAACATCTCCTCCATGACGGCGGAGAATGCATTGTCCAACACCCAGTCGGCCCTGCAAAAGACCCTGACACAGTTGTCTACCGGCATGAAGATCAACTCCGGTTCGGACGATGCGGCAGGATTGTCGATTGTTAGCGGGTTGAACGCGAACATTGCCGCGCTCACTCAGTCACAACAGAACGCCGCCAACGGCGTTGGCCTGCTGCAGACCGCCGATGGCGCCCTGTCTCAGGTCACCACGCTTCTCAACCGCGCAGTCACCCTGGCCACAGAAGCTTCCACGAGCGGAATCACAACCGGCGTGGGCAGCCAGGCCGACGCTCTCAATACTGAGTTTGCGTCAATCATGTCCGAGATCAACCAGATCGGCGCCGCCACCAACTTCAACGGGTCGACCGTGTTTGGGGCCGCAAAAACGACTACTGATACAGTCACAGGGTCGGTCGTTACACCGGGTGCCATGGACGTAGGCAAGAATATTACGATCACAGACACTACCACGGGCGGAACGCTCACTCTCACGGGAATCGCAACCGGAAGCGCAACAACTGCCACCAATGGCGGTTCGGGTCTCGCCTATACCGCGTCGGTCTCTTCCACAACTCAACTCAACGCTGCGATAACCGCCGCGTTTGGCGGGAACTTAACAGGAGCAGCAACGGGGGGTGCGGGGGCCGCTGAAGTAATCACTTCCACCTCCGATTCCTTCACAGTCACGAGCACGGACACAAGCTTGCTCGGTGTGACTGCAAACCTGGTGACGACGGACCCCATCACAGCCGGTTCCGGCTCCGCAAAAGTCGCTAACGTCTACATCGGCGACGGCACGACAGCAGCGGGCGCCAACACTCAGATCCAAACCTCGATCAATGGGCTTTCAGCAGCAGACCTCGGGCTGAACGCGGACAACCTGAGCACCGCAGCCGCCGCGCAAACGGCCCTGGCGCACATCACCACGGCAATCAACACCGTATCCGCGCAGCGCGGCGTCATCGGCGCTTCGGTCAATCGGCTTACGGCGGCAACAGGCGATATGAGCTCTGAAGTCACCAACCTGCAAAGCGCAGCCAATGGCCTTTCGAATGCCGACATCGGCAAGACCGTTGCCAATATGACTCAGTACAACGTATTGCAGTCCACCGGCATGGCGGCCCTGCAACAGTCCAACCAGGCCCAGCAGGCTGTTTTGAAGCTGGTCCAGTAACCCAAACGCAACATCAATGGACGAACCGAAGGTGGCGCCGCAAGGCGCCGCCTTCGCGCATCAGCAATCTACTCCTCGGGCCATTTCGTTGTAATGATCACTACCGGCTCTCGGGTTCTTGGGTTGACGATCGGAATTTAGAGGCCGGCCTGTTCCGGGATTCTTCCTTGTGAAGAACGAGTTGAAACTATGAGCACTACGTCCTCAATTACTTCGTCCTCCAACACGGCGACCTCGACCTACGATTTAAGCAACATTCTGGCAGCAAGCTCCGGTTCGAGCACGAGTGGCATTGACGTGACCGCCGCGGTGAACGCTGCCTTGTATGCGGACCGCGCCCCGGAGCGGGCATGGCAGGCCGACCAGACTACGCTCTCGAGCCAAACGACGGCTTTGACCTCGATTCAGACTGCGACTGAGGCCCTCGCCACCGACATGCAGAATCTGAACTCGCTGACCGGGCCTCTCGCTGCCCGGACCGCGACCTCGTCAGATAGCAGTCTTCTCAGTGCATCGGTGGCCAGCGGCACTGTAGCTGGCACACACACAGTGGTGATCAATGGCCTGGCTGAAACGGGGGCGTGGTACTCCGACCTTGAGTCCAGCCCGACCGCGACTCTGTCGACTTCTTCCTTCACACTGACGACCAAGTCCGGTTCATCCGGAACCTTCTCCACGGGAAGCGGTACTTCCGGGGACAATTTGAACGACCTCGCCAAGGCCATCAATGCGGCAAACCTGGGCGTGAATGCTACTGTAATAAGCGACTCGAGTGGTTCCCGGCTGGCGATTATCTCTAACACTTCAGGCACGGCGAGCGATTTTTCAATCACCGCAGCTAACTTCACCGGTACTTCCTGGACCTCTCCCGACATGCCGAGCGGCTCCTCGCTGGGAGTCAACACCGTAACGCTGACGACCGCTGCGGGCACGGCAAATATCGCGACAACCTCCGGCGAAACCTATGCACAGCTCGCAACAGCAATCAACAATGCGACAGTTCCTCAGGTGCCAACAAATTACACGTCAACACAAGGGTCGCTGACCGCCGGCACGCTGCTGACTCCGGGCTCTGTAACCTCTATCACGGATAATGCTACTGGTGAGACGTTCTCATTTACCGCTGCATCCGGAAACACGGTCGGCGATTTGAACAATGCGATTGCCGCCGCCGTATCTGCGGGCACGCTGCCCTCAAATATTGCAGGCTCAATATCAAACGGCAACGAAGTGATCTCGGGCGGCACAGCCACCCAAGGCATTGCTGTTTCAACCAATGACTCCGTGATGGGCACAATGAATGCGCCCGCCAATCTCCCTCTCGGGCTGACTGCGACCGCCGGAAGCGATGCGAATGGCACCAACCTGACCATTGCCAGCAGCGGTGGCACGTCGTCTTTTACCATCAATGAGCCGGCCTTCGGCTTTACCCAGGCTGTTGCTGGAGCTAACGCGTCTCTTACGGTCGACGGAGTGCCAATCTCGAGCGCCAGCAACCAAGTCACGGGGGCGATCTCAGGGGTCACCTTGAACCTGTTAGGCTCGGCGTCCGGCAGCCAAATCTCTTTGACAGTTGCCTCGGATGCATCGCAGGTCTCGACGGCAATCAACCAGTTTGTGACCGATTACAACTCGGCAATCCACCTGGTGAACTCGCAGCTTACCGAAACCACATCGACGGACTCATCTGGCAACACTACGACCACACCGGGCGTGCTTCAAACGGACCCCACGGTTTCGTCATTGCAGAGCGCTCTGGAACAGTCGATCGGGTATGTATATAGACCGGCCACGGGCACCACCAGCTCGATTACAAGTCTGGCTGATCTTGGCATCTCGATGAACGACGACGGCACACTGACCGTCGATTCATCCACGCTCAATAACGCGCTTACGAACAGTGCGAGCGATGTCCAGAACTTCCTTGAGGGATCCGCGCTCAACGGCTTTGCGAACTCGATGTATAACACGTTGAATACGTATACAAGTCCAGCGAACGGTGCATTCGAGGTGGACCTGAGCAGCATGTCGACTGAAAACAGCGATCTTACTTCACAGATTAGCGACTATGAGTCAGGCTACATCGCCAACCAGCAAACTCAGCTTACCGCTGACTACAGCGAGGCTGAGGAGGCTCTGCAGGCATTGCCTGCAGAGATGGCGCAGCTCAACTCACTGTTAGGCTTCAATTCCGGTAATAACAACGGGTGATCATCATGACCACGGAGATGTCTTATCGTAAAACCGCCATCGTCGGCGCCAGTCCCATCGGCCTGATGATTGTGCTCTTTGACACATTGGTGGGCGATCTTCGCCGCGCGTCCGGCGCGCTTCGCAAGAGCGACATCGAAGCGCGCTGCAAAGAGCTGAACCACGCCGCACTCGTGATTGGCCAACTTGAGAGCTGGGTCGATCTGAAGAACGGCGGGGAATCCGCCGAATCGCTCTCAAGGTTCTATGCATACCTGCGTGCAAAGATGCTGGAGGCAGCCGTAAACAAGTCGGCCGCGATACTCGACAATCAGATCGAGATGATCCTGCACGTTCGAAGCGCTTGGCAACAGCTCGACACGCCTCCGCCGCAGGCAGCCGAAATACAGCATGGGACATCGAGCGAGACGATTCAATCGCTTTATACACCGGTTTCGGAAGATATGACTGAGAGGATTGCATTTTCGCAATCCGCATGAATGAGGAGAAGCAGACAGATTTCGGTTTGGCATTGCGGACGTCGTCAATCTTGACCAGTCTTTTGCCGGCTCAATCTTGGCAATTCAGCCGCTTTGGATCATTGGCAGTGAGACGAGACTGACTCGCTGCTTTAGGTTGTTCATCTGTTCCGCCGATGGCCGGCACGATGCGCTATGTGGCCGGGCCGGAGCGCGGCGCAGAGATGTGAGGATCTGATGAAGGCGCTGGTGGTGGAAACTTCGAGCACGATGAGAGCCGTCCTGCGCCGCATACTTGCCATGCGAAGCTTCGACGTATCCGAAGCAGAGAACGGCCAGCAGGCTTTGGAGATGCTGCGCAAGGTGGGCAAGGCGGATCTTGTCCTGGTGGATTGGGCGCTAAGTGGAAAGAACAGTCTGGAATTCATTACCAGCTTGCGGCATGAGACTGGAAACGAGACCATGGTTCTGATGCTGGCGGAACGAGAGCCGGGAATTCGTGAGTTGCACAGGGCGCTGCTTGCCGGAGCGGACGACTACCTGACGAAGCCGTTTACATCTCTGCAGATCGACGAAAAGATGGCGCGGGCCGGACTGACTTGGCAGTGGGACGCATATTGTGATCGACAAGGTCATCCTTGCCGATAGTACATGGTTAACGATGTCGCGCACCGTTCGTCGGGAACGCTCTGGGTGGAAGTGCAGTAATGCAAGGAGCCGGCTAACGCAGAAAGAGTGTACCAATGGTTGCCCGCGAGGTTTGCCCGCTTCCGGAGTCATGTGCTGGGTCCGGTCCTCTTTGGAGCTGGCAGTGCAGGTCCGCGACTAGAATCCGCCGCAATTCCGATCGACAATCTCAAGCAGAACGAATAATTGCGCCGCGGCGCTTGAGGGGATTCCACGGTGAATAAGAGCACACTCGGCGGAATTGCCATCGCATTCTGCGGAATCGCAGCCGGCCTGTATCTCGATGGGGGCCAGGTCGGACAGATGATCCAGCCCACTGCGGCCCTCATCGTCTTTGGAGGAACGCTCGGCGCGGTGATGGTGCAGTTCCCTTTTTCAGTTGTAATGCAGGCGGCCAGGCATCTAAGAGAGGTCTTTCTGCCCGCAAAAGATCCTGCTTCGCAACTGATCGATGACCTCATCCGTTATGCGCTGCGAGCCCGCCGCAACGGCCTGGTATCTCTTGACGCTGAACTCGAGTTTATCGAAGATCCATTCTTGCGAAGAGCGATGACCCTTGCGGTAGACGGAATCCGCTCCCCCGAGCTGCGCAAGACCATGGAAGTGGAAATGGACCTGGAAGCCGACAAGGAGGAGTTAGTCCCAAAGGTCTTTGAAGCAGCAGGCGGATTCGCACCGACGATCGGCATTCTTGGGGCCGTCATCGGCTTGATTCAGGTGATGCAGCGGCTGCAAAGCATCAATGAGGTTGGCAAAGGGATCGCGGTCGCTTTTGTAGCAACCATTTATGGAGTTGGTTCGGCAAACATCTTCTTTCTTCCCTGTGCGGGAAGGGCAAAGATGCTGGTGCAAAGAAGACAGGTGCTCCGCGAGATGATGCTTGAAGGAGTGACCTCCATCGTGGACAAGGTGAACCCCAGGGTTCTTGAGGCAAAGCTGGCCGTCTACCTGATCCGCCCCGCCCAAACCCAGAACATGAAACTGGTCGCGAAATGAGAAGACGCAGAACAAGCGAGGACAATGCTCATCCTGAACGCTGGATGGTGTCTTATGCTGACTTTATGACGCTCATGTTCGCTCTTTTCGTGGTGTTGTTTGCCTCGTCCTACCATGACAAGACTACAGTTCAGCGAGTTTCGTACGCGGTAAAGAGCGGGTTTCAAGCGATGGGAACCTTCGTCGGAAACGATAGCTCTCAGGATGCAACGTCTTCAGACCTCGCGAAACTCGGCGGCGCCGTGAATCCAAATGACAATGGGGGGACGAAAGCAAGCGCAGTTCCTGCAAACGCCGGCATCGATGTTGCCGAATTGCAACGCAAACTTAAGAAGGCGCTGGGAAAAGAGATTGAAAAGCAGGAAGTCGATCTGCGAATGACTCCAGAAGGCTTTGTGATCAGCCTTCATGAACTGGGATTCTTCGACAGTGGCCAAGCTCATCTCCTGCCCGGAGCAGCGGAGAAGATCAAGCGGATTGCGGCTGTTCTGATGCAATACGGAATGGATATGAGGGTCGAAGGGCACTCGGACAATGTGCCCATTCACAACGACACATTCGTTTCGAACTGGGATCTATCGACTGCCCGCGCGATGGCGGTAGCGATGATGCTGATCGACGAGGCCGGCTTTGATCCGCAACGAATGTCCGTTGCAGGCTATGCGCAATACCATCCAGTGGCGAGCAACGATACCCCGGAAGGCCGCCGGGCGAACCGCAGGGTGGATATTGTGATAGTGGCTGTAACAATGCCCTCCCAAAACGCAACGTCATTGGCGGCGCCTGCTCCGCAGAGATAGCTCATCTCTTGCCTTGCGCGGTAGCCAGCTCGTGGCAGCACAAGGCCGATCGTCATGCTTCCCGACTGTTCCAGCTCGAGGCGAACTCCAAGCAGCAGCCGTCAGGCTACGAGATCAATGCGTTCATGGTCTTCCCCGCCGATACCAGGGCATCGAAGTAGTTAGCGGCGCTGTCTCGGACCAGTGGGTCGCTGTGAGGCGGTCCCTTTCCGTCTCCTCCGCGCTCATGATACTCGCAGATTTCCAGAGCCTTGCCGATTCCTTCCTTGGATCCGAGCAGCGCCTCTTCGATACGGGAACTGAGATAGATAACGGCAAGCAATTTCGGCATGGGAACATGCAGCATACGATCCATCATGGAAAGCATCCCGAGCATATAGAGCTCTGCGGCATTCTCTTTCAACGCCGGCGCCAATGATTCGCAAAAATGAGCGCGTTCTAGAGCCTGTCGTACATCGAGGTCAGATGCGGAGTGCGCGAGTTTACCTGCCAAAATGATCGTGACTAATTTCCGGAAAGCATCCTCTCCGACCGCAATCAGCGCTCCCTGAATCGTCGATATCCGATACCGGAACCCATACAGCGCGGAATTGGCGAGTCGAAGGAGCCTGTAACAAAGGGACGGTTCCATCAGCAGCAGCCGTTCGATTTCTTTGAAATCCGGATCCGGATTCGCCAGCACCGCGAAGAGTTGAAGATAAGAGACCTTGTTTGCGGGTATTTGTGCTTCAGAGATGATCTCCGGCCGTGAATGAAAATAGCCCTGGAAAAATGTATTTCCCTCTCCTTGCGCGGTCTGCACTTCTGCGAGCGTCTCGACCTTTTCTGCCACGAAAGCGGTCTTCTTGTTGCGGCACATGCTGTAGATTTCTTTTCTCGATTGAAGACTGGACGACCTGAAATCCACCTTGATGAAATCCGCCATCTGTGCAAGCTCTTGCTTGCTGGAGTCGGGAGAGAAATCGTCCATGGCCAGGCGAAAGCCGGACTGTCTAAGCTGCTTGCAGGCTTTTATGACCTCTGCGTCGGGAGGAACTGTCTCCAGGATTTCGAGAATCACCGAACGGCTCGGCAGCACCTTTACGCTTCCATTCACCAATGAAGCGCGCGTGCAGTTGATGAACAGATTCGGAGATGCAGAGCAGGCGATCATCGACAGGCAGCTATCGATGGCGTGATTGGTGGCGTATTCGCCATCGCCGCTGAAATAGTTGTCGGTTCCTGCGCGAAAAAGGATCTCGTGGCCGTACACCTGCATCTTGCTGTCGAGGATTGCCTGCCTGCCGATAAACCGAAGCTGATTGCCCGCCGTCATTGCCGTGGCCATGAAACCTTCCCCTCATTCTCTTGATTGCAAACTCCGGTTTTGTTCCTTCTGTCAGACAACGCTCATTTGCCTGAAGAGGTCTTCCAGTTTATTGCAAAGAGAACATCGATTTCCTTATGCCTGTTTCAAAGCCAGATCTTCCGATTGACCCGCTGCCGGGTCCTGGTCACCTTGCGCCTGTCGAAGATTGTCTTGTTGTGTTTGCCTGGATCGGCTGCCAGTCATGCGGAGAGAAGGACCCCGTGCCTCGGATTGAAGACGATGGCCATGTGTACTTCCGCGGGAACTCGGTGAATGGTTTGCCGAATGCCGCCATTCAGTTTTCGCCGGCGTCCTCCTGCATCTGCTGGGGGGCGCTGCGCTTGACTCAGTCGCTATGAGATAAATCTCCAAAATGAGGTGCGGCGCATTTACGGGCATCTCTTCGCCTCGCATGTGAGACGCATCGATCAGGAGGAGGAGTCGTCGCATTCGCAGTCCATCAGCTTACACTCGGACTATCGGCATTCAGTTAAGGGAATGTTAGTTTTTCTTGCCATTTCCGAGTACTCAGACGGCGTTTTTGTGCAAATCCGGCTGTATTGGGAGCGCCGATGGGGGAGGGGCACGGTCTCGCGATGCATACGGACTGGTTGGCCGCGGAAGCCAGACTCTCTTCGTAGAGTATCACCGCTTTTATGTGGGTCGCGCCGGCTCGATCAGCCTGGCGCCTCGCTCTCAATCGAGTTTTGTGGGGATGAAATCGGAAAGTATAACGAACCTTCCGCCCTGGTAGCCCTCGACTGAAACGTTAAAGTAGTTTCGCCGGAATGGCTGCTTGAAGGCCTTTTCTGCGGGCCCGTCGATGTAGGCCGGATCGTGCACCATTCTGCTGAAAACTGCCCTGCCCTCCGTTGTAACCGTGGCTGCGGCGATGTTGAAGACCTCGAGAATCGCGTCACGCATCAGCTCTTCCAGCGGCATAAGCTTAAGATGCTCTTTCACGGCGGGATCGGGAAGACCGACCAAAGCTCCCGCAAACGAGCCCATCAAGAGCAAATCGGCTTTGACGACAACAGCGACCTCATGGGGCTTGACAATGTAGATCCCATAGATCTGCCTCATCTTCGATTCCGGCACGGCGGGCGCCTGGACAAACGCCACCTTGCGCCCCGTCAGTTGCGAAAAGGCCTTCGAAAGAAGAAATGCACTTGGTTCCGCCATCTGTTTGTCACCCGCCCAGAATTGGGGTCAAGGCCTTTTGCACATCCTCCGGGGTAAACGGTTTGCAGATCACGAAGGCTGCCCCTGAATCCATAGCAATCTCTTTGATTCCCTTGGAAGACTCGGAGGTGATGAATCCGAAGGGAACCCGGTTTTGCGTTGCCCTCAACTGCCGCAGGAAGTCGATCCCCGACATCTCAGGCATGTTCCAGTCCGAGAGTACCAGTTTTGGCTGTTCTCCGCGGAGCTTTTCCATCGCCTGCGCTCCGTTTTCCGCTTCTCCCACCGTGAGCCCGCGAAAGCCAGCCTGCCGGATTGCTCGCTGGACGATCATCCGCATCGTCCTGCTGT
>CAZGHZ010000021.1:0-48290 GCA_964525655.1 uncultured Occallatibacter sp.
CCAGTTGCGCGCCGGTGAGCATCAGCGAGTGGCAGACGTTGTTGCCGTCGCCAACATAGGTGAAGCTGAGGCCGGCCGCACCGCCGAAGTGCTCGTCGAGAGTCATGAAGTCGGCCAGCGCCTGGCAGGGATGCTCGAAGTCGGAGAGTGCGTTGATGACCGGCACGCGCGAATTGGCGGCCATCTCGGTGATGGTGTCGTGCGCGTAGGTGCGCAGCACGATCACATCCACCCAGCGTTCGACATTGCGCGCGACGTCGGCGATGGACTCGCGCTCGCCCAGAGGCGAGTTCGTCTGATCGACGAAGATCGCGTTGCCGCCCATGGTGTTGATGCCGGCCTCGAAGCTGAGACGCGTGCGCAGGCTGGCCTTTTCAAACATCAGCACCATCTGCTTCATGTCGAGGGCATGGCGATAGTCGCGTGGATTGCGCTTGACATCGTGGCCGAGTTTGAGGATCGCGCGCACCTCGGCGCTGGTCAGATCGGCGATGGAGCACATGTCTTCGCCATTCAAACGCGCGGCGGCGGCAAGAATGTCGGGGTCTTTCGCGACGGGAATCGCCGGTGCTTCAAGGAGAGATTTGCTAGCCATGGGTTTGACCTCCTACGGAAGATGGAACGGCGGCCTGAGCCGCGGTGTATGTGGTGAATACCTTGTCGAGCGCTGCGATGGTGGTGTCCACATGAACGCGCTCGAAGACGAACGGCGGCAGGAAGCGCAGAACCGTGTCGCTGGTTTGATTGATCACGACGTGGTTCTTCAGCATCTCGGTGACGGCGTGCTTGGCCAGATCGGCAGAGTTGAGTTCTGCCGCAATCATCAAGCCCTTGCCGCGCACATCGATGATGTAGGAATGGCGCTCGGCGAGTTTTGTCAGTTCCGCCTGGAAGTAGTCGCCGATCTCGACCACATGAGCGAGGAGATCGTTCTCTTCGATGAAATCGATCACCGCCGATGCGACGGCGCAGGCCAGCGGGCCGCCGCCGAAGGTTGTCCCGTGCATGCCCGCATGGAAGGCGCGCGCCACTTCGTTGGTGCAGAGCGTCGCGCTCATCGGAATGCCGCCGGCGAGAGGCTTGGCCAACGTGGTGATATCGGGCTTGATATTGAAGTGCTGATAGGAGCACCACTTTCCGGTGCGGCCCAGGCCGGCCTGAATCTCATCGACGATTAACAACGCTCCGGTGGAGTCGGCGAGTTTCCGCGCTTCGGCGAAGAACTCCTGCGAGAGCGGCCGAACGCCGCCTTCGCCCTGAATTGCTTCGAGAAGAATGCCACAGACCTCATTGGAGAACTTGGCGCGCAGATCATCGATGTCATTGAACTTCACAAACTCGAAGCCGGGAACGACAGGTTCGAATGGAGCACGGTACTTCTCCTTGTAGGTCGCCGAGATCGCGCCGAAGGTGCGGCCGTGAAAGCTCTGTTCGAGCGCAAGAAATCTTGTGCCGATCTGCTTGCCTTCTTCGCGCAGGACGCCGGCGTGCGCGCGCGCCAGCTTGAGCGCAGCCTCGACGGCCTCGCAACCTGAGTTGCCAAAATAGACGCGGTCCATGCCGGTGATCCGCGTGACGCGCTCGGCCAGGCCAGCCATCTTGTCGTTAAAGTAGTAGTTCGATGCGTTGATCAGTATACGGCTCTGCTCGGCGATCGTCTCCTGAATCACCTTGTTGCTGTAGCCCAGCGCGTTGACGCCGATGCCGCTGAGCAGATCGAGGTAGCGGTCGCCGTTCTCATCGATCAGATGGACGTCTTCGCCGGCGACAAACAGGACAGGAAAGCGATCGTAGGTGTGAATCAGGAGCCGCGC
The DNA here is from genome assembly GCA_964525655.1 of uncultured Occallatibacter sp. GTDB lineage: Bacteria > Acidobacteriota > Terriglobia > Terriglobales > Acidobacteriaceae > Telmatobacter. The sequence goes on from CAZGHZ010000021.1 coordinate 1,815, forward strand.
TTCGGCGGCTTGAATCTCTGCGAGCTTGGTCATCTCTTCTCCTTAAGTTTTCTAGGCCACCATCACTTCGGTGCCGAATGCTACGCGGGAGCTGCACAGGTCGGGCAGGGAACTGGCCGCTTCCGCAGGTAAGATTCTTACGCGCTTCACGCCGTTCAGAAGAGCCTCACGGCAGGCGCTGAGCTTGGGTAACATGCCGCCGGAGATGACGGCGCTTTTGGCCATCTCGGCAATTTGATCGATTGACAGCCATCGCAGGACCTCGCCCGTGACGCCCTTGACTCCGGGCACGTCGGTCAAGAAGACGAGGGCATCGGCGCGGCACGCGACGGCGCAGGAGGCGGCCATCTCGTCGGCGTTGATGTTGTAGAACTCGCTGTCAAAGCCGAGAGCCATCGAGCAGAAGACGGGCACGCAGCCCGTCTGCCAGATGGCTTCAATCAAGCGCGGATCACTCGATGCAATTTCGCCCACATAGCCAAGGTCCGGGCCGGTGCGTTTTTTGCGAGCTCGAAAGCTCAGGCCGTCGCCGCCAGAAAGTCCTACGGCAGGCTGACCGATGTTTCCCAGCGCGGCGACAAGAGTTTTATTCACTTTGCCCGCAAAGATCATCAGGGCCACGTCGCGGGTTTCGGCGTCAGTGACGCGGAGGCCGTTGATGAATTCGCTTTGCTTGCCCAGGGCCTTCAACATGCGCGTCAACTGAACGCCGCCGCCGTGAACCACGGCGACCTGATGGCCGTCGCGCACCAGTTCGGCGATCGCGCGCGTGCAACCCTCAAGCAGAGAGGGGTTTTCCAGGCCGGCACCGCCCAATTTGACGACGTACTTCATTCAAGACCCTCCGCGGCGATTTTCATTCCAGGCCTTCGCTCTCAGGCCAGCCGAGCATCACATTCAAATTTTGCACGGCCTGACTGGAGGCGCCCTTGAGCAGATTGTCGAGGCAACTTACGATCACCGCACGTCGGCCGTCGGTCGAGAGTTGGAAGCCAATGTCCGCATAGCAGGTGTTGACCGAGTATTGAATCTGCGGCAGAGTCTTGTCGTAGAGCCGAACCATTGGGCTGCCCGCAAAAAACTGGTGATAGACCCGCGCAACGCTCTCTTTGGTCTGCGGTTTCGTGAAACGCACATAAATCGTCGAGAGAATGCCGCGTGGAATTGGCAGCAGATGCGGTGTGAAGGTGATCTCGCTTGCGTCGAGTCCGATCTGTTCGAGCAATTCGCCGGTGTGACGATGCGCGAAAGCGCCATAGGCGGAGAGATTGTCTGCAGCAGACATGAAATGCGTCTTCGCTGTGGGCGTCTTGCCCGCGCCGCTTACGCCACTCTTGGAGTCGGCCACGATTCCGTGCGAGAGGTCGACCAGTCCCGCGGCCACCAAGGGCCGCAGAGGCAGAATCACCGAGGTCGCGTAACAGCCGGGATTGGCGACGAGGCGCGCGCCGGCGATCTTCGCGCGATGCAACTCCGGCAAACCGTAAACCGCCTCGGCCTGGATATCGGCGGCAACCTTAGCGTCTTTGTCGTCGAATGCATAAACGGCGCGGTTCTCCGCTTCGGTGAGGCGCCAAGCGCCGCTCAGATCGATGACGCGGATGTCACGCGCCAGCGCCTCCGGCACCCACTCGCGGGATTGCTCGTGCGGTGTGGCAAGGAAGAGAACCTGGACGTCGAGATCGGTCAGCAGGTCCCAGGAGAACGGCTGCTGACGCAGCGCTCCTTGGCCATGGCTGTCGGCGAGTTGCGGATGAATCTCGGCCAAGGGAACGCCTCCGCGCGCGGCATCTTCGGCATCGACGCGGCCAGCAAAGACCGGGGCTTTGCCTTTCAGGCGGGGATGGCGCAGCAACAGCCTGGCCAACTCAGCGCCTGCGTATCCGGTCACTCCCACAACTGCCGTTTGTACTGGTTCTGTCATGATTCAAGCATCATCCTTAACTTGGTTTCCACTTCAAGGGCTCGGCGAATATCGGGGCAGATCACCAGCACCGTGTCGTCGCCGGCGACCGTGCCCACAACCTCGGGCCAGGCCTCATAGTCGAGGGCGGCGGCGAAGGGCTGCGCCCCGCCCATCACGGTGCCAACCACCACCTGATTCATGGCTTGTTTCACGCGCAACCCGAAGCTTTCAATCATCTCCGTTACAGAAGGAGGGCTGTTGTCTTCGACTGCCTGGCTGAAGCCGTTGCCGTTGGAGGTACTTGATAGAGTGTAGCCGCTGGGCCCCTTGGAGAGTCTCAATTCGTGAATGTCGCGCGACAGTGTAGCCTGGGTCACGGCAAAGCCGCGGCGGCGCAGCTTGCGGCGCAACTCGTCCTGGCTGGCCACCTGGGCGTGGGTCACGAGTTCGCGAATTGCATCGTGCCTTAGAGTCTTCATTACCCGTTCCCCGACAAACAGAAAGGCGCGGCTCGTTGCGACGCAGCCGCACCCGTATAAATATACACCCGATTTGCATAAGTATGCAACTTTGGATGTTCGTCGCTGCGCTCAGCTCTGATTGAGATTGAAGGGGGGACCGCAACCGCCCGGCGCTGTTACACTCTCGTAATGATTATGGCTGGCAAAGCTCAGCCTGCCCATTTAGCCCAAATGACACAGAACCCTGCGCTCAATACCATCAATGACCTCTTCCGCCGCGTGGCCGCGGCCGGTAATCCCCGCGCAATCCTCTGGCAGGACGAGTTTGGAAACTGGCTGCCCATCTCCTCAGATCAGATTTACCAGCGGGTGCGCGCGCTGGCGGAGGCCTTTCTCGGCTGGGGCGTCAAGAAGGGCGACCGCATCGCCCTGATCGCAGAGAACCGCTGGGAGTGGGCGATCACAGACTTCGCCGCGCTGGCCATCGGGGCCGTGGATGTTCCCATTTACCCCACGCTGACCGGCGAGCAGATCGCCGAGCTGGTGCAGGATGCAGGCTGCCGCGTTGCCGTTGTCTCTACCCGCCAGCAATTCGAAAAGCTGAATGCCGTGCGCGGGCAAACTTCGCTCAATCGGGTTCTGATCATGGACTCCGCGGCTGCGCCCTCCGGGGCTGTCGCATTCAGCGATGTGCTGGCCGGAGCAGACGAACGCGGCGCCGAACGCAACCCGGTCTTCGACGCGCTGGTTCGCTCCATCGAGCCCACGGACCTGGCCACGCTGATTTACACCTCGGGAACCACCGGCGAGCCCAAGGGTGTGGCGCTGACTCACGGTAACTTCGCCGCCAATCAGAATGTTGTTTCTGTGGATTTTCACTTTGACTCCACGGATGCACTGATCTCCTTCCTGCCTTTGTCGCACGTCACGGCTCGGGCGCTGGACTACGTGATGTACTCCTATGGGGTGCAGGTGGCCTACTGTTCGAAGTTCGACAAGCTGCCCTTGGCCATGCGCGAGGTTCGGCCTACAGTGTTTGTCGGCGTGCCGCGCGTCTTTGAGAAGATTCGCCAGGAGGTCGAGCGGCGCGCCGGGCTTTCGCCGGTGAAGAAACGGATTCTTGCGTGGGCGCTCGGAGTTGGCGCCAAGCACGGCAACACTGTCTATGATGGCCGGGAACCCTCGTTGGGGATGTGGAAGCTAGCCAACAAGCTGGCCTACTCCAAGGTGCGCGAGGCCTTTGGCGGACGGGTGAGGATCTTTGTGGTGGGCGGAGCACCCCTGGGAATCGATACGGCAAAATGGTTCGCCGCGGCCGGAATTGCTCTGTGGGAGGGGTATGGGCTGACGGAGACTTCGCCGGTGATCGCTCTGAACACGCCTCTGACCCATCGCATGGGCGCTGCGGGAATGCCCATGCCGAATCTCGAGCTGAAGCTGTCTGAGGATGGAGAACTGCTGGTCAGAGGGCCATCCGTCTTTGCCGGTTACTGGAAGAAGCCGGCCATGACGGCCGAGTGTTTCGACGCGGAGGGCTGGTTTCGAACCGGCGACATCGGCCACCTTGACTCCGATGGTTTCCTCTATATCACCGATCGGAAGAAGGAGCTGCTGAAGACCTCAGGCGGCAAGATGGTGGCGCCGCAGCCGATCGAAAACAAGCTCAAGAACAGCGCACTGGTGGCGCAGGCAGCGTTGATTGGCGACCGGCATAAGTTCATCTCGGCCATCCTCTCGCCCAACTTCACGGTGCTGGAGGAGTGGGCGCGCCACCACGGCGTGGATTCAAAGAACCGCGCCGAACTGGTGGCCGACAGCCGCGTGGTTGCCCTCTACGCCGAGATTGTGCGCGCGGTCAACGGCAGCCTGGCCAACTTCGAGAGCTTGAAACGCTTTCGCGTTGTCCCTGACGAGTGGTCGCAGGAGACGGGCGAACTGACGCCCTCAATGAAACTGAAGCGGCGCGTCATCACGGAGCGATACGCGGCCCTGATCGATGCACTTTACGCGGACGAAGCAACCGCGCACGGCGAATAGGGAAGGTCAGGCCGCGACTTATTCCTTTTCTGAAGAGGGCCCGGTTATCCCACACGCGGGCCAGGCCGCGGAAGAATGGAGCGCCCCAGGCGCTCACGGCCAGCAGGGCACCAAACAGAATCACCGCGTCGATGCTGAGACGTCCGCTTGACCAATAGGCATCCGGGTCCAGATCCAGCCAGATGGAGAATTCATCCAAGGTCAGCGCCGCGCCGACGCCGTAGCCCACCGACATCAGCCGGCTGAGGAAGATCGAGAGCGGCGAGTGCGAGCGGCCGAGGTCCATCAGCCAGCCGTAGCCCACCAGCAGCAGGATCAGAATCCCCCAGACCAAGTGGTGGATGTGCCTTCCATGAATCACAACCCACTGAAAGTGCCCCTCGTGATTGACGATGCGGTGGACAAGGATGCGGACCCCGGCAAAGGTCAGCAGGAAGGAGACTGAAGCGATGAACATGCGCCGCCGGGGCCGGTCGGGGATGGTCGAGCGCACCAGATAGCCCAGCCGGGTCAACTGCAGCAGGATCAGCAGCAGGATGGCGACCAGGCTGGCAAAGGCCAGCAGTATCAGCGCTCCGGTTCCGGGCATATCCCTATTGAAGCACTTTGCGGCGTTGTCTTTCCATAGATTGAAGATGCGATGGGCGCTGTTAGGGCAGATTTGCTTGAATACCAAGCGTCTGGGCAATCTTGAGCAAAGCGCCGTCGCGCGTCCACAACTGCGTCCCCGGTGTCATCAGGCACGACGCAACTAGATGGGCGTCCGTGAGGCCGATGCCTCGTGAATAGAGCGAATGAGCCTCGATCATGTGCCGTACTTCGGTGAGTTGCGCAACCTGTACTTCGAGCAGGGCTTCCATCTCAGCGAGGATCTTCTGGCGGTTGTGCAGCGAGCCAAGTGCGATCTCCGCAACGATAAACGGATGCATCGCAATCTGTCCCTTGCCAAGCAGATTCTCCATCTTAGAGTCGCGGCTCCGAAGATAGTCAACCCAGACAGATGTGTCGGCCAAAATCATAGGCGGGCGGCGAAAAGTCTGAGTGCCCATGCGCTCGCATCCCAGAGAACAAACAGAGCTACCTTACCGACCATCTTCCCCTCCGCTTCGGCTTCTTTCGTTCTAGGGCGTTGAATCTTTGCATCGCCATATTCAATTCAGTCATTTGCTCGGCTGTTGGTTTCGTCTCTGGCGGAATGATCTGGGCAGCAACTTCCGCCCGCCTCACTTCCATCGGAACTTTTGTCGTGCCCAGATTGTCAGCCCTGATGCGCTTAATCTTCTCTAAATGCGGCTCCGTTCCACCAAGCGCCGCCAGCCTGCGCGATGCATGAAGGTGGATCAGAGCCTTCAAAGCATCCCGGAGCAGAGCAGTTCTCTCTGTTACGCCGGAAAGCTCCTGGGCCCTGAGTACCAACTCGTCATCGAGTGCAACAGTTGCTCTCATAAAGACCTCCATATCACCCATTATATCACCAAACGGTGACAGTTGATGTGCTTTGAAGCGCGCGCCCACCTTACCCCGACGAGAGATCTTCGCCGAGCGTGAGCGAAGTCACGATTTGCCTTTACAGCGGTAGAGTAGACTGTCTAAGGCGTCGAGAGCAGTTACCCTCTTCCAGACCCACAATTTCACGGACTAATTCCCGGCCCGGTTTTGAAAGCCGCGCCTGCGATCAGGAGATTTTACGATGCGAGTTGCTTTATTAACCGGCGGCGGCGACTGCCCCGGACTGAATGCGGTGATCTATGCGGCTGTGCGCAAGGGCATCAACCACTATGGCGATGAGTTCATCGGCTTCCTCAACGGCTGGAAAGGCGTACTGGACAACAACTTCATTCCGCTAACCCTGGAGGCTGTTGACGGCATTCAGTTGAAGGGCGGCACGATCCTGCACTCTTCGCGCACCAATGTGAAGAAGATCCCCGGCGGCATCGAGAAGGTCCAGGAAGTCCTCAAACTCAACAAGATCGACGCGCTGATCGCCCTGGGCGGCGACGACACGCAGTCGGTTACGCTTTTCCTGAGCGAGCACGGCGTGCCCTCGGTAGGCGTGCCCAAGACGATCGACAACGATATCAGCGGGACGGACCAGACCTTTGGCTTCGACACCGCGGTGATGATCGCGACCGAGGCCGTCGACCGCATCCACACCACCGCCGATTCGCACAATCGCGTGGTCGTGGTCGAGGTGATGGGCCGCGACGCGGGCTGGATCGCCTATGCCGCTGGCGTAGCCGGCGGAGCCCACGTGACCCTGGTCCCCGAGAAGGAGATCGATATCGATCACGTCTGCGCGCTGCTCAAGTACAACTACGACCACGGCAAGCACTACGGCGTTGTGGTGGTGGCCGAGGGCGCGAAGCTGCCCGATGTGGGCCAGGTCGTCAATGAAAAGGCCAAGCTGGACTCCTTTGGCCATGCGCGTCTCTCCGGCATCGGCGAGGCTCTTGCCAATCTGATCGAGGAGAAGACGGGTTATGAGACCCGCTCAGTCAACCTGGGCCACACCCAGCGCGGCGGCGTTCCCACGGCCTATGACCGCATTCTCGGCCAGCGCTATGGCCTGCACGCCATCGACATGGTCCACGACCAGAAGTGGGGCCGCATCGCCGTGCTCAAGGGCCTGGACATTACCGATATTCCGATCAAGGATGCGATCGCCACCAACCGCCGCCTCGATCAGCGCTTCTTCGACGTAATCGCCAACCTTGAAGCGAAGGTCTAGTCGCCGTTATTTTGCGGGTGCACAAGAAGCCATCTCCTCAACTGGGGGATGGCTTCCTGCTTTCCGGCTGACGTAAAGTTGAAGTGTGATCTACCGCCAATTTGTTTCTGAGGACTTCGACCGGCTTTACGCTCTCGAAGTGCTCTGCTTCAGGCCACCATTCCGCTTCAGCCGCCGGACGATGCGGGCGTTTGTCCAACACTCCGACTCTGCGACCTGGATCGCGGAAGAAGCCGGATTGATGGCCGGCTTTGCCATTGTCGAGTGGGGTGCGCGCAAGGGCGAGTCCAGAGCTTACATTCAGACCATCGAAGTCGCTCAGGATGCGCGCCGCCGGGGAATTGGGAAGGGGCTGCTCAACCGCATCGAAGGCTCTGCGCGCGATGCGGGCGCCGGCTCGATCTGGCTGCACGTGGAGGCTGAAAACGCGAGCGCGATCCGTCTTTATGAGGCGCAAGGATACCGCTGCCAGGGCCGGAAAGAGAACTTCTACCCGCTGGGGCAAGCTGCTCTTGTCTACATGAAGGAGCTGGAGCTGGCCAGCCTCTCCTGCTCGGTGGCCGGTGCAAGTGCAAATTCAGCGAAGGCAGGTTAAGAGCTATCCGTAGATTGGTAGCGCCTCCAGGTCGGCTGTCCTGTGGCCTCCAGACCGGCGCTTCGTTCCTCTCTCAATTTACGGATCAGTTCTCGACGACCTGCTAATAGCGCCAACTCGTGAGGTCTGCTCCTTTGGGCGCGGTGTTCTGAATGCGTTCGAGGATCCTGGGCAGGTACTGCGTGTCGTAGTGCAGCCGTGACCAGGCGTTGGGCAGGTTGGGGTCTCCGTTCCAGCAGTGCTCGGCGCGCGGCCCGTATGTCACTTCGCCGCCGTACGGCGGATCGTTGGTCGAGTTGAGGAAGTCCTCCATGCGATAGACGGCGTCGTTGAGGAAGTATGTATCGTCGGAGCCCACGTAGATGTGGATCTTGCCCTCCAGCTCCGGTCCCAGCTTCGCCCAATCCCGCGCGAGAATCGCTTCAAGATCATAGTGGTCGCGCCAATAATTGGCGACGCTGTGGTCGATCTCGCCAGTTACCTTGTCGAAGATCGGCTGCGGGTAGCCGTCCTCACCCACCGGCCCGTAGACGGCCTGCCAAATGTCGAACTGCTCGCCGCTGCGGCCATGGTCGCCCAGGGCCAATTCGTAGGCGTTGATCTCTTCGGTCGTGATGAAAGTGTGGCCGAGATAGTCGCGCATCGAGGGCTGCGCTACGCGCTTGTGGGCCCCTTCGAGGTAAAAGGCGCTCTTGTCGTTGTAGAGGTCGATGTTGGTAAAGGCGTGGAAGTCGATGGGGTCGGGGCAGGCGGCAAAGGCGCCGTTGTAGTGATCGGGATAGAAGACCTGCACGGCCAGTGCCTCCCAGCCGCCGGTCGAGCCGCCGTATGTGAAGCGCGCCCAGCCCTCGCCGATGGCGCGAAACTGTTTCTCGATGGCCGGAATCAGCTCGGTCTCGATGGCATCGCCGTAGGGGCCGACATTGGCTGAGTTCACAGCATAGGAGTCGTCATAGTAGGGGTTGGCGTGCTGGATCTTGACGACCAGATAGCGCGGGAAGCCCGGCGAGATCCACTCTTGGTAGAACTTATAGGCCTCCTCCTGCTGGATGCGGTTGTAGCCGGGCAGGTGAAAGCGTTCGCTGTAGTCGGGCTTCAGCTTCGGGTCCGGCGGAATGGTGCGGAAGTCGGTGAAGTCATCCACGAAATGGTCGTGAAAAATCATCAACGGGAAGTGCGCGTTGGGGTGGTCGTCGAAGCCCTCGGGGACCAGCACAATCGCGGACAAGGTCATGGGCCGGCCCCAGAATTTGGTCAGCAAAGCGCTCTGAATGCTGATGTGGCGGATGTACTTTGTGTCGGCCGGCGTGACGATCGGCGGAATGACGTGGTCGAGCAGAATGGAAATGGTGCCGCCGGGCTTGACGGCGATCTTCGCCGGCTTCGAGATCAAGTTGCCGGGCGAACTGTGCCAAAGCTGGCCCTCGCCCTGATCCATATGTAATTTGATGGTCTTACCGTCGGCGCGATGGAATGTCTCGTACTTGTTCAGCACGGCCTGGACCGTGTATTCGCCTGCAGGCACGTCCTTGAGGCTGCGAATTGGGTAGCCCGAAGCTGACGCGTCTATCACTATGGGCTGGCCGGGTTTCCATCCGTCGACGGTGACGCCGAAGACGATCTGCGAGCGCGGGCTGTCGTCGATTTGGTTGCGTGGCTCGTCGGTCGGGTCGGTCGAGAGACACAGCAAAAGGCGGCCGTCAAGCGGCTGCGCACTCAGTTCCTTGTGGAAGGTCACGGAAAACGACTGCGCAAAGGCGGCGGCGGAGAAGAGCAGGGCTAGCGCTACGGCGATGCGTTTCATGCTGGTTACTATATCGCTCTGCGAGAGAATTGGTCGAGGTTCTTTCTTTTTCTCCGGCTATTTGGTAGGCCACCTATCCTCTCATTCCGGTCTAATTGAATGGCTCTTAATTCCTCCTCCGTTATAGATCGTGCTATAAAGCAATGGTTGAATCTGAATTCTCAGGCCATAGGCCAAGCTCTGGATTCAACATTTGATTGCGAAGATATGGCCCTCAGTAGCGTAGTCGAGCAGCTTTTTGTCGCGGGTGATGAGTCGATAACCGTGAAGGCGCGCTGTAGCTGCGATAATCTGAACGGCCGGATCACTGGGCGGAGTTCCTGGCAACGCAGTGGAATGGATCAGCAACTTAGGTGTTAAGTCTGCAAGCCGTACACCCGGCATCGAAAGTGCAGTTTCAAACCACGCTTCGGGCGAGAGCGTTAGCGGTAGCTTCCCTTTGGCGACCAAAGTGCCAATCTCCCACGCTGTAAACGGAGAAAGATAAACTCCTGCATGGGTTACGCGGGCGTTTCGGATGGCGGCCCGGCTTGGAGGTGAGATTGGTTCTCCGCTCATCAGCCAGATGAGAGCGCATGTGTCGAGAAGAACGGGGGCAGGCGACTCCGTCACGCCCGTTTTCCTATCTCTTTCAGCGCGTCCCAAGTCACGCCCGTGCTTTCTGCCACGTCAACCCCTGGAAGTAACTTCACCGTTCCCCGCATTGCGCCCCATAGGTCGAAGTCGTCGCTCTCGCCGTCCAGGAGCGGAACAACGGCGGCAATTGGGCGATTATGCTTGAGCAGAACGATGCGGCCGGTCTTGCCCTGAGCTACATCGTCAATTAACCCGAGACACTGTGCTTTAAAGGCCGTTACGCCGATCGATGTCTTGTTGGCTGAGACTTCGGGCACGATCTCCTCGTGATATGGACTATTATATATAGTCCATATTGCAATCGCAAGGCCCGTCGTCCTGGCAGACCCTACTTCTGCCAAGTGTCGAACGGCTGCTTCTCGGTGATCTTTGGACGTTCTTCAGACTGCAACTCCCGAGAAACCTGCTCGACCTCACGGAAGACTCGAAGCAGATTGCCGCCGAGGATCTTCCGGCAGTCTTCGGCTGAATAGCCACGCGCCATCAGCGCTTCGGTGATCTTGGGCAAGTCGGCGGCAGAGTTGATTCCTTCAGGTAACTGGCCATTGATGCCGTCGAAGTCCGAGCCAAGGCCGACGTGATCGATGCCTGCCACCTTGGCGACGTGATCGATGTGATCGATCAGCGCCGAGAGCGGCGGGCGGGGGACGCGGTTGGCAAATTCGCGATGTACCTTCTCGATTTCAGCATTTGAAAGCTCCTTCCCGTCCGCCTTGGCCTTGTCTTTGAGACCTTGAACCGCCTTCTCCACCTCCGGCTCCATGGCCTTTTGGGCGTCGCAGTAGGTCTGCGAGATGAACCCGGAGTAGAAGTTGACCTGGACAACCCCGCCTTTGGAGTTTGGGCCGCCTCCGTATTGCGCGATCGCCCTGAGCATCTCATCGGTCATATTGCGTGAGCTATCGCAGAGCGCTCGTGCTGCCGAGTGGGAAGCGATAACGGGGGCGCGGCTGATTCTCAGCGTTTCATAGAATGTTCTGTCGGAGACATGCGAAATGTCCACCATCATTCCGAGGCGATTCATTTCGTAGATCACGTCTTTGCCAAACTCCGTCAGGCCCTCTTTGGTGTGTGGCACCGACTTGTCGTCGATGTCGCCGGAGCTGTCGGCCCAGCCGTTGGAGTTGGCCCAGGTGAGGGTCATGTAGCGCACGCCGAGGGCATAGTATTGTCGAAGCAGCGGGATCGAGTTCTCAATCGCATGGCCGCCTTCGATTCCCATCAGGACGGCAAGCCGATGATTCCGATGAGCTTCTTCGATGCCGCCGGGGGTGGCGACGAACTCCAGTTCCTTGGGATGCCGGGCGACTTGTTGTTTCACCGAATCGATCAACTCCAGCGTCCGGCGAGCATACTGGCCTTCGTAAACGGTGGGCTCGGCCAGGATCGCAAAAAACTCGGCCCCGAGGTTGCCCTTGTGGATCGATTCGAGATTAATTTCGCCTTCACCGAGCGGGTCGGAGAGGTCAAAGTGCTCATCCACAAAGCGTTGCGGGGTGTCGGCGTGGGTGTCGATGACCAGAGAAGAGCGGTGAACCCATTCGGGACTTTGCGTTTTGGTTGTCATTTTGTGGGCGGGATTGGCCCGGGTCTGGGCGCATATCAGCACCGGAAAGGCAAGCAACACGATCGGGAGGGATGCGCGGATCAGCATAGGCTTGGAAAGAGTCTATACCTGAAAAGCGGGGAACAAGGAAAAGGGAAAAGGGGGAAAGGGAACTTCGGACCCGCTCAAAAGAGAGTCATAAATCCACCCTCGATTCAAATGCCGTTAACATTGGCAGTTGAGAATCGTATGCGGCAGTTCATCTGCAAGGGAGATCTCCGTGAAAAAGATTTTGGTTGCCGTTTTATTGTCCATGTTGGCCTTGAGTGTCGCGCAAGCTCAGAAATTGACTGCGGCGGGCGCCACTTTCCCCTATCCGATCTATTCAAAATGGTTTAGCGAGTACAGCGCTGCTCACCCCGGTGTTGAGATCAACTATCAGTCGATTGGCTCGGGAGGCGGCATCCGCCAGGTGACGACAGGCTTGGTGGACTTTGGCGCCTCGGACATGCCGATGACCGACGATGCACTGAGCACTTCGAAGGTCAAACTGATCCATATTCCCACCGTTTTGGGCGCTGTTGTGCCGATCTTCAACGTTCCGGGCGTCGACAATATCAAATTCAGCGGCGACGTACTGGCTGACATCTTCCTCGGTAAGATCTCCAACTGGAACGATGGGCGCATCGCAAAGGACAATCCCGGCGTCAAGCTGACGGACCAGAAGATCATCGTCGTTCATCGCTCTGACGGCAGCGGCACCAGCTTCATCTGGACCGACTACCTGAGCAAGGTGAGCAAGGAATGGGCCAGCGGTCCAGGCAAAGGCTCATCACCCAGCTGGCCGGTCGGCGTGGGCGGCAAAGGCAATGAGGGAGTCGCCGGACTGGTGCGCCAATTGCCCGGAGCGGTCGGCTACGTAGAGTTGATTTATGCCCTGCAAAACAAGATCAGCTTCGGAGAAGTGAAAAACACGGCAGGCAACTGGGAAAGAGCCTCCATCGAGGGTGTTACCGAGGCAGCGGCCAGCATCAAGCAGATGCCTGCCGATTATCGCATCTCGATCACCGACGCTCCCGGCGCCAACTCGTATCCCATCTCCAGCTTCACCTATCTGCTGATCCCGGTTCACCCGGCTGATGCGGCCAAGGGCAAGGTCATCAAGGACCTGCTGAGCTGGATCGTCAATTCCGGTGAGAGCGAAGTTTCCGCCCTCTCTTATGCCCCGCTGCCCAAGAATGTGGCGGAAAAGGTGTTGAAGACCGTCTATTCACTCCAATAAAACCAGTAAAAACTGACGGGGACTGTCCGGCCATTCACCGGCAGTCCCCGTTTGCTGTGGCTCAATTCCGTTCCATAACGGCTAGTGCTACGATGGCCGCGGAGGGAGCGGAATGAGGAACAAGGCCGGGATTTTCGCGGTTTTCTTGCTGCTTCTGCCTGGCGCCGCACGTGCCGGGAATACCTTTGACGGCAAATGGCTCACCACCGTATCCTGCGATGCGTTCAGGGATGCGCTGGGCTTCTCTTACCGGTTCGTCGCCGTGGTCAAGGATGGGAACTTCCGGGGTTTGCATGGCGCAGAACGCGAGCCCGGCTACCTGCTGATCGAAGGCAAGATCGCCGATGACGGTACGACGAAGTTGTACGCTACAGACAAAACCGGCTCGAAGGAATACGTCCCAGGACGCGACACTCCCAGGGGCACCGAGTACGGATATCACATTAAAGCGACCTTTAACGGTGCCGAAGTATCCGGCACTCGCGTAGAAGGCCGTCCCTCCACATTGGAATTTGTGAAGCAAGAAGCGCACTAGAGCGACCGGCTTTTTTGGACGAAGGCCGCCGCGTCGGTCCGAGTCGAAACCGACCTCTATTTGCCGGCCACGTTTTGCCGAAGAAATGCGACAACTTTCGTGACCGAATCATTGGCCGCATCCGGATCGTACTTGATAAAAGCCCTGCGGCCTTCCGCGGCGGGATCGGTGTAGCTGAAGGAAGGACCGCTGCGATTGAAGTCGTGTGTGGCGCCTGGGTATTCTACGGTCATGAGATCGAATTTGAATTTCTTCATCATCATCTGCTTGAGTTCGGGAACCGCTTTGCCTTCACCGTAAGAATCCTCAGTTCCGTACAGAACAAGGATTGGAGCTCCGGTGATGCCGCCATGTTCGAACTTGGAGATGAGCGGCTTGGAAACAGGATAGAAGGCCAGATGGGCTATGAATCCCTTTTCATTTCCGATCCACTCCTTGCGGTTTTCTTCGATGGCGGTTCTCATCGTAATGCCGCCGCCCATCGAGAAGCCCATGATGCCGATGCGCGTCGAGTCGATGGCGGAGTTTTTGCGTAGTTCCCTCAGTGCGGCAAAGGCCATGGGAACAAAGGTCTCAATTGTTGGCCGATCCATGGGCGAGGTAAAGATTCCAGTTTTGAAATCCACCTCGAAGATCGCGATGCCGGCATTGAGCACAGGCTCCCGATAGAGCCGGCCCACTTGATTGATGCCCGAGGTTCCGTGAACCATGACGATGGCGGGGACGGGACCGGAAACGTTGTCGGGAAGGTAAAGAGTTCCAGACAAGGTGTAGGGCTGGCTCTTGTCGAGTGAGGAAAACTCGATCTTGGTGGGCGCTGAAGCTGCATGAAGAGTTAGGACGGAGAATGTTAGAAGAGCCGTTGCAACGTAACCAAGGAATCTTAACGAACGCATTACGCCACTCCTTTCGGGCGGTTCGGTACTGCGGGAGGGAATGCGCTTCTACCCTGGATCGGCTTCAGTCACGGCGTTATCCGATCGTTCCCCGACCGGGGAGCAAAGCGCTCAGAGAGATTCTATTTTCGGCACTGGCTCCCTAGAATCATACAGCTCACAGGACAGATTGCAAGGCGAAAAGAATGTTGATGCGTGGCGCAATCTCCGGTTTGTTTGAATGCTAAGTCAGTGAGGAGCACGAGGTGTAACAAGAAGCTGAACTCGGAGGCGACGTGGATGGTCTCATTTGGAAGGCGGATTCGCTGCCGCCGGTGGTATTGCCTGACCAACCCCATGCGCTCGGATTCATCGAGAGCGAGCCAAGCATCTGAGATGATGTGCTCGTTGGGGTCGTACCGCAACAACGCCATCTATTTCTCTCCGCGTGATGAGTTCCGGTACTCCTTTTTGAGCAAAGGTGCATTCATTGACGGGTAATCGCCAAATCCGCCGACAAACCTCTCCGCCCAGGCGGACTCCAAACCTATTTCGGATGCATTCGTCTCCCAACTTTCCCCGGCCCTTGCCGGGGTCTGCCCACGACCGCCCTCAGGTTGAGATTGGCATTGGCGACGAGTGGCCGGTTTAACCGGGCACAACTCCATGAATTGCTGATTATTCCGAAGAACATTCCTTTGGCTAAAGGCTTCGCATCAATGCGCAGATCGCATTCCGGTTTGATGTGATATGCATCACAGATCGCAGCCTTCGCCGGTTCGATACTTGAAGACCGTACTCAGGAGGTCTGTCCGTGAATAGTCTCAGTGCGCGTATCCTCGGTCTCACCCTGTTGGTTTTTCTCGTTTTGGCAATTGCCGTCCAACCTGCCATTGCCCAGCAGGATCAAGCCAAGCACATTTTCCATCGGCTGATTCCAGCCGGGGACACCTGTGCCAGCTGCCACAAAGTGATTTATGACCAATGGACAGCCAGCCCGCATGGCGCCAATGGTGTCGAATGCACCGGATGCCATGGCGAGACAACATCGCGGGACTTCGCGGGCACACCTGCGTTAAGCACCTGCGACACCTGTCACACCGATCAGGTGGCACAACTGAAGTCTGATCCATTCATGAAAGGCAAGACGTGTGTGAGCTGTCATCAAGCACATACTTTCGTGGAGCACAAGAAGGCGGCCCCGGCGGCCAAGTGATCACAATTTCCAAGGGTGGCATTCTATAACTGCTTGCCTGTGCATCCGCACTCACCGGCCTGGAAGCGTGTCGTCTCACACCAAGGGAATAAACGATCGGTTGTCTATCTTCGATTCCCTTTTCGTGTCGAAATCGTGCTCCTAGTCCATACGTGAAGGACGCCATTGAGGATCGTTGCTGTATGCGTCGGCAACTCTTCCCTTACGTGATTTGGATCACGCTGGCTCCGAGCAGCCGGTCAACCGGAATGAGCGCTTGCGATCAGTTTTTCGGGATTTAGAGATGTGATACGACTTTTCGCGGTAACCCTGTCGCAGTGGAACGTCTAGTATTTACGAGCCGTCGCAAGCAACTTGTACGCGCCGTGAGTTTCCACTTGAGTAGCCACGACCGATGAAATCGCAGTAGGTTGCTCTACGCATCTTTGGCCAAGCGGGCCTGCCGTATATGCGAATCAATCTATTCGCAACGTAGTAATCGGATCGACCTGCGTGGCTGCGATGGCCGGAATTAGGGATGCGACGACGGTCACGGCGATGAGCAACATCGTCGAGCCACAGAAGGTTGCCGCGTCGTGGGCCCCGACTTTGAACAGCACGCTCGACAAAGTCTGCGACATGCCGAGTGCCAGAGTGAGCCCGGCGATGGTTCCTGGCAGAACCATTCTCATGGCGCTCGCGAGCACCATCCGGACGATATCTCCCTTGCTCGCGCCCAACGCCATGCGGATGCCAACCTCCGGTTTCCTCTGCACCATTAAAAAAGAAGTCACCCCATACAATCCGATGATCGCCAGGACAAGGCCGATGCACGCAAAGTAACCTACGAGCAGCATCTCAAAACGAGGCTGATCCGCCAGTTTTGCTATGCGCTCTTGCAATGTACCCTGTTCGATGGGCAGCGTAGGATCGAGCGCGGCGACTTGTTCTCGCATCCAGCGCTCCTCGCTTGCAGCCGGCAAGCCCGACTTCACCAGCACTACTGCCCCTCGATCCCAATCTTCCGGCCGATTTCTTCGCAGCCGATAGTACTCGGGTTCTTCGCCCGCTGCCAACCCGCCATTCTTTACGTCTCCAGCAACACCTACGACGGTGTACGGAGGATCTTGGTCGGCTGGCGCACCGCTTGCCAGATGCACCTGCCGTCCGACCGAGTCTTGTCCTGGAAACATCCGCTCCGCGAGCGAACGGCTTATCACGACATACCGGTTGGCCGATGCAAGCTCGTTATCCGTGAATCCACTACCTTCGATCAAAGGAATATTCAGCGTCCGAAAATATTCCGGTGTAACCCAGCGCCACGCCACATTACCGCCGGTGCCGGACGTATACCGCGGTTGTCCCTCTATGCGTAGCGAGGCAAAGATCTGATCATGGTGATAGCCGCCTGGCGGCAGCGAGTCACTCAGCGCCAAGGCATTGACTCCGGGACCCCAGCGCAGATTGTGCTGAAGTTGTTCGTAAAATGCCATCTGTCGTTCCGGCGTGGGATATGCCGTCTGGCCCAGAGAAAGCGTCGCCGTCACAACGTTCTCGTCATTCATTCCGAGATTCTGGCGCTGTAGGTTCCAAAAACTGCGGGTCAGCAGCGCCCCACCAGCCAGCAAAACCAGACTGGCTGCGATCTGCGCGGTGACCAGGACCTGCCGCAATCGCGCACGCCGCATACCCAACCTGCTGTGGCTCGTCAAAACACTCGCCGGAGTCCGGCTCAAGCCATTCATTAATCCGAATGCGAACGTGAACAACAGACCTATCGAGAGAGTGAACACCAAAACCCGCGTGTCAATCTTGGCGGCACTTAGAAATGGCATGCCGTCCGGAGCGATCGCGACGAACACATGCAGCAGTCCTTCCGCCAACAACAACGCTGCCAGAACGCCAGTTGCTGCCAACACGAGAGACTCGAGAATCGCCACCTGCAGCAAGCGCAATCGACTCGCACCGAGCGCGATGCGGACAGCGGTTTCGTGCTGACGGCCTGCCCCTCGTGCCGTCAGCAAACTGGCGACGTTGGCACAAGCAATCAATAATACCGCCATCACCAATCCGAGAAGGATCCATGCAACTCGATGCACATCGTGGAACTGACGATCGCGCAGCGGCCGCACCGCGTAATGCACTTCTTTTCTGAAAGGCGCCGGCGCCAATCGCAGAGAGTACTCAAATAGTGGTTCGAGTTGTGCCTTCGCTTGCTCTGGAGTCACTCCGGCTTTCAGCCGTGCAAATGCCCACAAAGGACGGCCTGGATCTGCTCTGCGCTGGGCCGCCACATCCAATGACTCGGGCAACAGCACATCCGCAGCTTGCAGTCTCGGCATTTCAAAGTTCTGCGGAAGCACACCGACAATTTCCGTCGCATTTCCGTCAATGCGGATGATCTTGCCTGCAATGGTTGGGTCCCGATTGAATCTGGTTCGCCACAATGCATAGGAAATCAATGCGACCTTCGGCGCGTTGGGGCGATCTTCGCTGGGCAGAAAGTTACGCCCGACAACAGGTGTAACCCCGAGGGTTGGCAGAAAATTGTTCTCAACGTTCGCGCAATCGAGCCGTATTGCGTTTAACTCAGTCAAATCGCACGGCTCCACGCCGGTCTCCGACGTCATCGCGACAAACGGTTTCTGGTTGTCCTGCCACTCGTAGTACGAACCGCCCAGCATGAATTCTTGCGGCTCAATGGGCGCCACTAGGCCCACAGAAACCAGTCGGCCAGTATCGCCATACGGCAATGGTCGAAACAGAATCTTGTCTACAACGGTGAAAACAGCAGAGCACGAGCCGATTCCTAGCATAAGAGTGACTACGACTGCGATCGAATAAATCGGATTATGCAGGGTTCCACGCAGCACGTATCTGAAATCCTGCGCGGCGATTCCGGCCCACCAACCAGGACGCTGTTGCTCGCATCTTTCACGAGCTGCGTCAACACTGCCAAACTCGATCAGGGCCTGCCGCCGTGCCTCCGGCTCCGATATTCCCGCTGTTTTCTTAGCGGCAATAAGCTGTTCCAGGTGAAACTGGATCTCGTCGTCGAGTTCTTTGCGGCTCTTACGGAACAAAAAATAGCGAAGCCAGGTCGAGAACTCAACGATCATGAAGGCACCTCCACCGTGTTACCGAGAATCAGACCAATGGCAGTCGAAAGTCGATCCCAGGATGCGCGTTCTGCTTCGAGTTGCTTTCTACCAGCGGCAGTCAACTTGTAGAACTTCGCACGCCGATTGCTTTCCGAATTGCCCCATTCCGATTTAATCCACCCTTTGTATTCCAATCGATACAGAGCTGGGTAAAGTGAGCCCTGGCTAACCTGGAGCACAGCACACGAAACCTGCTGGATGCGCTGAGCGATGCCCCACCCATGCATTGGTTCAAGTGCAAGCGTCTGTAGGATCAGCAGATCCAGCGTCCCTTGGAGCAAATCTGTCGGCGTTGGCATACGCTCCCCTCGATACTCGACAATAGGCTCCCATTTCTCTTGTCGATTGTCAAGGGGAGTGGTGGATAAGGGATCGAGACTTGCTCGTCGTGCTTTAGGCGGAAATTTCCGACGCGATGAATGGACCGATCGGGTCGCCGTTTCTCTGCTCACTCGGACAG
This sequence comes from uncultured Occallatibacter sp., assembly GCA_964525655.1. Classification (GTDB taxonomy): domain Bacteria; phylum Acidobacteriota; class Terriglobia; order Terriglobales; family Acidobacteriaceae; genus Telmatobacter. The sequence continues at coordinate 21,036 of CAZGHZ010000021.1, forward strand.
GGCGAGGCGTTCATCCAGCCCATCTTGCGTTCAAATCGCGCGTTGCGGGTAGTCTGCCGCCAATGGGGAAGTAGCCGTGAGATGGATCACGCCGACTTCAGGATGGCCGGTAAGAACGGGCAAAACCAACTCGGATACACAACCGCGATCACGGCCCATGTCCGGTCACACTCCCAACACGCCGACCAAGACACGGGGACGGCCTTTCAGTAAGGTGTTTTACCCACCCACTGACCGCCTTTGCACTCAGGATATCCAGCGGATAGACGTTGCAGTTCGTCGTTCTCGTACATTGCTATGTAATCATCGATAACCCACCGGTTATTCTCCAGAATCGCGGTTACAACACCTTCATAGTGGTCATACGAAGGGGGAAGGCCAAGGTCGGGGCTGTAGGTCTGCTCCGTGGTGAATCTGAGTTCAGCGTCGACGCGGTTTTCTCCGAGAGCTCTACTGCTAAGAATTCGAAAAATGCGTGGAGTTGCTGCGTCATTGGGACCCGTGAACAAACCTTCCTCTAACCAAGGTGTCGCAGGCTTGTATGTATTGGCGCGAAGAATCTTGCCGTAGCGCCGGTAATAATCTTCGTCACAGGATTCGAGGCTGGCTAGCTGCTGAGCAAGTCGTTTGCTGAGAAGTGGCCAGAGTGCCTTCTTTGCGCGTCCATAAGGGATCCCGAGCTGTTGGTATCTGGTGATGTTGGTGTAGAAGACGCGCACTGCGTTGAGCGCGGCTTGGGGGGCATTATTGCGCACCTGAAGAGGTTTGAGAACGCATGCTTCTATGCAAAACACCAGTTTTGTCGAATGGAGGGGGCCCGTTGGAGCCTTGGCCTGACCTGCAAACGGAGCGAAAATCTCTGGAGGCTCCATAGAGAATTTGGCGGTGAGCGAGTATTGACCAGGCTTGTCGAAGGCAAACCCCGTTCCATCTTTCAGCGAAATGATCCTGTTCGCAGAGATTTCCTTATATTGCCCCAGCACAGCGAAATCTGAAGGTGAGAATCCCTTGGTACCGGCTCGCGCCTCGCCCTGCCACGGTACTTCGTTGCCGTCAGGACCAATCACTTTGAAACTCACAAACTCATTGTCTTGCAGGCGACCGACCAAAATCGGTTGTTCCGACCGGCTATAAAGCTGGAGGACGATTACTACGCTTTCACCCAGCGAGAAGAGCTGCTTTGAAGGAAGAGTATAGAAATACAGTTCGGGAGTTTCGACTGACGGCCCTGGGGCCTGCCCCCAAGTGCTTTGCGAGGAGACCAACAAATAGGAATACGAAAGCAGAAACACTGAAGCCTTCACGATCCAGCGGTTTGGCTTGCGCATGCTGATATTAGACACCACAAACGGGCTTCAACTCCTGAGTCGTCGCCATTCCGAAGAGAGCCCGTTTCTCGCCAAATGTCTGAGCCCTTCATCCACTCGGAGGCCGGATAAAACGGAAATCAGTCGAGAAGGCGACTTGAACTTATCGGTAGCGCCTGGCGATCATTGCTGTTTTGGAATCAGGGCCTTCAGAATCGGCTCGTTCCATTTGTTGCTTTGCACGTCGTAGACCACGAAGTCGGCATCGAACTGCCAGTAGGCCCAGCTGAAACCGCGATCTTCGGCTGTCTTGCGGATGAAGGAATCCCAGCGGACGCGACTCTCCAAGGGGACCTTGTCGTAGGAGCCGAATTCGCCCAGCAAGATAGGCCGATGATGCTCCTGACTCCACTGCGCGACGCCGTCGAAATCGCGCTCGACTGTGAGCTGCTCTTCTGTCTTGCCCCAGGCGATGTCATGGCCGGCGCGGATGGATTCTTCAGCCCAGGGTGCGCCCTGATGGGTAAAAGCAAGGGGCTCATAGTAATGGAAGGTGACGATGATGTGGCCGTCGTCGCCGGGCAGAGCGAGATCTTTCAGCGCGGCACGGCTGTTCCAAACACCGGGTCCGATGACAATGTTACGGGTTGGATTGGTTTTGCGGACGACTTCGAGCAATTCGAGCAACAGGCCGTTCCACTCCTGGTTGGAGATGAGGCCGTGAGGTTCGTTGAGCAGTTCAAAGGTGACGCTGCCGGGAGTGTCTCTATAGCGGGGTGCGACCTGCCGCCAGAAAGAGAGCAGCTTGGGCTTGCACTCGACATAGCTCGTTTCGCCGCAGTAATTGAAGTCATGCTCGTCGAGAATGACCTGCAGATGCGCATCGGTTGCGTTGGCGACGACCCAGTCGAGCATGCGGAACCAGGAATCGGGCAGCTCGTTCTCTGCCGTCATGTACTGGAAAGCCTGCAGGTTGACGCGCACGGTGGCGAATCCGGCGTCATGAATCTTGCGGAAGTATTCCTTTTTAAATCGACCCTTGGAGAAATCGGCCCAGATGGGGTCGTAGCCCAGCACATTCACTCCGCGCGCCATGAATTTTGATTGCGCAAAGGGGTCGATGGTGGCAAAGCCGACTGGCAGCCTGACCTCGGGGGCAAGAGATTGTGCGTGGATGGCGGCAGCCAGCCCAGCTAGAAGATACAAGGCAGAAGACAGCCGCGCCAAGCGGGCCAAACAAATGCGAGACAACATGATCGATCCACTCCGATGCCTGAGGTAAGTGCGGAAAGGCGTCCCCCAATTGTATTAGGTGACAGATGCTCTTCGCAGCGACTCCTAATCTACAGCACCTGGAAACGAGGGAGCCGAACTGCCCCTTAAGGCGATTTAGCTCGACGGCATTTCATTGTCGCCAACAGCCCATTCCGCTCACTCAGGGTCAATTCTAGAAAGGAAATCGGGACACGGCTCGATTAGTAACGAAATGCGCCGCAGGCTCCATGATCGGTGTTGTGCCTGGTTTGTAACGAGATAACCGGCCCAAATCTGCTTGCTCCTTGATGTTAAGCGAAGCTGTTTAGAATCAAGCAGTTTGGCCGGTTATCTTCGACATAACTGATCCAATCTGTGCACGAGCCCATAAATTACTCATTTCACTTGAGTTTTCGACGCGGAGGCATCATGATTGGTCAGTTATGTCAGCAATCCGGAAACTGCACCACTGGCGAATGTAGGGGAACTTTAAGTCTTTCCGTCCACCGAAAGGCGGTCTCAGCCTTCGAGGTGCTGCTCGATCAACCGGTCAACGAGCGTGGCGAGTTCCTCACCTGTCCGCGGGAGGATGAACTCCGACATCGCCTCATCCCAGTCGAGTTTGAAGCTCGTGGATAGCGCCGAGATCCAAATCTGGCGCACCGGCGTGTTGGGCGTAATGACAAACTTGCCGGCCGGCGTCTCAAAGACGACGTTGAGGACGCCGCCCTGTTCCTCGACCTCAAATCCGGCTTCGGATTCATCTTCGCGGGCAAAAAGATGCTGTTTGAGCGAGCCAAGAGCGTCTTCGGCGACGCGGCGAAACTCCAGTTCATCGAGCATGGTGCCAGTGTAGCAAGTGTCGTGAACAGTGGTCAGTCGTCCGTGATCAGTGCTCACTCCGGTTCTTTTCGGGATTTCTTGGTTTTTTCACTGAATTCTACCCAGTTCTTCATGGTCGCCATCAGATACTCGGCATGGCACTCAATTATTTGGTGAGGGGAGCGGGACTATGCGCAGCTCATGGGGACTGCTCGGAGTTCTCATTCTTGCGCAAGGGACAGGCTGTCTTCAGGCTCAGCAGCCTAGGCTGCCGATGCCGACTGTCCAGTTGGTGCGCGAAGTCGTCTACAACGAACTTCACGATCACGACCGGCATGGTTACTGGCGCTTCTGGATCGAGCGCCGATTGCAAAGTGAGACCCGTCTGGAAGAGCAGGTGGAGACCGCCGAGGGGCCTGTGACGCGCGTCGACCTCAGCAACGGCCATCCGTTGGACGTTGCGGGCCGGCTTGCGGAAGACAACCGCCTAACTGACCTTTTGAGTTCTCCTTCGGAGCAGGCCAGGTATCGCCAGCAGTACGCGGACGACGAGAAGCGGATCGGCCTCATTGTCGCACTGTTGCCCGATGCGTTTATCTATGAGTACGCCGGGGAGCAGGATGGCTGCTACCGGTTGCGCTTTCGGCCCAATCCGAACTACCCGGCCCGCTCGATCGAGGCCCGCATCTTCCATGCGATGAGCGGAGAACTGTGGGTCAGTGAGCGCTACAAGCGGCTGGCCCGGCTCGACGGTCATCTCGAAGAGAACGTGGACTTTGGCTACGGCATCCTGGGGCGGCTCTATAAGGGCGGGTGGTTCCGGTTGCAACGGACCCGGGTCAGCCCCACCGACTGGAAGACTGAGCAGCTCGAGGTCCACATGAACGGCCGGGCCATGCTCTTCAAGACAATCGCCCGCGAGACCGGCGAGCACCGCGGAGGCTTTGTAGCCGTTCCCGCGGGGATGAGCCTTGCTCAGGGAGTTTCGATGCTCGATCAGTCTCAAGCGGATGGCGTCGTGGCTTCGGCGGCGAGCCTTGACATGAGCCGCCAGACAGTACGAATCATGAACATAATTCAGAAATGAGCTAAAGTTCTTGAGTTTCAGGCCGATAGGCGTTTCAGAGGAGAATCTCTCAAAAAGATTGCACTCCACATGGAGATCAGCCCAATCTCGGTCGCTCGCATCGCACCGATGATCCGGTCCAAGCAGACCGATCTCGGGCTGACGGATGTCTTCGAGATCGATCGCTCGTCCCGGAATGGCGACGAGACCTATTCCCCCGGTGGCGACAAGGCCGCAAGCGGTTTTGAGGACGACGAGAAGACGGCCGACGATCGGGCCGAATCCGAATCTGAGCCCGACGATAAGCCGGATGCCAACGAGATCTCGGACGGTGGGACAGGCGAGATCAGCATCTTTGCTTGAATAGCCAGTTGACCGATCCGTGCGAGATCTCATTGGCATTCGATGCTAGTCGGTCTGCTTGCTCGTCGTGGTCTCGGCTTGGTTTCGAGATTCAGCGCCACTGCCGCGCGAATGAGATTCTTCAAAGCCGCCTCATCGATCTTGTCGCCTTCGTGGAAGTCGATGGCGCGCCGGACACTTCCGTCGAGGCTGGAGTTGAATACGCCCGAAGGATCCTCCAATGCGGCTCCCTTGGCGAATGTCAGCTTGACAGAGCTCTTGTACGTCTCGCCGGTGCAGATGATCGCGTCGTGGGACCAAACCGGCGTCCCCTGGGGCTTAGAAGGCTTCTTCCACTTGCGCTCCTCGACGATTTCGGGGTCGGCTTGCTTGATCAAGGCGCGGAGGCGGGAAAGCATCTCTCCGCGCCAGTCGGCGAGCTCGTCGATTCTCGCGTCTATGAGTCGAGGTGCAGATTCGACTCCCTGGGAACCGCTGATTTTCATACTCGCATGCTCCTTCTGACTGTCATCGACAAGGAATAAGGATTCGACGGATTCCCAGAAAGCGTTGGCCGGGAACACGCCGGACTCAGAGCCTATCCGTAAGTTGGTAACGCCAGGTCGGCTGTCCTGTGGGTCTCCAGAACCACAGGCGACGTTTGGCGGCGTGGACGCCGGGTGAACAGCCGGTCTGAAGACACCGCGCCCTATTGCTTTCTCAACTTGCGGATAACTTCCTACACTACCGCAATTCTGCGAGGACCCCTTCCAGGGCTCCGAAGAACTTCTGCCAGCCGTACTTTGCACCTTGATAGGCGGCCTGCTGATCGGCAGTGAAGCCGGACTGTTCCATACGGACGCGGGTGCCACTCTCCGATGGAGTCAACGTCCAGAGCACGACCCATTGGAGCCCGCCTGCGGCTTCGCCTCCCCCGACACCCCAAAGATAAGAGAGGCGTTGAAACGGCTCGACCGTCACAACTTCGCAATCGACAACACCATTCCAGTTTGGCATGGGGTCGGCGCGGAACTGGAACTTCCGTCCGACCAGCGGCTCGAAGTCGTTCTTCATCATCCATTGGGCGAGCAATTGACCCTCAGTGAGGGCTCGCCAAATTTTTTCAGGTGAATGCGGCATCTCCCGTTCAATGACGAGAGAGCGTGTGGGGTCGGAACTCTCGCGTTCTGCAACGAGAGTCTGTGCAGTGGAAGTATTGGTCATGTGTCCATCCTTTTCAGCAGGTTTTCGAGTTGATCGAAACGTTCACGCCAGAAGGCGCCGTAGAGATTGAGCCAGTCCACCATCGGGGCCAGTGCATCGGTCTGTACGCGATAGTGAGTTTCACGTCCTTCGCGGCGATGCCGCACCAGCTTTGCCCGCTTCAGCACCGTCAGGTGCTTTGAGACGGCAGGCTGAGATACGCCGGCATAGCGAGTCAGTGCGTGGACGGTCTGTTCGCCCTGCCGGGTCAGTTCCTCGAAGATGGCCCTGCGCGTGGGATCGGCGAGAGCGCGAAACACGTGATTTGCATTGGCCAGCATCATCGATAAACCATAACCATACGGTTATTAGTTGTCAAGGAAAAGTTATCATGAGTCTCAATTCTGTCCTTGCTGAAGATCAAATCTCTTTTGAGAAGTTGGCCGGTGAAGTTTCGCTATTCGGAAGAGGATTGCTTGGTAATAGCAGAGCGATGTGAATTCTCTAAGTTTTTACAGAGGCGGGTTGTATTTCTTTCACTGCTGGGCTATAGTTAACTAACCGGTTAGTTAACCTCTTGGATACCTCAAATCCATCCCGAAGCCAGACTGAACGCGCTGACCTTGCGCGCACCCGGATACTCGAGGCCGCTATCCGGCAATTCAGCACCAATGGGCTGGCCGGCGCGAGGACCGAACAGATCGCAGAGGAAGCAGGCGTCAACAAGGCGCTACTTTATTACTACTTCAAGAGCAAGGACGACCTATACGAGGCCGCACTCCAGTCTGTATTCGAAGAAGTGAGAGCTTCCAGCATGGCCACGCTGGAGGCCGATGCCTCGGTGGGAGAGCGTTTTCTTCAGATCGTTCTGGGGAACTTCGATCGTTCGTATTCTCACCCTTCTTGGCGAGCTCTCATGCAACACGAGATGGTACGCCTCCACCGCGGCGAACAAAACAGCCTGGCGCCAATGGCAGAGAGATTCTTCCGGCCCCTGTGGGTGATGGTGGACAAGCTGCTCGAAGCGGGAATTGCCTCTGGAGAGCTGGTCGTGGTCGATCTCACTCAAATGCGCTATACAGCGCTGGGAGCGAATGTCTTCTACTTTCTCTCTGCGCCGCTGACACAGCTGGTAACGGGCGCAGATCCGCTCGAATGTGGCGAACTGGCGCGGCGGCGCAAGGTGGCCATCGAGTACCTGGGACAGACGATCTTTACAGACCGGCAACATGGCGCGCGAATGGCGGCGCGGGTTCTGGAATCCACCCCGATGCCGGGAACGCCCGACTCGCCAACCGAAGATTCCCGCAACGCAACGATCAAGAGCTGCAATATCGAAGCCATCCAAACGTCTGCAAATGAAGTGAGGCGCAAGTGAACGCACGCAATCGAGTTTTTCTGATCCTGGGCTTGCTGACTATCGGGTCGCTGATCTGGTATCTGGTCACGGTGAGGCCCACGACCGATCTGCAACTGATCGGCACCGTCGACGCAAACGAAGTCGTGGTGAGCGCGAGGATTCCGGGCCGCATTCAGACGCTGACGGTCGACGAAGGCCAGGATGTGAAGGCCGGTCAACTGATCGCCATTATTGAGAGCGAGGATCTCGACGCCGCGCGCAAGGCCGCTCAGGCCACAGCGGTCAGCGAGAAGAGCAAGCTTGACGAGACCGTCGAGACCGAACGCCAGACACGCGGCGAAACCGGCAGCGCCACGGTCAATGCTGAGGCTGTAGTAAAGTCCGCGCAGGCCTCGCTGGCCCAGGCCCAGGCCCAGTTTGAACATCAGCAGGCCGACACCAGCCGCACAGTTGCGCTGGCCCAGCAGGGCATCATGAGCCAGCAGGCCAAGGACGAAGCGGCCACCAGCTTGCAGGCTGCCAAGGCCGCCGTCGAGACCGCTCGCGAAAACGTCGCCGCCGCCGAAGCGTCTCTGCGCCAGGCCCGCGCCCACGAGTTGTTGACCGTTGTCGCCGCCCGCACCGTGGATTCGACACGCGGTGAAGCGGAGAGCGCCCGCGCGCTGGCCGATCAGGCCAAGGTTCAATTGGGCTACGCGCAGGTCTTCGCGCCAGTGAGCGGCAAGGTCAACGTCCGTGCAGCCCGCCAGGGCGAGGTTGTCACCATGGGCGCTGCCATCGTGACCATCATGGACCTGACCCAGACTTGGGTTTACGCTCCGCTGCCCGAGACCCAGGCCGACGCGGTCCAGCTTGGTGACTCGCTGCGCATTGTTATGCCTTCGGGTGCGCCCCTACTGGGCAAGGTCATCAACAAATCGGCCGAGGCAGATTTTGCCACACAGCGCGACGTCAGCGCACGCAAGCGCGACATCAAGACCATTCAACTCAAGCTGCTCATCGACAATCCCGGCGACCGCTATGTTCCCGGTATGACTGCTGAGGTTTATATCCCCAAGAGCAAGCTGGTGAAAGAATGACCCCGCCGCGAAGTGATTTATTGCAACGTAAAACGGCCCACGGCAGTATCCCCAAGAGCAAGCTGGTGAAGCAATGATGGCTAAGGCCAAAACCTCCTCCGAAGCGCAGAGCGGACCGCAGCCGGCCATTGTGGTTGACCAGGCGGTCAAGCGGTACGGCGACTTTGAGGCCGTGAAGAAGGTCAGCTTCTCGGTTGCCGCTGGAGAGATCTTCGGCCTGCTAGGCCCTAACGGCGCCGGCAAAAGCACGCTCATTCGCATGATGACCACGCTCATCCCTTTGACGGCGGGCAGGGCGATTGTTGCAGGGCACGATGTAGCGAAAGAGCCCGACGCAGTTCGCCGCTTGATCGGCGTGATCCCACAGGCTCTCACCAGCGACCCGGATCTCACGGTCGAAGAGAACCTGAGCATCTACGCCAAGCTCTACAGTGTTCCCAAGGCCCAGCGCGAGATCAATATTCAGGAGGTCCTCGAAGCCGTTGATCTCGTCAAGTGGCGCAGCGCGCAGACCAAGACGCTTTCGGGCGGAATGCGCCGGCGCCTTGAGATTGCCCGCGGCCTGGTTCACAATCCGAGCATCTTCTTTCTCGACGAGCCGACGACCGGCCTCGATCCGGTCTCTCGCATCGCCGTCTGGGAGATGCTCAACAACCTGAGAACGACCCGCCATCTGACCATGCTTCTCACCACCCACTACATGGAAGAGGCCGACAAGCTCTGCGACCGCATCGCCATCGTCGATCACGGGACTCTTGTTGCTTTAGGCACGCCCATGGAATTGAAGCACAGCGTTCCCGGAGCCAACGTGGTCGAGGTGCACTTCGACCGCGAGACCGCCGAGTGGCAGGCGCGCCTCGAAGGCCTCGAAGGCGTGAGCAGCGTACAGGCCGAGAGCGCAGGCTTCTACCGAGTACTCACTTCCTCTGGCTCCAGAACGACCATGCAGTTGGTCGAGTTGGCAGCGTCGCTGGGCGAGACACTGACCTCGCTCAGCGTCCAGAACACCACTCTCGACGATGTGTTTGTCTATTACACCGGCCGGCAGCTTCGCGATGAACAGGTAAAGCCGCCGGTCTTTACCCTGCCGCCTCGCCCCGGAGCCCAGCCATGAATAGAATGTTTGCCATCGTCGAGCGCGAGATGCGCAAGTTTTTCCGCTCGCCCACGCTCATGGTCATGTCGCTGATGATGCCGATCCTGCAATTGCTCATCATGGGCAACGCCTTCGGCGGCAAGATCGTCGGCGAGCGCGTGGCTGTGGTGGACCTGGACCATGGCCCGCAAGCCGTCAAGATCCGCGAGGCCTTCGTCGCGATTGCCGTCAACATCAAGACCTTCACCACCGTCGAGTACACCAACGAGGTGCAGGCCCGCGAGGACGTGCGGACGGGCAAGATCGACGGAGCCGTCATTATTCCGGCGCAATACTCGCGCCGCGTCTATTCGCAGGACGCCCCCAACATCGGTCTGGTCGTCGACAACACTGACCCGTTTAGCTCCGGGTCGATCGAAGCTGAGATGCAGCTGGTCGTCTCAGCGCTCACGGCACCCGCGATTCAACCGCGCCTCGCAAACCAGATTGCCCTCGAGATTGTCGAACTCTATCCCTACGTCAACTACATGAAGTTTCTGTTGCCTGCAACCGTTGCGCTGGCGATGTATATCTCCGTCATGATCGGCGGCGGCATGTTATACATCGACGACAAGGCTCGCGGCGTGCACGAGGGCTATCTTGTCACTCCCATCACCAAGATTGAGTTAGTTTTCGGGCTCAACATGGCGGGCTCCATCAAGGCCGTCCTCTCCGGCCTCTGCCTCACAATCATCGGGTCACTCATGGCCGGCCTGGGCGTCGTTTTTCATCCCATGGTGATGCTGGAACTGTTTTGCCTCATTCTGGTCACCTCCGTCGCCTTCAACGGCATGATGTTTCTGCTGATGGTGCGCGTCGAAGATCCATTGACGCCTCGGGCCATGTTCGGGGTTCTCAACATGCTTTTGTTCTATCCCTCGGGCGCCATGTATCCCGTGGCCGCGTTTCCCGCATGGCTCCGCGCGCTGGCTGTCGTCGATCCCTTTACGTATGTGATTCACGGCTTCAAGGCGATCCTGCTCAAGGATGGCGGCTTTACAGCGATTCGATTCGATCTCGCATTCCTGTTTGTCTTCGGCATTGGAACGCTGCTGATTGCCACGCCGCTCTTTAAGCGCACACTGTAAGGCGAGGCGGGGGCAGTTGTACACTTAGCGTGTGATGCGTCGATTGATTGCTTCTGCATTATTTGCCGTTTTTGTGTCGGCCGGATGCCACTCCGGTCAGAATGCCTCGCAGCAAAGCTCCGCCGGTCAGTTCAAGGTGTACAAGCTTCGCGGCAGGGTGGTCTCAACCGATGCTGCCAAGGGCGAAGTCACGCTGAATCATGAGGCCATCGCCGGCTTCATGGGGGCGATGACAATGCCCTACAAGCTCAAAGACGCCAGTATTCTTAGCGAATTGCATCCGGGCGACATGATTACTGCCGACGTGCTGGTCTCGCAGGATGCGGACGCCGACATTCTTTTGGATCACGTCGTCGTGGTGGCGCAGGCCAAGCCGGATTACAAACCCGGCGTCTCGTACCATGTGCCCGCGCCAGGGGACGCAGTGCCGGATTTCAAACTTCGCAATCAGGATGGACGCGCGATTCATATCGGCCAGTTTCATGGGCGTGCTCTGGTGGTCACCTTCATCTACACGCGGTGCCCATCGCCCGAGTTTTGCCCGCGCGTAACTCGCAACTTCGCGTCTTTGGAGAAGGAGTTAGCCGGCAACCCGGCACTCTTTGCCAAGAGTCATTTACTCTGTGTTAGTTTTGACCCAGAGCACGATACTCCTGATCGGCTGCGCGCTTATGGAGTGACCTATATCGGCAGCGATGCGAAGAGCGTCTTTGTGCATTGGGATTTTGCCGTGCCGGAGAAGCTGGTGCTCGCCGAGATGGCCAAGTTCTTTGATGTGGGAATGACGAACGAGGCGGATTCTACGATTACACACACTCTCTCGACGACGCTGATTGGTCCGGACGGCAAAGTGGTGCGCTTCTATCCCGGCAACGAGTGGACGCCGGAGCAGGTGCTCGCGGATGTGAAAGCGTCGGCCGCAAGCGCGGGCTGAGAAATTCGTACGAGCTAGAAGATCGACGTCAGTTTTGCGAAGGCATCCAGTTCGATCAACTGCCGGCATTCCGGCGCTGGGTCGAGCGCGGCGTGTTCGAGCACCCACGTGTCTTTATGAAAGAGGAAGACGGCGTTGAGACCGGCGGCGAGAGCGGGGTTGATGTCGCTCTTCGGGCTATTGCCAATCATCCAGCTTGTCCGCGGCGGCAACTCGTGGCGCTCCATCACTTCGCGATAACTGGCGGCGTCTTTTTCCGCGACGATCTCGACCGCAAGGAAGTAACTCTCAAGGCCGGAGCGAGCCAGCTTGTCAGCCTGTTCGGCCTCGTTGCCCTTGGTCATTAGTATGAGCTTGTGGCGCGTAGCCAATTCGGCCAGTGTCTCGGCGACGCCGGGCAGCAACTCAATCTCTTGCTCGGCGATGGAGCGGGCGAAGCCGGCAATGCGCTGCTGTTTCTCCTCGCTCATCGGCTCCGGACTCAACCGTTCAAAACAGAGAAGGAGAGAGCGTGTGAAGCTTGGCAGGCCGTAGCCGTGGGCGAGAATAGTCTCGCGCTCTACCTGATTGAGCGACTGGCGCACCTCGGCGGGCGAGTACTCGTGGTGGTCGAGGTAGCTGATGAAGGCGGCGATGGCGCGCTCGAAGTAGACATTGTTCTCCCATAGCGTATCGTCGGCGTCGATGAGCAGCGTCTGTCCTGGAGGGAATTGGGGCATGGGTCTCGTATGTTATTGGGTTGCGGCCTTCCTCGGCCGCAAGGAGTCGAGAATCAGCAGGCAGGCTCCGGTAACGACCGAGGAGTCGGCGACGTTGAAGTCGGGGAAGTGATAGCTGAAGATGTGAACCTCGATGAAGTCCACTACCGAGCCGTATGCGATGCGGTCGTGAACGTTGCCCAGTGCGCCGGCAAAGACCAGAGCCAGCGCAATCGAGGTCAGCGTAAAGCGGTCTCCCACCCGGACCAGTATGAAGAGAATGACCAGCGCCGCAAATGAGGTGAATCCAACCAACCCCCAGCGGACGAGGTTGGGCTTGGCGGTGTCGGCGAGAAGCGAAAAGGCCGCACCGTCGTTGGTCCAGTGAGAGATGCGCAGAACGTGCGGGATCACCGGAATGGCACTGCCGTATTTAATGTGCCGCGTGACCCATGTCTTGGTCAGCCGGTCGAGAAAGATGATGACGGCCGAGATGAGCAGAAGCCAGTGGAGACGGCGTGGAGCGGTGAAGTTCATTTCGTTCCTTTTATAGCTGGACGATTCAGGTTCGTGGTATCCCACCCATCCGCGATGATGCCGCGGATGGATGGGGCACCCAAGTTATATGGCTTCCGGTGGGGCGATTTTCATTTCAGTTAGCGCATCGTGGCAGCGCGTGCAGACATTTTGCCAGATGCCGTAGTTCGAGACATCGGGCATGAAGTTCCAGCAGCGGGCGCATTTTTGGCCGGTAGCGGGAGACACACTAAACTCACAATCGCTAAATGGCAAATTACTGCCCAATAACATTGCTTGCTTATAAACTCCGCCCGGTCCTGTTCTTTTCTTTACCGTAACTTTGGAGACGTTAATGATCTCCTTCAGACCGGTTGCGTGGCGCTCTAAAAGGGCCAATTTCTTCGCAGAAGGAATGATCTCAAGCTCAGCCTCTAGAGCCTTGCCAATAATCTTTGCTTGGCGGGCCGCCTCTAGATGTCGAAGAGCATGATCGCGCACCTCCAAGATCTCCTTCCACTCTTCCAGCAACGGCGCGGGGTCTTCGGAAAAAACGTCGGCCGGGGCAGGGAACTGCGCGAGGTGAACGCTGGCCTCGCGGCCTTCAACTTTTGGCAGGTATTCCCAGACCTCGTCGGCGGTGAAGCTGAGAATGGGCGCGACCAGCCGCACCAGCGCCTCGGTGATCTGCCAGAGCGTTGTCTGCGCGGAGCGGCGTGCGTGGCTGGTTGGCGCGAAGGTGTACATGCGGTCCTTGAGCACATCCAGGTAAAACGAACTCAAGTCTACGATGGCAAATTCATTGACCGCGTGGTAGACGCGGTGAAATTCAAAGGCCGCGTACCAGTCGCAAATCTTTTCGGTGAGATCGCGGGTGCGGGCAAGCATGTAGCGGTCGAGCGGCAGCAGATCGGCCTCAGCGACGCGGTCGCGCGCTGGATCAAACCCATGAAGGTTGCCCAGCAGGAAGCGGAAGGTGTTGCGCAGCTTGCGGTAGATCTCGGCGCAGCGGGCCATCAGGTTTTCGCTGGCGGCCATGTCTTCGCGGAAGTCGACCGAGGCCACCCAGAGCCGAACGATCTCGCCGCCCATCCGATTGGCAATGTCCACCGGGTCCACGCCGTTGCCAAGGGATTTAGACATGGCCCGGCCTTGCTCATCCAGGGTCCAACCTGCGGTGGCGACGTGAGAGTAAGGCGCATGGCCGCGTAGCGCCACTGATGTCAGCAGCGAGGAGTGGAACCAGCCGCGATGCTGGTCGCCGCCTTCCAGATATAAGACCTCCACGCCTTCATTCTTTTGAAATGCCGTGTAGGCAGGTTTGAGATCGGGATCGGATTCGCAGACGGCAAACCAGCTTGTGCCGGAGTCCACCCAAACATCCAGGATATCGGTCTCTTTGCGGAAGGAACAGGAGCCGCAATGCGCGCAAACCGAGCCCGCGGGCAGCAACGCGTCCGCTGCGGGCGTCCGCCAGGCCTCGATGCCCTCGCGTTCGAGCAGGGCGACCACGGAGCGATTCAGCTCCGCCGAGATGATGGGCCGGTCGCATTCCTGGCAGAGGAAGACGGCGATGGGAACATCCCAGATCTTCTGCCTGCTGATGCACCAGTCGGGACGCGTGGCGATCATGTTGGTGATGCGTTCCTTGCCCCAGGCCGGGTCCCAGACTACCTTGTCGATCTCTTCAATGGCCAACTGGCGGAAGGTGGTTTCAGAGCCATCCGCCCGCTTGACGGGTGTCTCCATGCCGATAAACCACTGCTCTGTGGCACGGTAGATGACCGGCTTGTGGCAGCGCCAGCAGTGCGGGTAGGAGTGTTCCAGGTCGTTGGCTGCCAGCAGCGCGCCGCGCTCCTCGAGCATCGCCAAGATCACCGGATTGGCTGCCCAGACCTTCAGGCCTTCAAAGGCAGGCGGGGCTGGATGGTTCCAGGCGCTTTGATCCACGTGGAGGTGACCGGTCGCATCGACTCGGCTGATGGGGTCGAGACCATAGCGCTGGCCGGTATTGTAGTCGTCTGCGCCGTGTGCTGGTGCTGTGTGAACCGCGCCAGTGCCCGTGTCGGAGGTGACGTAATTGGCGTTGACACCGAGAATGGAGCGATCAAGAAAGGGATGCTGGAAGGTGACACGGTCGAGCTGGCTGCCTTTGAAACGGGCAAGTTCAGTGGTGGCGCCGCCTAGCTCGCAGGCTGCGATGACTTGAGCGGCAAGATCCTCGGCGACAATGTAGGTTTGCTCGCCGGCTTCCAGAGCGACGTATTCAAAACCGGGATGAAAGGCAACGGCCAGTGACGCGGGCAGCGTCCACGGAGTAGTGGTCCAGATGATCGTGGAGACCTGTTTGCCGGCAAGGGCCGGGTGGATCGCCGCCGGGTCGGAGGTCAGCTTGTAGCGTACGTAGATCGACGGGCTTGTGTGTTGCTCGTACTCGACCTCTGCTTCGGCCAGGGTGGTGCGATCGTTAATGCACCAGTAAACGGGCTTGAGGCCGCGATAGACGAAACCTTTTTCGAGGAATCCATAAAAGGCCTCCAGCGTGCGAGCTTCGTAGTCGCTGCTCATGGTAACGTAGGGCTTCTGCCAGCGGCCAAAGCAGCCGATGCGCTCAAACTGGGAGGTTTGCAGATCCACGTACTTTTGAGCGTATTCGCGGCAGGCCCTTAGGATCGCCGCTGCCGGCAGATCCATCCTCTTGCGGCCAAGTTGCTCTTCCACCTTGATCTCGATCGGCAGCCCGTGACAGTCGAAGCCGGGAACGTAAGGAGCGTCGAAGCCAGCCATCGTCTTCGACTTGACGATAAAGTCCTTCAGACCCTTGTTCAGCGCATGGCCAAGGTGAATCGGACCGTTGGCGTAGGGCGGTCCGTCATGCAGGATGTAAGCAGGGCGGCCAGCGCAGGCCCTTCGTAGCGCGGAGTAGAGCCCGATCGAAGCCCAGCGTTCCAGCCGAAGTGGCTCATTCTGCGGCAGATTCGCCTTCATTGGGAAGGTGGTTTGAGGCAAGGTAAGACTCGCCTTCAACTCCGGTGCTGAGGACATCGTTACTCCCTGGCTTCCTTCGATTTGATTCACTCTCTAGTGTAAATGGCTTGGAAAGAAAGATGAACGGGTTGAACCGAGAGTCCTCGCTCAACCTGTGCCCAAGTTTTTCTGCATTGTTTGCGCTTGTACAAGATAACGAGTGAAAAAGATCTCCGTCTATTGTTTATGGGAAGCCTAACCACGCCGGAGTATGTGAGCCTGGATTGTGGACCCGCTCCGCACGAGACACAAACGGGTGTCGTAGAGCATAATGGAGAGGTGGTCCTGGAGACGGAAGGTCCCTCCTCCTTCCAACAGCAATCCGGGTACCCAGAGACTTCTGAACCAGCCACAAATATGGCCAACGATCTACTGATCCAGCCCGACTCCGAGCCCCAAGCCACCGCGGCCAGCGCGGGGGCCTTAGAGCTTGATATCACCTTCGGCATTCCCATCAAGGAGAGGCCGATATGGGTCGATCTCTATGAGAGCGTCCGCGATGTCTTCTTTCCGCCCAAATACCCGCCGCTCGTTTTGACTTCGACGCCGATCCCGGTCCCGGACCGGATGGCGGTGAAGCGCAACCCTTGGGCCTGGGGATTAGCCGCCACGATCAATGGGGCCATTCTGATTGTCGCGTTCGTCTTCGGTGTTGTGAAAGTTGTCGATCAGGTCAAAAAGAACAACATGAATCTGACCGACATCGATGTGGGGGTCTACAAGGGACCCACGAAGGACAAGATGGCTGGTGGTGGCGGCGGGGGCGGCGACCATAGCATTGTCGATGCCTCCAAGGGCAAACTGCCCAAGCTCGAAAAGAATCCTGTTGAGCCTCCCCAGGTGCAAACGGTGGACAAGCCCCTGCTGCCGATGGAAGCGGCCATCAATGTGCAGCAGGATCTCAAGCTTCCGGACAATCCGATGCTTCCGAATATCGGATTGAAGAATTCCGTCAACGTTCGGCTTGACTCTAACGGTCAGGGCGGTGGTGGAGGCATGGGCACGGGTACGGGCGGTGGTATTGGCTCTGGAAACGGCAATGGCTTAGGACCCGGTACCGGCGGCAATACAGGCGGCGGGCTCTATAGCGTGGGCGGCGGCGTTTCGACACCAGTGCTAATCCACAGTGTGGAAGCCGAGTTTTCAGATGAAGCGCGTCGGGCCAAATACCAGGGCGTGTGCCTCGTCTCAATCATCGTCGACAGAAATGGAGTTCCGCAGAATCCGCGCGTAGTGCGGCCGCTAGGCATGGGGCTGGATGAAAAGGCCCTCGAAGCGATTAAGCAATACCGCTTCAAGCCCGCGATGAAGGACGGCAAGACTCCCGTCCCGGTAATGATCAACGTCGAGATCGACTTCCGGCTTTACTGACCGTTGAGACTGTTCAAATAGAAAGAGCGGAGCGCAAAGTCGCCCCGCTCTTTCTATTTGCGCGCTCGGCGGGGGCTACGGTCGAACTGAAAAAGACCTAAAAGACCAAACCGTAGGGGGAGGAAAATACGCTTATTGCGATTGCCAACGATCTTCGCCGCTATGGTTAAGGGCCCTGGGCAATCGATACGATCCAAGATTGGTGTTTGCAGAGTGAGGAACAAATGGTGCGCCCGGAGAGATTCGAACTCCCGACCTACTGGTTCGTAGCCAGTCGCTCTATCCAGCTGAGCTACGGGCGCACACGCGTGGTTCCAGAGTGAAACCATTGACAGAATATCAGGGTTCTTGGGGCGGCGCAATGAACGCAAATGCGAACGCAGAGCTCGGGTTGGGAACCGGCGGAGTTTCAGGCCGCTGGTGCCTGCTGCGGAGCCGGCTGTGGCGCGATCGGTGGCACTTCGGCCTCAATATCGAGCCCGGCCTGGCGAACGAGTCCGGCGACGACGGCTGCGCTCAGGCGGGTCGCGTCGTACTCTACGCTCAACGTGCGGGTGGCATGATCGAACTTGAGCCGGCGAATGCCGTAGACCTCGCGGATATTGGCCAACGCAAAGGTCGCTGCCTCCGAGGGCGGCGCTGCGTAGCGAAATTGAATCTCCACCGAGGTCATAGGGAAATCATAGCAAGAATCTAGAGGCCGCTCAGGTAGGCGCGAATCTCAGGATTCGTCCAATCCGGATCGCCAACGATCTTGCGGCGGATGATTCCGGTTTTGTCGATGATGTAGGTCTCGGGCCAGCCCTCGCTGTGGTAGAGCTTCGCTGCACTCTGAGCGGGGTCGCGCACGGTGATCAGATCCACATGGCGGCGGGCGATGAAGAGGTTGTAAGCCTCCGGGTCCTCGTCGATGCTGACTGCCACAATGGCCAGATCGGGCCGCTCATGGTGGAGTTGAATCAGCGCCGGCATCTCTTCGACGCAGGGTGGGCACCAGGTGGCCCAGAAGTTGAGCAGCACCACACGGCCGCGGTAATTAGCTAAATGAACCGTCGTGCTCCCGTCCGAGATGGTGAAGTCAGGGGCCAGCCTGCCGGTCTGGGCCGGATGGGCGCCCCGATCGCACGCCGAGGCGAAGGCGAATAGTAGAAGGAAGCTGAGCGAAAGAAACCGAGGAAGCCGCACATCCCTATAATACGGAGCGAAAGGCGTCCTGTGAAAGACTATGGAGCGATGGAGAAGAATCGAGTGAGCGGATCAGTTGGGAAGGCCGGTTTTATGCCCGTGCTAGGGCTTTCAGACACGCCGGCGGCGCTGCCGCTGACCTGGGAGGCCGCACCGGGGACGGTTTACACGCAGCCCGAGCCGGAGGAACTGATCGAGTTGACCATTATTGTTCCCGCGCGCAATGAAGAGGACTGTCTCGCCGAGTGCCTTCAGTCGCTGGTCAGTCAGTCTGAGGACCTCTTCGAGTTGGGCAAGGACTGGGAGTTGATCGTCGTGAATGACGACTCGACTGACCGAACGGAGGAGATTGCCCGCGGTTTTGCCGGGGTCACCGTGATTCAAGCCGACAAGCTTGAACCGGGTTGGGTCGGCAAGAACAACGCTGTTTGGACAGCGGCAAAGCGGGCGCGAGGACGCTGGCTGCTCTTCACGGATGCGGACACGATTCACGAGCCGGGCGATCTGCGCCGAGCGATGCATGAGGCCGTGCGGCACAAGGCTGGCATGTTGAGCTACTCGCCGCGGCAGATTGTCCAGGGGCTAGTGAGGCGTTCGCTTATGCCGCTGGTCTTTTCCGAGTTGTCTCTTGCCTATCCTCCGGCCAAGGTCTCCGATCCCAACCAGCGCATCGCCGCGGCCAATGGGCAGTTCATTCTGGTTGCACGGGAGGCCTATCGCCGAATAGGCGGACATGCCTCGGTCGCCGAGAAAGTGCTCGAAGACGTCGAGCTTGCCTTCATCGCCAAGCGGCGCAAGATCGGCCTGCACTTCCGTTATGCCCCCGACGCGCTCTCGACGCGCATGTATCGCTCGACGGCGGCGATGATCGAGGGATGGAGCAAGAATCTGGCGCTGCTCTTCTCGAACTGCCTGGCGCTGGCCTTCTGGCGGCTTCTCGATATCGGCCTTCTGGTGCTGCTGCCGGCGCTGGCCATCTGGCTCTGGAACGCGCGTTTCGCGGCGCACTCGCTGCAATGGCTTGGCGCGGGCTGGGTGCTGGCGATTCTGTGGATGCGCAATCTTTTCCGCTTCTATTACCGCGTGGCCAAGTCGAATTTTCCCTTTGTCGATTGCGCCATCGCGCCGCTGGGTCTGCCACTGTTTGTGGTGCTGCTCTATAGCAGTTGGTACGAGGTGCACATCTTGAAGCGTGTAAGCTGGAAGGGCAGGGAATACGCGGCGTAAGAGCAGCTATTAGCTTCTGGCGGTTGCTGGCGGATGATTCAAATGATGCCAACTGCGGCACGGCTAAAGCCGTGCTCTTTCAAAACAAGAATTATGCAACCAGTTTTAGAAGCCAGCAGCTAGAAGCTCAATCCATGAAGCCTTGGCTGAGGCTCAAGCATCAAATAGCAGGGGGAGCAAGATGATTTTCCTGACGCGGCGTGCCACGTTTTCCGCCTCGCACTACTACTGGAATCCGGCCTGGACCGAAGAGAAGAACAGCCAAGTCTTTGGCCGCTGCGCCAATCGCAGTGGCCACGGACATAACTACACGCTGGAGGTTACGGTGGCAGGTGAGGTCGATCCTGTCACCGGCTTCGTCGTCGATCTGAAGTGGTTGAAATCTGTGATCGAGCGCGAAGTGCTCGACGCGTGGGATCATCGCAATCTCAATCTTGATGTTCCGGAGTTTGCTGCTACCGAGCTTGCAGCGCCGATTCCCACGACGGAGAACCTTGCGATTGCCGCCTGGAAGCGGTTGGAACCGGCAGTGAAGGCAGCCGCCGGAGCACAGTTGAGCCGCGTTCGCATCCACGAGACGCCGGAGATCTTCGCGGAGTTCCGAGGTGAAGCGTGAAAGCCAGCTTTGGCCGCCGCTACTTGATCTCCGCAAGCCATCGCCTGCACACAGAGTCGCTGACGCCAGAAGAGAACCGCGACACCTATGGCAAGTGCAATAATCTGCACGGCCACGGCCACAACTACATCGTGGAAGTGCTGGTCGGCGGAACGGTGAGCCCTGAGACAGGCATGGTGGTTGACATGGTTGCTCTGGATGAGGCGGTACGAAAAAAACTGATCGACCGTTTTGATCACACCAATCTCAATCTCGATCCGCTCTTTGTGAGTCAGGTTCCGACGACGGAGAATCTTTGTAGAGCGGCTTTTATGCTGTTGAATGACGCGCTGCCGGCCGGCGAGTTGGAGCATGTTCGGGTGGAAGAGACTGAGAACAACTTTTTCGAGTGTTATAGCGAGTGACAAGCAACACCCTATTCCCCAGGGTGGGAGGATGAAGAACATGGCACAACCGATGGCAATGAGCAAACTCGTATCCGGAATGGACGAAGGCCTCAGCAATGTGAGCACCGAAGAGATGATCCGCGAGATTCTGAGCCGTCTGGGTGAAGACCCAGGCCGCCAGGGACTACTGGCTACTCCGAGCCGCGTCGAGAAATCGCTGACCCACCTGACCAAGGGCTACAGCGAAGACCCGACGATGATTTTACGCGGGGCGCTCTTCGACGAGGACTACGACGAGATGGTCATCGTCAAGGACATCGAGATGTTTTCGCTCTGCGAGCATCATATGCTGCCGTTTTTTGGCAAGGTGCACGTGGCCTACATTCCCAAGGGCAAGGTGATCGGCCTGAGCAAGATTCCGCGCCTGGTCGAGGTCTTTGCGCGCCGCCTGCAGGTGCAGGAACGGCTCACGCGGCAGATCGCCGACGCGATTCAGCACGCCATCCAGCCGCAGGGCGTAGGCGTGGTCATCGAGGCGCGCCATCTGTGCATGATGATGCGCGGCATCGAGAAGCAGCACTCGTCGACCGTAACCAGCGCGATGGTGGGCTGCTTCCGCCAGAAGGAGACGCGGCTGGAATTCCTCTCGCTGGTGCGCCAGACCGGCGCCGAGGGCTGATGGCTGGCTGAATATCTCCGGCAGCCCGGTCAGCTACAGTGAATAGGTGAACGGACTTCTTGTCATCGACAAACCAGCCGGAATGACCAGCCACGATGTGGTCAATCGGCTGCGCAAGATCACCGGTGAATCCTCAATTGGCCATCTGGGAACGCTGGACCCCATGGCGACCGGGGTTCTGCCTCTGCTGCTGGGCAAGTATACGCGTCTGGCGCAGTACTTCTCCTCGGCTGAAAAGAGCTATACGGGAACGATTCGTTTTGGCTTTGCTACGGACACGTTTGACGCAAAAGGCCAGCCTGATGGGCCAGACTGTTTTGCGGAGTTGAACCCACCTTTGACCCTCGAGCGACTGCGCGCCGCCGCAGGCCGCTTTCATGGCGATATCGAGCAGATGCCGCCGTCGTTTTCCGCAAAGAAGATCGCCGGTACGCCCGCCTACAAACTGGCTCGCCAAGGCAAGCTGGTCGAGTTGAAGGCGGTTAGGATTCATATTGCCAGCTTTGCGATTGTTGACCTCGACAGCGCCGCGGCCAGCTTCACGATGAGCGTGAGCGCCGGAGGTTACGTACGCGCGGTAGCTCACGAGTTAGGTCAGGAACTAGGTTGCGGAGCGCATCTGGCCAGCTTGCGGCGCACGCGGGCCGGGGTCTTCACGCTCGCCGAGGCGCATCCTCTCGACGAGGTGCAAATGCTGGCTGAGAACGTAGAGGCGCTGGAGAAGTTATGCGCGCATCCGCGCACGCTGTTGACGGAGATGCCCGCCGTGACAGGAGACGAGCAGAGTCTGGGACGGCTGCGCAATGGCGCTCAGGCCAACCTGCCCGAGTTTTCGCGGGCCCCGCTTGTCAAGGTCTTCGCCAGCCAGCGAGAGTTAGTTGGCGTTGCAAGGCGAATCGCCGGGTCGCTCTTTCAGCCGGTAGTTGTGATGGGGTGACGACAGATGTCAGTGGTCAGTGAACTGAACGTTGCATGAATTCGTGCGGTTTGCAAGTTGTCAGTTGTGTTGGAACGCGCCCCATGTTGCGATTTCGTACCGTCCCTACGGGACTGCGATTCGTTTATTGATGCCTACCCAGGACTGCGCTGCGCTTGCCCTGGGCTAGTATTCGGTACTCCTTCCTGGAGAAAAAGGCAGGCGGCTTCATCCTCTCTTGGGTCGGCAACGGCGGCGGACGACTGAACACTGATCACTGACCACTGTTCACTGGCCTTTTCGAAGCAAAGGCGTCAGCACCGGCATCAGCGTTTGCGCGATGATCTCCGAGCCTTTCGCCGTGGGATGGATGCCATCGGCTTGAATCGTATCGGGAACGTTCACCATGTTCTTGTAGATCATTGGAACGAAGGCAACGCGATGCTTTGCCGCCAGATCGCGATAGACCTGGTCGAATTGACGAATATAATCCGGGCCGTAATTCGGCGGGAGGGTGATTCCGGCCAGCAGAATCTTGATGTGAGCGTTTTCAAGCCCGATCAGCACAGCGTCAAGGTTGCGTCGAGTCTGGTCGAGAGGCAATCCGCGAAGACCGTCGTTGCCGCCGAATTCGACGATCACAAGCTCAGGATGCAGGCGCAGAATCGTGCTCAGGCCTGCGACGGCGTCCTTGGTGGTTGCGCCGCTGGTGCCTTGATTGATCACCTTGTAGTGGTAGCCACGCCGGTCTAGATTCTTTTGAAGCGCATCGGGAAAAGACTCGCCGCTCTGCAGGCCGTAACCTGCGGTAATGCTGTCGCCATAGCAGACAAGCAGCGGCCTGGCGGTCGTTTCTTGCGCAGTCATGGGCAGAACCGCAAGAAGTAACAGCCAAAGCGAAACAAAGAGGGATCGGCGAACGTACACATCAATAGTGTAGCGAAGGACGAAGAGCAAGGAAGAGCGATTAGGGATTAGGAAACAGCAAAAGATCTGGAGGCTGGACGAGTGATCGAGGTTCGTGACGCGAAAAAGTGGGTTCAGAACGGCGCGCGGCGTGTGGATATTCTGAAAGGGATCACCCTGACGATTCCGGCCGGACAGTTTGTGGCCATTTTGGGCGCGAGCGGCAGCGGCAAGAGTACGCTGCTGGGCCTTCTGGCGGGCCTCGATACGCCAAGTTCCGGCGAAATCTGGCTCGACGGCGTGCCCATCCACAACTTGGCTGAGAGCGAGCTAGCCGCAGTGCGCGGCGCAAAGATCGGATTCGTCTTCCAGTCCTACCAACTGATTCAAACGCTTACGGCTCTCGAAAACGTGCTGCTGCCTTTTGAACTGAATCTGCCGGGCAGCGGTCTGGAGCAGGCGCGACGGCTGCTCGACGAGGTGGGTCTCGCCGAGCGCTTGGACCACTACCCGGTGCAACTCTCCGGCGGGGAACAGCAACGCGTCGCGCTGGCGCGGGCTTTTGTTGTTGAGCCACCCATCGTAATGGCCGATGAGCCGACGGGTAATCTGGACTCCGCAAACGGGCGGTTGGTGCTGGACCTGCTGTTGGACCGCAACCGCAAGGCGCGCACCACTTTGGTTCTGGTAACGCACGATCCCGAAGTGGCCGGCCGCGCCGATCGCAAGATTGTGCTCAAAGACGGGATGATCGTCGAAGATTCGCTGCCTTTTGCAGACGCTTTTTCTGAGCAGGCGCAGAATGGCTAAGCGCGCGTTGAGCTGGAAGAGAGCAGCGACGATCGGTTGGCGCGATCTTCGCTCCGCTCCGGGTAAGTTCTCTTTTGTGGTCTTGTCGGTCGCGGTGGGAGTGGCGGCGCTGGTTGGCGTGCGCGGCTTCAGCGACAGCTTCCGGCGGACGCTGTCGACCGAAGCGCGATCGCTGATGGCGGGCGATATGAGTGCTCGGCTCTTTCATCAGCCGGATGCGGATGAAGCGGGCAAGGTAGCCGCCATCGTCAAGCAGAACGGGCTGCGCACGACCTGGGTCACGGAGACCGTCTCCATGGCCTCCGTTCCGCCCGATCCGGTTCCGCTTCTGGTTTCGCTCAAGGCCGTCGATCCTGCCGAGTATCCATACTACGGCAAAGCGGTTCTGGAGCCGGCGATCGGCCTTCAACAGGCTTTAGATGGCGATTCGGCGGTGGTGGCAGATGAGTTTCTTATTCGACTGAATGCGCAGGTTGGTCAGTCATTGCGTCTTGGCGGCAGGGAATTCAGAATCGCAGCGGTGCTGAAGCAGGAGCCGGATCGCATTACCGCCGGAGCAGGACTGGGACCGC
Organism: uncultured Occallatibacter sp.; assembly: GCA_964525655.1. Lineage (GTDB taxonomy): Bacteria > Acidobacteriota > Terriglobia > Terriglobales > Acidobacteriaceae > Telmatobacter. The sequence continues at coordinate 45,535 of CAZGHZ010000021.1, forward strand.
GCGTGCTGATCTCACAGGCTGCGCTGACGCGGACGGGCCTGATCGCGCCGGGAAGCCGGGCCAGCCAGCGTTTGCTGATCAAGATGCCTGAGCAGCCAAACAAGCAACTCGACGATCTTGCCGGGCTTCGCAAACAGGTGGAAGCGGCACTGCCCGATGCGCAGGTGATGGACTTCCGCGAGGGCAATCCTGCGCTGACCCAGGGACTGGACAACGCGACCGCGATCTTGAGCTTGATCTGCCTGGTTGCCATGGTGCTGGGAGCCATTGGCGTGGCCATGGCCATGCATGCGCACTTGGAACAGAGAATGGATATGCTGGCCATCCTCAAGGCTGTCGGTGCCGGCTCCGCCGATCTGCTGCGGATCTTTCTACTTCAAACACTGGCGCTGGGGTTGGCTGGGGGACTTCTCGGCGTGGCGGCTGGCGTCGGCGTAATGGCTGCGCTGCCGGCCGTCTTTGGTAATCTTCTTCCCGTTCATGCGCACCTCGATTTTCCCTGGGCTTCCGTTGGGGCAGGGTTGGGAACGGGGCTTCTGACAACGCTGCTTTTCTGCTTGCCGCCTCTGCTGGACGTGCGCGCAGTGCGACCTGTGCTCGTGTTGCGCAGGCTTGTAGAACCGGGGCCGGATGGCTTTGGCGGTTGGCTGGCTCGCTGGTGGGCGCGGCGTCTGCAACTGGGATTGTCGGCGATCGTCGTCCTGTCGCTGGGAGGAATCGCCTGGGCATTGTCGGATTCGGCCAAAGTGGGCACGTGGTTCGCCCTCTTGTTTACTCTTGCGCTGATCGTGCTGCTCGTACTGGCTGCCGTGGCGCTTTGGACGCTGCGCATTCTCCTCAATCGCGTGCGGCTACGGCTGCCATCCTTTCTGCGTCACGGGCTGGCCAACCTCTACCGGCCGGGCAATCAGTCGGCAGCGGTGCTGGCTGCCTTGGGCACCGGCGTCATGCTGATTTTGACTGTTTATCTGATGCAGACGACGCTCTTGCTCGATCTGCGGGAGACGGCGTCGCCCAAATTGCCCAACATCTTCTTGATCGATGTAACCAGCGATGAAGTCGCAGGCGTAAAACAGTTCTTTGCACTCCAGCCGGGAGTAACCCAGAAGAGTGGCCAGGCACTGGATCTGATGCCGGTAGTTACAGGGCGTTTTATCGCACTTAACGGAAAGCCCGTGGAGCAACTCACAGGCGAGCATTTCCCTCGGCGGATGCTTGAGAGCGCCGGTTTGACCTGGGCCGATGCGCCTCCTACCGGAGACAAGGTGACGCAAGGGAAGTGGTGGACGAGTGGAGATGCGGCTGAGTTGGCCGTTGGCGAAGGCGTCGCTCAGCGGCTCCATCTCGGGGTTGGCTCGGGCGTTGAATTGGAGATCGGCGGAACGGTCAGGGCTCTGAAGGTCGCAGCCATTTATCGCGCCGACGGGCAGCATCTGGGGGCGCAGGTCTCGTTTGTTCTGCCTTCAGGGCAGTTGAAAGACGAGACTGCCACGTGGTACGGTGGAGCGCACGTCGATCCGAAGCAAGTCGCGGCCATCGAACGGGCGCTGTTTGCGGCCTATCCCACGGTGACGGTGATCAACGTCGCCGAAGTTCTGGAACGGATCGAGGGCCTGGTCGATCAGATTACGTTTGTGGTGCGTTTTCTCGCGGGATTTTCGATCTTCGCCGGGCTGATGATTCTGGCTTCGAGCATTGCCAGCACTCGCTTCCGCCGAATGCGAGAGGCGGTGGTGTTGAAGACGCTTGGAGCGACCCGAATGCGCATCGTGCGCACCTTCAGCGTCGAGTTCAGCGTGCTGGGATTATTGGCGGGGTCGGTGGGAGTTGTTTTCGCAAATCTGCTGACGAGTGTGCTCTTGCACAAGCTTGAGGTTGGGTTCCACATCGAATGGCTGGCCACGCTGATCGCGTTGTTGGGAACCGCGGTTCTGGCAACTGCAACCGGTTGGATCGCGAGCTACCGGATTCTGGGCCTTAGGCCCCTGGAGGTGCTGCGCGAAGAGTAGGAAGCAGCTCGCCGAACGGGCGGGGGAATTGACCGGGGACGGAGAATCCCCTTATGATGTACAAGTTGGATTTGGCGCCTTGAACCTTCAGATCGTTAAGTCCAACCCGGCTTGTTAAGTCCAATCCGGCTTGTTAAGTCCAATCCGGCGCAAACCGGTCAGATTTAAATGATGCCCACTCGTTCAATGGTAGGACAGCTGCCTCTGGAGCAGCATATTGGGGTTCGAATCCCTGGTGGGCAGCCAATCTAACACCTCCCCGCATATTCCCGAACCCCAAAACTCCAAGTTTCAGTAGTATCAATTTTATAATCATCTATTTACTCAGCCATCACGTTTGAAGACGTTTGCAGAGGTGCGTCAGCCCTGCAAAAAGTGGGGTACAAAAAGGGGTACAATTCCTGCTAAGGGTTGGGTGCGACAAAAATCGTCCATTTGGAGTAAAAAAATCGCGCTGACCGGTACCGCGATTCGAGCAACGAAGCCGACCAAAAAGCCCTTCAAGATGTACGACCGAGAGGGCATGTTTCTCCTCGTCAATTTTGCCAGCAGTCCACCGTTCCCACCACTTGCGGGCATTTTCTCAAGGTTGTTGCCGTGTTCGACGTGGTGAATTCCGATTCAGAGTCCCCACAAGTTCCACCACAATTAGAAGCGACTGAGAAGCAGAGAATCATGTAAGTCATTTATAATCATGGTCGGGGCGGAGGGATTCGAACCCCCGACCCTCTGCTCCCAAAGCAGATG
>CAZGHZ010000022.1:0-47833 GCA_964525655.1 uncultured Occallatibacter sp.
TTTTCGCGCTCGCTCATCGGTGGCAGACCTCGCAACTGGTCAGATCCTTCGGAGTCCGAATCTTGTAGTGGTCCACCAGGAAGTGGCCCAGCTCGTCCTGGCTGGCGAATTTCTTGTAGGCCGGCGCCGCCGGAAGCACAGCGGCGGCAAGTTCGCCGGCGGAGCCAGGCCCCGCTACCGGCGGAGTCTGCAACCAAGCCAACTCAACGCCTCCGAGTGCCGGGTCTTTGGTCGTGCAATTCACGCCCAGGGCCGTCGGAACGCCGCTCATCTCCTCATCGCCCCTGCCGCCCGCCGCGCACCACACCGGCCGATCCTCGCCCGGCTTCTCCCAGGCGTTGTTGTAGATCTCGCCGGTCGGCCGCAGATTCTTTGCCGGATTGCGATGGCAGTCGAGGCACCACTCCATCTGTAGCGTGTTCTCGGCATACATCAGCGGCATCTGGTCGACGCGGCCATGGCAGCTTGCGCAGCCGATGCCCTTATGCACGTGAATCTCATGGCTGAAGTAGACGTAATCGGGCAGGTCGTGCACCTTCGTCCAAACCAAGGCCTGGCCGGTTGCCCAGCTCGTTCGAACCGGCTCGAGCAGCTGGGCGTTTGTCCAGATCTGCGCGTGGCAGTTCATGCAGGTCTTTGTCGGGGGGATTCCAGCGTAGCTCGACTTCTCGACTGAGACGTGGCAGTACTGGCATTGAATTCCCAGCCCTTGCACATGGTGTTTGTGGCTGAATGGTACCGGCTGGTCGGGGCGCTGGCCCTGGCGCGTCACCCATGGCGAACGCTGCAACTCATCCAGCGTGACCCCAAGTGCAATCACGATCAGCCCCGTCAATACCAGGCTGGCGCGGGCCAAGCCGTTGGAGCTGCGGTCGAATATCTGCGCCATGCGTTCGTTCCCCGGCTGGTTTTCATTTCTTTGATGTATGCGAAGTGCTTCTGGTCACTCAATTTGTGGGTAAAGTTTGCTCTAGAGCAAACAGCACTCGCGATGTGGATAGCCCCGAAGTTCCAAGATAGCAGCCGGATTCCGCAAGATGATAACTGTGAGCCTCAAATGCCTAAAAAATCCGATTCGGCACAGGATTGTAAGCCTCTTGAATAATTGCCCGAGTTTGCCTTCGCCCAGGTCCCCCGCACCGTATCTCTGGCCGACTGCGTTCCAGAGACTTCGATCACCACAAAAACTATCACACCCATTATGGATCGAACTAGTCCAAAATCAAAGAGGGCTCTTTCTTTTTTCTCAGAGTCTGGGACGGACACTGCGGGCATAATTGGTCGAACATGGAAAAGCAGAAGCAGAGCATCCGTTTTCAGATCGAATACGTCAGCGTTTCTGTGAAATAGACGCCACCGACTCGCCTCCTCGGCAGTGTCATCACGACGGTACCGGAGCTTTTTGCTCGTTTTCTTTGGGATTTGTCCTCTGATTTATCCACTCATAGTAAGCTGACACAAGGACAACGATCCCATGGGACTCCTTAGGTTCATGTTCTTCCCGTGGAGCCTTGTGCTCCAGGTTTTGGCGATTGTTCACTACATCCGGCGCCGGCCGGAGATGTATTGGCTTTATATCATTATCTTTCTCGGCCCGCTTGGCGCGTTGATCTACCTGATTGTCGTTGCGCTGCCTGACGTCAAAAGCTCCTCCCCGATCTTCCGGGGAGTCTCGCGCGGCAAGCGTATCGGCCAGCTCGAATTCGCGGTTCTCGACAATCCATCCGCGGAGAACTACGAGGAACTCGGCGATCTTTATATGGACCAGGGAAACCTGGTTCAGGCCCGCGCCGCATTCGACAAGGCAATCGCCGCGCCCTACAGCACACTCGACTCCTTCTACCGGCGTGCCTCCTGCGCCATCCAGTTGGGGGACACGCCTGCAGCGGTGCCCGACCTGGAACGAGTGCTTGCCAAGGAGCCCGATTACGATTTCCATCGCGCCGCGGGATTGCTGGCCCATGCCTATGCGCTAGCTGGCCAGAGGGAAAAGGCCGAGACCTGGTTCCGCAAGGCGACCGACACTTCGACGCTCTCGGAGACCTATCTGTATTATGCGGAGTTTTTAGCCTCGCAGGGCCGCAACGCCGAAGCTCGCCAATGGGCGCAGCGAGTGCTCGCCAAAGAGCGGGCAATGCCCGATTATTTGCGCCGCCGGGAGCGCAAGTGGTTCCAGGGCGCGAACGAACTGCTGAAGCGTCTGCCTGCGTAAGGTCTACGCTTACGGCCTGCATCGAATATTTGCGATTTATCAGCATTCACTGTCGAGTCCACTCCACGGTTTCACGAGTTGGTGGCTGCTCGGAGATCGCTCTGAGTCATGATTGTGTCAAGTTCAAATTGAAAAATAGTCGGAGGTTTTTCGATGCCTGAGACGCCCACGAAAGTGGTGAGTAGTCGCAGAACGCAGCGATTGGGGACAGAATTCAAGGTTCTCGATCCACGCGACCCAAATACGGGATCGGGCGGCGCCGAGCTCAGTGACCCCTGCGTTGTGAATCGAGAGAGCCGGTTCTGGATCTATCTGGCCGGTCAAGCTCATGGACGGGGCGCGACTGAGATCTACAGTGCTTCACTTCCTTCAGGGGTTCCTCTCTCTGCTCAGGGATGGACGCTCACTCGCAACCCAGCGGGAGAGTTGGCGCCAGTCGCTGGCCACAGGTTGAGTGGTGATTGGGATGGCAAAGGTGGCCGGCACTGCCCATCCTACGTCCGGGGATGGGATCCTCGGGAAAGAAGGTGGGTGGAGCGCATCTATTACGCAGGCGCGGCGGAGAATCTCTGGGGACCCTACACGATTGGCTTCCTGCAATGGGACGGAGCGCAGTGGGAGGACCAGCCCGCACCTGCGTTCGTCGCCAATGAAGAATGGGAACACGGAAGCGTCTACGAGCCGAATCTGATCTATCACGACGGCAGATGGAAGATGTGGTATGTCGCCGGGTCCAACCAGGAAGACTACCTCGTCCACGGTTACGCTGAGAGCCAGGACGGCAGGACCGGCTGGACGACGCATAAAGTGTTTGCGCCGCCGGAGATGAAGATGTTCGACTTTTGTGTGCGCCAGCGCGGCGACGCATTCGATGCGATCTTTGCACGCGTCTGGGTCGGCGAAGGCTCACCGCCCGCTGAGGCAGGTCTTTGGTGGTCCAGAGCGTTGAACCCATCAAGTGATCTCTCCGGCTGGACCGCGCCAGTCCAGATTATGACGGCGGAGGATCGCGGATGGCACTCGGGTCCATGGAAGCCATCCTTTCAGTTTGCCGGGCAAGCCGGCACGCGCGCTCTGGTGTTCTTCGATGGCGCTTATCGAACGGATGATCCGGGGCCATTTCCGTTCGCATTCACTGTCGGCTGCCTGGAGATCGATCTGCCGGTTGATCTGTCTTCAATCACCATCGCGGAGAAACGCTGATTCAAAGGCACTGCCCGTGGCGCTCGAAGTTCATGTCATTCCTCAAAACTCAACTGTTGACAGCCCCATGCGCTCAATGAGAACTCTACCCGCCTTACGCGCCGCTTTGACATTTTTGATAACAATCGCGCGAAACCCCCTCGCATGGCACGTGGCCCGGATATAGTGGGAGGGGACTCCTGTATGCTTCGCACTCTGCGATTCCTGACTGCCGGCTTGTTGCTTGCTGGCGCCCTCGCGCCGGCGCGCCCCCAGGCACTTCGCAGCTCCAACCGCCACCCGCAGCCGGAGCCGCAGCAGGAGACAGGCTTCCTCAATCGCGCCGTTGAACTGCACGGCGCAACCTATCGCTTCCAGGTTTATCTCCCCGAGTCCTTCCGGCGCGACGACAAAAAGCAATGGCCAGTGATCCTCTTTCTGCATGGGCGCGGCGAGCGCGGATCGGAGGGGATGTGGCAGACGCAGATCGGGCTGCCCCAGGAGGTACGCGACCACCCGGAGCGCTGGCCCTTTGTTATCGTGATGCCGCAGTGCCCGCAGGCTAACTACTGGACCGACCCCGAGATGCTCACGATGGCCATAGCCGCGCTGGACCGCGAGACCGAAGAGTTTCACCTCGACCCGGAGCGCACCTATCTGACCGGCCTCTCGATGGGTGGCTACGGCGCATGGGAGCTCGCGCGCCTGCATCCCCGGCGCTGGGCGGCGGTGGCCATTGCGGCTGGCGGCATCTTCTGGAGCTATGAGCCGGAGCGCTGGCAGCAAGCCTCAACTCTGCCCGCCGAGTACGCGCACGCGGTGGGCCGCCTGCCGCTTTGGCTCTTCCAAGGCGCCTACGACATCATGGTGATTCCCCGCCAGAGCGAACTGATGTATGGGGCATTGCAAGCCTCCGGCGGGCGCGTGCGGCTGTGGGTATACCAAGGGGTCAAGCACGATTGCTGGACCCGCGCCTACAACGAGCCGGAGCTGCCGCGCTGGTTCCTCTCGCACCATGCCAAGACCAGGACAGAGCCGGAGCTGCCCCCCTACGCCGAGCGGTTGACGATTCCGCTGCATCCGCCCGCCATCAAGCTGGCCGATGCGGTGCTTGACGCGCTGACCGGAGAGTATCGCGACTCCAACGGCCACACAGTTGCGACCATCTTTCGCCAAGGCGAGGACCTCTATGAGAAGAATCCGCAGAGCGAGATCTCCGAGTTGGCCGCCGAGACGCCTGCCGTCTTCTTCTATCCCAATGGATCGAGCTTGACGCGGCTCACCTTCGAGCGCGACGCTGGGGGCCGGGTGATTTCGGCCCTCTTCCGCGACGACCGGCACGAGGAACGATGGGAGAGGCGAGCTACGCCAACCATCTACTAGCCGAGGCCGAAAGGATGTGCCTTATGCACTTATCTTAAGCGCCTGCTGGGTCCATTGAATCGCCTCGGCATGGCAGCGCATCACATTCTCATGCCGCAGGCCATGGATGCGGACGATCCTGTCGCAGGCCGCCCAGTCGCCGTGCTCCTCGCAGACGATCCAGTGCAGCAAAATGCCCTCGGGAATCTCCCTTCCCAGTAAGGCGTCGCATGCCGCCGGACGCAGAGGCAGCATCCTGGTCAGGTCTTCCATGAGAATGCGCAGCATCGCCGGGAAAAGGCTGATCATGCCAATTAGATACTGCTCGCCTGCGGCCAATCCGCAAAGACCGGCCGCCAGCTCGCAAAAGCGGGCCCGCTCAAAGGCCATGCGTAGAATCTCCGCTGGCTGGTTGGCGTTGAAGTCGCTGGCGATGGCCAGCATGGCGATGCGCCGAAAGACTGCCTCCCCTACCAACATCAGCGCCGACTCGACTGAGACGATCTCCTGCCGCATGGCGCAGATCGGGGAGTTCACCAGCCGCAGCAGCCGGTAGGTGAGCGAAGCGTCGCACATCACCAGCTGGCTCAGCCGGTGCATATCGACGGCTTCGTTTTGCAGCAGCTCGATAATCTCAAGATGCACAAGTCGGTTGCCGGGAATCCTGTGGCTCTCCAGCGGCTCGGGGCGGCAGAAGTAGTAGCCCTGAAAGAGGTCAAAGCCCGCTCTGCATGCCAGCCCGTACTGCTCCTGAGTCTCCACATTCTGCGCCAGTAGGCGCGCCCAAGAGCCGTCCAGCCTGGTGGGCAGATTCCTCCGTTCCAAGCTGTCGATCCCTATGATGTCCACCTTGACGTAGTCGGCCAGCTCGGCCAAAGGCCGCGAGTGCCGTTTTCCGGTGAAGTCAGCAAGCGCCAGCCGGAAGCCCGCGGCCTTCAGTTTACGGCAGGCCGCCAGCAGGCCCGTTGTTGGCTCTGTACCGGCAGGAAGCTCCAGGACGGTCATCTTTGGCGGCAGCACCTTTACCCACTCCTCGGTCAGCGAATCGGCAGTGCAGTTCACAAAGGCCGGCTGGCCGTGCGCCAGCTCCTCCAACCCGAAGACAACCGTATTGTCAAGCATCGTGCGCGTGGCGATATCGCTCTCGGCGCGAATGATCGGCTCGCGCCCATTCCAGAAGAGCAGCTCATAACCGTGCACCTTGCCGCGCAGATCCAGAATCGGCTGGCGCGCCACATAGCGCAACTCTCCCGACTGCTTGTGCGGCAAATCGGCTGCAATCTCCCTTGTAGCGTCGTGCCTCGCCATCGAAACCATCTCCCATCCTGTTTATCGCCGCATTCGGTGAGAACGTGAGAGCCTTTCTGCGCACGAGATGGAAGATCAGGTCAAACCTGGCGCGGCCAACAACAACAGGCTAAGGGTTAAAAGCTAGCGGCTCCCCCGCAATGGAACGCGCCGCGCCCCGCTTGCGTAGTAGACTCAAATCGATCAGTCGAGGAGGAGCTATGTTTTGCAGCGGATGCGGTCAGGCAATGATGCCAGGGCAGAGAGCTTGCACTCAATGCGGCCGTCCAGCGGTCCCTGCGGTGCCTCCGGTTCCCGGCCTGGAGTTCCAGGTGCAGACCTATGCCGGCAAGGTGAAGGCGCTCAGCGTCGTTTGGTTCATCTATGCAGGGTTTTATCTGCTGCACGGCATCGCCAAACTGACTTTCGCTAAGAGGTTTCTCCTCGGCGACTTCGGACCCTGGTCCCATGGACCATGGGCTCACGGTCCGATTCCCCCGGAGTTTTTCGTTGGAGTGCTTGGATTTAGCTGGGCAATCCTGTTAGTAAAGACCGGCTTGGCGCTCATTGCCGCTTGGGGATTGCTGGAGCACGCGCAGTGGGGACGAATCGTTGCCATTGTCGCGGGCTTCATCTTCCTTCTGAGCATCCCCTTCGGAACGGCCTTGGGGATCTGGACCCTGGCGATGCTGATGGGCTACCGCAACACCACGCTCTACGACCAACTTTTATAGATTCGGCGAATGAATATTGATGCCCTTCTAAAGATCCGCATGGAATGAAGCTCGGAACGGGAGGATGTACGCAGGATATCTCCAGAGGCGCAGAATGAACGCCGTCGCCAGGAGGTCCTCGCCCACAGGAGGGCCTTAAGGCGCCGTCCTGAGCGAGAGTCGAGGCGGCCCCGGCCCTGCACTGTGAAGAACATGCCAGGATGGTTCCATCCGGGCCCACTCAGAAGCTGGGTGTGGTGCGGGCGGAGGGAATTGAACCCTCATGGCCTTGCGGCCTGCGGATTTTCATACCACTTCGGCTTTCGCCGCCCCGCTCGGCGGGTTCGTGGTCTGGACTAACCCTTCACCATTCCCCACACGAGGTTTAGGTGCTGCCCGTCTAGTCTCTACACCTTCCCGGAAGTGCTTCCGGGCTTGGCTCGGGATTGCCATTTCAGGTTTCCCCGACTTTGAGCAGTTCTACGCCGTCGGTTTCCCGATGGGCACTCATGTTTGCTTAAGTCCGCTGCGTCTGCCATTTCGCCACGCCCGCGGGAAATTGGCCACAGCCCCATCATAAAGCAAGCAGCAACGGCTCGTGGCACTCATCCTTGGGCAAGGATACGGTGCGGTTGCCCGATCTTCCCGGTCCACCATCGGTTCCTGTGCGAGTCTTAAGTCGCTCGAAGGGTCGCACCGCACCCGCTGTGATCTTGCGATAACCGTTGCGCTGGAGCAGCCCTCCGCCAGCAATTCCGGAGTATCGAGGCTTTTGCCCTCATTGCGGGAGGGTTCGACTGTTGCCAACTGCACCACGATGCACTACGACCCAAGGCTCGTTTCGAGTCGCTGTTCCGATTAGGCGAAGCGGCGACTTCTCTGATAAACTTAAAGTTCTGAGTCCATCAGCAGGAAAACACAATGTCAATTCATCCCGTTATGCAGCGCCTGGCCGACAAGCTCAAGCGCACCGACCTCCCCGAAATCGTTCCTGGCGACCAGGTTCGCGTGCAGGTGAAGATCAAGGAAGGCGACAAGGAACGTCTACAGGCCTTTGAGGGTCTGGTAATCGCCATCAACAAAGGACCCCAGGGCACCTTTACCGTGCGCAAGATGAGCTTTGGCCAGGGCGTAGAGCGCATCTTCCCGTTCAACTCCAAGGTGATCGAGAAGATCGAGAAGGTTCGCAGCTACAAAGTGCGCCGGGCCAAGCTCTTCTACCTGCGCGGGCTGCGCGGCAAGGCCGCCCGCCTCAAGGAAGTGGGCCGCGTCGTGGCCAAGGAGGCTTAGGCCTCGTCGTTTTTTCGTTGTCAATCAGCCCCGGCTCCGGCCGGGGTTGTTCTTTTGGGCAGTGCGAAATTAGAATCTCCGGGCCGAAGAGGCGCGATTATAGTCTTTCTATGTGTACGCGACTCGTTTCGATAGCCCTCTACTTCTCTGTGGGCCTTCTGCCCGCAGTTGCTTCGGCACAGTCCACAAAGCCTCTCATCACGCTGGACGAGTATTTGAACTCAACCTCGATTAGCGAGGCACGCATCGCGCCGGACGGCTCTGCTGCCGTGATCGGGACCGAGAGCCCAGACTGGAAAAACAGCATCTATCGCCACGATCTGTGGCTGTGGACGGCGCAGGGCGGGCTGCGGCCGCTCGCCCACTCCGGAAGCGAAGAAAAGGCCGCGTGGAGCCCGGACGGCAAGTGGATCGCCTTTGTAACGGACCGCGCGCTGCCCGGCGAGGCCGCCGATGAAGGTGGCGAGCCGGAGAACGACGATGCCAAGGCCGAGCGTGTCTGGGTAATTCCGGTGGCGGGCGGCGAGGCGCTGCCGCTCTATCGCGAGAAACTGGACGCGCACGCCTTTGCCTGGTCGCAGGATGGCGAGGCGATCTATTATGCGGTGACCGCGCCGCTGAGCCACGAGCAGCGGGAGGCGCGCAAGAACGAGTGGAAGGACGTGATCCGTTGGCGGGAGCAGCATCGCGGCGACCTGCTGGTGAGGCAGGCGGTGGCTCCGGCGCTGGCCCGCTCCGCTGCGGTTGAGCCGCCGCCGGCCAAGACAACGACTGACAGCAAGGCGGCGGATGCAAGGTCGAAGGAGAAGGAGGAGGCCACGAGCCTTCCGGCTGGTGCGGAGACGATCGTCAGGAGCAGCCTTGCCATCGCCGAGATCGCACCATCGCCCAACGGCAAGACGATCGCTTTCACAACCGAGCCGGCTCATCACCGGATTGAGAATATCGCCGACTTCGAGATTTTTCTGGCGGCAGCTGCGGGCGGCGAGGCCAAGCAGGCGACCAACAACGAGGGCATCGAGTCGGATCTGCGCTGGTCGCCCGACTCGCAATGGCTGTACTTTGCGGTGAAGGCGGCGGCGGGCTCGATCGAGGACAAGTACAGCGACGCGCAGGGGCGGCTCTACCGGATGGAAAAGGCGACCGGCAAGATTGAGCGGCTAGGCGCTGGCTTTGACTGCTCATGGGAGGAGTACACGCTCTTGGCCGACGGGCGGCTGCTGGCGTTGGGGTTGAAAGGCACCGAGGAGCAGGTTTACCAGGTGCAGGGCGACATCGTCACCAGCCTGCCGGGACTGGACGGAAGCTATACCGGGTTGGATGCCGCACGCGCGGGGAGCGCGATTCTTCTCCGCCACTCGGCGATCGACGAGCCCACGCAGGTTTACCTGGCCGCCGATCCGTTGCATCCCGACCGGCTGACTTCGATGACGAACTTCAACCCAATCTTTGCCGAGCGGGCACAGCCGGAGTGGCAAAGCTATACGTGGAAGGCCGACGATGGCCGCACCATTGAAGGTGTGCTGATCTTCCCGCCGGGCAAGAAGGACGCCAAGCACCTGCGCATGTTGACGCTGATTCACGGGGGGGCGGCGGATGCCGATGGGGACCGCTTCGGCGCCGACTGGTACGACTGGGCTACGCTTGCCGCGGCGAAAGGCTGGCTGGTCTTCCGGCCCAATTATCGCGGCTCGATAGGCTACGGAGACGATTTCATGCTGGAGATTGCGCCCCACCTGGTCTCGAAGCCTGGTCAGGACATTCTGTCCGGAATCGACGCGCTTGTGAAGGACGGCCTTGCCGATCCGAATCACCTGGCCGTCGGTGGCTACAGCTATGGCGGCTATTTGACCAATTGGCTGATCACGCAGACCACCCGATTCAAGTCCGCCGTTACCGGTGCCGGGGCCGTCGAACACGCCGCCAACTGGGGCAACGACGATCTAACGCGTGACGATGCATGGTACCTGGGCGGCCAGCCGTGGGAGGACCCCGACCTCTATCGGGACGAGGCCGCGCTCTTCCGCTTCGACAAGGTGAAAACGCCCACCCATCTGGTGCAGGGCGCAGCCGACGTGCGGGTGAGCTACCTTGAAGGTGTTGCGATGGAGCGGGCTCTTGAGGCGCTAGGCATTCCCCACAGCTTCCTTCTCTTTCCGGGCGAGGGACACAGCCTGGACAAGAATCCCTGGCACGGCTACATCAAGCTGCGCGAAGAGCTGAAGTGGCTGGAGAAGTACGACAGCCAGTGAACAGGGGACAGTGGACAGGGAACCGTGCACAATGAGCCGCTGCCTCCAAAGGCTGGCAACGCTGGATCGTCGATCACTCTCTGACCGCTGACGGCTGGCCACTGTTCACTGCCCACGGTCCGCTGTAAGCTGGTAGAGGGACCGATGAATCCGACCGAACAGGCACGCCCTCACGACTTCCAAGAGACTCTGCTGAGCGCCCGCCGCACCATGGTGCTGAGCGAGGTTCTGAAGCTGGCGGTGGACAGCTTCAGCTCGAACAAGGTGCGTTTTGCGCTGACCGCGCTGGGCATGGTGATCGGTACCGCGTCTGTCATTCTGGTGGTGACCATAGGCCTCACCGGCCGCCGTTTCATCATGGAGGAGATCCAAAAGGTCGAAACCAATTCGATCGAACTGGAATACGCCGGAGGCGGCTCGACTGCGGCGGAGCGCGTGCTCTACAGCGACTCCCTCACCCGCGACGACGAAAAGGCCGTGCTGTCGCAGTTGCCCGGAGTTCTTTACTCTTCGCCCATCCTTTCCATGCACAGCCGCATCAGCTTTGGCGGCGGCATCGTCAAGGACACGCTGGTGCTGGGCGTGAGTCCGCAATATCAACAAATCCGCAACTTGGTAGTGCCCGAAGGCCGCTTCCTGGATGTGAACGACGATGCGGCGCACATCAAGTGCGCCGTGGTCTCGGAGATTTTTGCGCATGATCGCTATGGAAGCGCCGATGCGGCGGTAGGCCAGAACTTCGAGATCAGCGGCATCCCCTTCACCATCATCGGCGTCTTCAAAGAGAGCGTGGACGACTTTGGCGTTTCAGAGATCGCCGAGCAGACGATTCTGATTCCCTTCTCCGTGGCCCGTTACTTCACGGGAACGGAAAATGTGAACCAGATTTATTTTTCGATGCGCACGATGGACGAGGTTCCCAATGCAGCCAAGGAGATCGTGCGCATCGTCCATGCACGTCATCGGCCGGACTCGGTCTACCAGGCGCAAACGCTTAAGGAACTGCTGGTGATGGCCGACAAGATCATGACCTATCTCACGCTGCTGCTGGTGGCAGTGTCCGCGGTTACGATGGCAGTGGGCGGCGTGGGAATTATGAACATCATGCTTGCGACGGTGCGCGCTCGCACCCGCGAAATCGGCATTCGCAAGGCGATGGGAGCGACCTATCGCGAGATCAAGTATCAGTTTCTGGCCGAGGCGATCATCATCTCGCTGATTGGCGGTCTGGCGGGCACAGCCGTGGGTTTGGCACTTCCACTGGCTGTCCGCTTCTTTACCGACTATCAACTGCCGGTCTCCCCCTGGTCGATTGCCATTGCGCTGTCCGCGGCGATGCTGGTGGGCGTGGTCTTTGGGACGATTCCGGCGACCCGCGCCGCGCAGATGGACCCCGTGGAGTCGTTGAAGTATGAGTGAGATTGATCGGCAACCGAAGATCCCCGGCCAAGAAGAGGACGGCCAAAGCCAAGGGCCGAATCTGAACCTGCTCTATGGTTTGTTGGCGTTGGCGCTGGCCGCGGCCATCGGCCTTGCTCTGCTGATCGTGCTGCCGTTTTATCACCGCCGCTGAGACCTTTGCGCATCCCAACAAAGAAGGCGACGCTGTTGCCGGCTTCGCGGGCTGCGAAAGACTCGAATGGGGCCTCTCATCCTGGCAGGGCACGACTTCAGTCACGCCGCAAGTGGCACATAATCGTCCAGGGCTTCAGCCCCTGAGCTGTGTCCGGCGTCGACGACGCCTACGATCAGGCCTTTTCCCGCAGTCCGCTCAGCATCCGACCGAATAACTGTTCAAACTGAAACACTAGCAGAAGTCTAAGCTGGCCTGAAGCGCCTGAGCTCTTCAAATCCGTTTTTTTGAAACAAGATCACGTCGAAATCCCGCGCGTCGATGCGTTATAGTTCGACGTATGGATGAGAAACGCGAATTGCTGCGCCACACGCTGGCTACCGTTGCCTATAGGGCCGCTCGGGCTCTTGAAGACGCTCCCGATCACTTCGCCGGATTCGCTGGAGTCGGCCGCATGCCGGTGCAGATTCTCGCCCACATGGGCGATCTCTTCGAATGGGCGCTGAGCGCAGCGATGGGCCAGGAGCGGTGGCACGCCACCCAGCCGCGGGCCTGGGACGAGGAGCAGCAGCGATTCTTCGAGTCGCTGCAAACCCTCGACGCCTTTCTCGCCTCGGATCAGCCGCTTCAGGCCCCGGCCGAGAGGCTCTTTCAGGGGCCGATCGCCGACGCGCTCACCCATGTGGGCCAATTGGCGATGCTGCGCCGCCTTTCCGGCAGTCCCACGCACGGCGAGAACTTTTATGTCGCCGACGTCAAAGCCGGCCAGGTAGGCTCGGATCAGCCCGCTGCGGCGAGGCCCTTCAAGGCGCGCTAGAGTCGGTTCTTCTGTAGAGCCGACCTCCACGTCAGTTGTTCAGTGGGTCTGCTGACCCACTGGCGGCGTGGACGCCGCCTGCCCAGCCGGTCTGGAGACCGGCGCTACATTTCTTCTCGATTTAGGGATAAATCTAAATTCATTGGATGCGTTTCTATTGAAACGCCAACGGCGTCCACGCGCCATCCTGCTTCACCGCCAGTTGAATCGGCCTTGGCGGGCCTTTGTGCGGAATTGTAACCTCAATCCACAGCTCCTTGCCCGCTTTTTGCGGAGTCGGATCAATCGCATGTTCGGGAATGTAGAAGTCCACCGGCTCGTCGATTCGCATCGCATCGCAGGCGGCTCCCGGCATTGCCGTCACATTCACGCCCTTTGATGTCTGGTCAGCCTCCGGAATCCGAATCGCAACCAGCCTGCTGGTTTCCACTTTAAGCTTGGCCCGGAAGTGAACCGGAACCTCCGATTTGACTCTGAAGCCATTCGGATTTGTCGTTCCGTCACTGTTGCGAGGGAAGGCGGCGTCAAAGGCGGTGGGCAGCGTGCTCTGGCAGCCGTCCACAGTCAATTGCAGATTCAAGTACCGCCCGCGTATCACCATCTCCGGATCGTAGGCCGCCACGCGTGTCCACACCCGCGGGCAGTGCGCTCGCTGGTAGAAATACTTGGCAGCAATCGACGAAACCAGCGCCAACTGGATCACAAGCAGTGCGACAGAGGCTTTTGAGATCTTCAACTCGCCTCCCCGGCGGCTGGCTCCGCCTTCCCCATGCGATTGACAAGTTTCCGGCGCGCTCTTTCGAGAGCCCATCCGCCGGCCAGAAAGAGAATGCCCAGCCCGATCAGCCCCAGTGAGCGGCCCAGCTTGTCCATGATGTTGCTGAAGTAGAACCAGCCGGTCGCAATTGCAAATCCAACAACACCCAGATTGACCAGTGATTTGCTCGCGAGCCGAATGCCCCACCAGATCATGAAGACCGCAAAAGCCGCGACCACGGCGTGCGCGGCAAGGTTAGGCTCGCTGCGGACAGAGGAGCCGTGGTCCTGATTGCCGTAGTAGTAACTCTGCGTCCAGACCCGTTGGCACCATGGGAGCGCAGTCGCGAAGGCAAGCGCGATCATCACCGGAATGGCGCTCTTGCGGATCTTGAAGAGGGCAAACAGCAACGGCAAGGCGGCAATGTCGATCCATCCCCACGTTCGGAGCCCGAGTGGAAGGTAGGTCTGGTTGCCCCATGAACTCCACCCGTTCAGCAGCAGGATCACGATTCCCGCGAACAGGGCGATCGTTCCGGCGGCAAAGAGAATCCCATGGACAATCTTGCGTTGCGAACCGAGAAAGAAGGTGAGGTAGAGAGTCGCCCAAACGATTAGAAACCGGCCGAAGTAGACGGTAGCGCCGAGATGGCCCTCGGCGGCGTAGAAGAACTCCGAGACGAACCACGCCGGCACAAGCAGCAGCGAAAGCGTCTGTTGCGCCTCGTCGTGCAGCAGCATCCAGCCAAAGAGCGCTGCGATGGCCCACATCAGCACCGCCGCCGGCCAATGCTCCTGGATATTAAAGATCTGGCCCACCAATGCGATGGCCGCACCGGTCGAGATCGTTCCCACGGCGTGCAGGGCCGTGGCCAGTCCGTGATGGTTCTTACGCGTCAGAGCCCCGCTAAAGTGGAAAAGGCTTACCATTCCCAGCACCGCCGCAAAGCGTGCGCCGGGGCCGATCTGGTCCCAATGCGACGAGACAAAGAGCGCCACCCCGCCTGCCAGCAGGATTCCGCCGAGAATCAGGGCAACCACTCCCTGCCAGTGCAGGCCGTGGTGGTGCTTCTGTCCCGACTCCCAGCCGCGGATGCGTTTGGCAATCTCCGCATCCAGGATGCCGGCCGTCTGCCAGCGGCTAATCAACGATTCAAAGTCCGCCATAGCTGTTGCCCAACAGTAAAGCACATTGGGGGCACTTCAGGCGCGGAAAAATGAGCGATATGATTTAGGAGGTATGCGCTTCGAGATCGTCACCATCTTTCCCGGCTTCTTTGCCGGCATCTTCGACAACGGAATCCTGCGCCGCGCGCTGGCCGAGGAACTGGTGTCGATCGGTGTGCACGATCTGCGCGCATTCACCCATGACCGGCACCGCACCGTCGATGATCGTCCCTTTGGCGGCGGCGAAGGCATGGTGCTCAAGCCCGAGCCGCTGGCCGAGGCGCTGGCGTCGCTGGGTATTCAGCCCAAGGCGGAGCGGTTGGCAGCACCGTACGACGAAGTAAAAGAGGATTCGGAGGGAGGCGGGGGTTTCAACCCCCGCATAGAGCCAGCAGAATCTACAAGGGCTTTAGCCCCGGAAGGAATTCAATCGGGCGAATCCAAGCCCAACCCGCAGGCGCGCGTGATCCTCTTGTCCGCCCAAGGCCGGCCCTTCAACCAGGCGATGGCGCGAGAACTCGCCACACTCGACCGCATCGTCCTGATCTGCGGACGCTACGAAGGAGTCGACGAGCGCATCAACGAGCTCTACTGCGACATGGAACTCTCGATCGGAGACTATGTAATTAGCGGAGGCGAGCTGGCCGCCGCCATCGTTGTGGACGCGACGATGCGGCTGATTCCCGGCGTGCTGGGCAACGAGGCCTCTGGAGAATTTGAGAGCTTTGGAGTTGCCGACGCCGAGATTACAACCGCCGAAGATGGCGTCCCGCGCTCGCAGCACGGCGCAGGCGGCCTGCTCGACTATCCGCATTACACAAGGCCGGCTGAGTTTGGTGGCCTGCATGTCCCCGAGACCCTGCTCAACGGCGACCACGCCGAGATTCGCCGTTGGCGCCACGAGCAGCAGTTGCGCAAAACCCTTGCCAACCGGCCAGATCTGCTGGATCGCACAACACTGAGCAAAGAGGATCAAGAAATTTTGGAGGGGTTTCGCGGGGAAGATGGTTGATCGGTCGAAAAAACAGAAGAGACCATGAGTGCTATTATGCAGAGCATAAAATCTTCTGCCTCGGAAAGCTCATGGAATGATGGATTTCGATTTTGTCGTTTTGCCAACGCTCATTTTCGTGGTTGGCGTTCTGGTCATTTGGCTGAGTCTTCGCCGCCTTCGTTCGCACTCCACGAAAAGTTATCGGACATGGCGGAAGATTGTCGAGCGCATTGCTCTGTCAGTCGTGGTTCTACTGGCGGCAGGCTTGGCTGGCAGCAGCGCCTACAACACGATAGTTCTCCACCACTTTTGGGCGACGAACTCGCCCCCCGGCGTTATCTACTCCGTCGATGGCCACAGGATGCACATCGTTTGCACTGGAAGCGGCTCGCCCACCATCGTACTGGAAGCGGCTTTTGGAAACGACGCACTGACCTGGGGAGGGGTTCAGCCGGTGCTCTCCAGCACCACCCGCACCTGCTCGTATGATCGCGCCGGTTTCGGCTGGAGCGACCCGGTGCCAACTCCGCGCGACGCCGACCATATCGCCGCCGAGTTGCACGAACTGCTGCTGCAAGCCCAAGTCACCGGCCCAATTGTGCTGATGGGACATTCCCTTGCCGGAATGTATATCCGTGATTACGCCACCCGCTATCCAGAGGGGATTGTTGGGATCGTCTTTGAAGATGCTTCCACGCCTCTGCAGGACGAGAACCCCGTAAACAAAGCCCTGGAGAGTAAGGTGCCACCACGATGGGCGTTGGAGCCGCTGGCCAAATCGGCAATGAGTATGGGAATTCCGCGCCTCATTGGGATGTGTTCGCAATCCATCAAAGGCTTTGATGCCCAGGCTGCAAAACTGCAGGGAGAAGATATCTGTCGAACACATATCAGCCAGATGTTCGACTATTGGGACGGCATCAATCGATCTGGCCACGAGACCGCGCATACCGGCCCCTATGGCGCGCTGCCGATTCTCATCTTCTCGGAGGATCCATCCACGAGGCCCGCCGGTGCGGAAAATGGGGCAAACGTCTGGAATCAAATGCAGGAAGACCTGAAAAAACTCTCCACGCGCAGCCGCAGAATCATCGCCAAAGGCAGCTCGCACTATGTTCATATTGACCGCCCCGACCTGATCGAGAGAGAAGTGCCGCTCTTTATCGAGCAGATTCGCGGCACGGCTCCGCAGCCTGACAAATGGGGGTTAACGATTACGGAATAGGCTGAAATATTGCGTGATCGAAAATGACCTGCGGGACCGTTATTCGCGGGAGGCTTTTCCCGGCGTATTCAGATCGACAAGCCCCTCGGGCAGTGCCATCTCTACCTGCTTGGCTTCGATGTCGATCTTCCGCACGTAGCTTTTGGCAAAGGGAATCAAGACCTCGCCCGCCGCGCCTCGCACGACAAGCAGGGCTACCGGGCCGGCCGTCCGGTCTACCTCTTCGATCTCGCCGACGATGACTGGAGCGACTCCGGCCACGTCCACCAGCGTGCAGCCGATCAGGTCGCCTACGTAGACCTCGTCCTCGGCCAAAACGGCACGCTCCGAACTCGGAATGGCAACGATCATTTCTTTGAGGGTTTCAGCCGCCGAGATCGAGTCGACCCCGGCAAAGTGCAGCACGATTCCGCCTTTGTGCTGCCAGTGGGCGATCAGTTCCACCTCGCGCGGAGCTGTGCCGGTTGGGACCCCCCCCTCAGGGGCTAAAGCCCTGGCCGATTTTGCGGCGTTCGCGGCACGACTGAAGTCGTGCCCTTTCAAAGCGTCGTTTGCATCGAGCTCATCCGATTTCTTATGCGCGGGATCGGGCAGCAGCCACAGCCGCCGCCGTTCGGCGAATTTTTCAGGGAAATCGGTGAGAAGATCGGCGAAGACTTCGCCTTTGCGTCCTTGCGGGCGGCGGATGCGCGCCAGCCAGGTCCAGTCTTCGGGCGCGGTCACCGCCGCCCCCCTAGAGGGGCCGGATGCATCGGCGGCCATCTACGATTCGTCTTCTTCCAGGATGTCGAGCGTGTAGCGATGATGCATCTTCATGCTGACTGCGCCAAGGATGGTGCGCATCGAGCGCGCGGTGCGCCCCTGCTTGCCGATCACTTTGCCCACGTCCGCCGGCGCTACGCGGAGCTTGAGGATCGTGTTTTCGTCGCGGCCCACGCTCTCCACTTCAACGGCCTCCGGTTCATCCACCAGAGCCCGCGCAATTTCGCGAACCAGCTCTTCCACTTCAACCATACCGTCTTGGGTCATGCTCGTACCCCTCACCGGATGCATCCAAGCACAGGCACCAGGAACTGGCGGCCAGAAATGATGCGCTTGGATCGTTGCGCGCATAGTATCAGGCGACACCTGCCGCCGTCAGCAAAAGGTTACGCGCCGGATCCCGGTTGGGCGCGCCGTCAGGGAAGAAGTGGGATGTTCAGGCCGCGGCTGTTTCGGCAACAGGCGCCGGATTCTTGGTGACGAGTTTCTCCACGATTGGCGACAACTGTGCCCCAACGCCGCGCCAATAGGCGACGCGTTCGTGCTTCAGGTCGACCGTGGCCGGGCTGGTGCGGGGGTTGTAGGTGCCGACGACCTCGATCGAACGGCCGTTGCGGGCGCGGTCCTTTTCGATGACCACGATGCGGTAGTAGGGCTGCTTGCGGGCGCCAAATCGCGCCAAACGAATCATTACCACGGTTATACGGTTCCTTTCAGCTTCCTGTGCTCTGTTGCGATTCTTGGGGGTCTTTCCGGCCGGCTGGTATACGCCTGACCGCAGGGAGGGCTGGAGTTGAACGCCCAGCCGCGCAAGACACAACACCTAAGTATCGCCGAAAGTGGGGTTCTGAGGCAAATCGGCCGTTTAACTTGCCGACTGATCGGCAGATCCTTCTAAGAGTCTACCGACCAAACAGCGAACCCATCGAAAAGCGAAGATAAACGCGATCAACAACAGGACGGTGTCGAGGTAGCCGCTGGCAAACAATACGAAAATGCCGAGTTGCGAACCCAACCAGTCGGGTGCTTGCAGCCCTGGCCAATGAAGAATCACCCACTGAAGTGCGACAAGCTTCTCAAACCGACTTGCATAGTCTGGGAGTCCCACGTCGATTGGAGGAGCAAGAAGGAAGCAGTTCACTGCCTCTATAGGTATTGCCACAAGGAACGCGAATAGAACAGGCCGCTTCATGGCGATGATTCTACTCCTTGCCGCTGCGGCAGCCCGTGGCATTAACATAAATCAAGGCTCGCACATACAAGGCCGCGGAGGCGCAATCACCATGATTCGTGAGTATCACACAGGTTATTCCAGCCGCCTGGGCCGGGAGATGGAGATGCTCATCTTCGGCCACGCCGGGCTGCCTGTCATGGTCTTTCCCACCTCCTGCGGCCGCTTCTTCGACTTCGAAGACCGCGGCATGGTCGCCGCCCTTGATGGCAAGATTGAATCGGGCCAGGTGCAACTCTTCTGCGTGGATTCGATCGACGCCGAGAGCTGGTACAACCGCACCGCAGCCCCGCGATGGCGCATCTCCCGCCAGATCCGCTACGAGGACTCTCTCATCCACGAACTGGTTCCGCTGATCCGCCGGCGCAACCCCGACCCGCGCCTCATCGCTCTCGGTTGCAGCTTCGGCGGCTATCACGCCGTCAATATCGCCCTCCGCCACCCCGAACACTTCACCGGCTTCGTCTCCCTCTCCGGCGCCTTCGACCTCACGAGCTTCCTCCACGGCTACTACGACCAGGACTGCTACTACAACCTGCCCACTCACTACCTGCCCAACCTCAGCGATCCCTGGTTCCTCGACCGCTTCAGGCAAAACAGCTACGTGCTGGCCACCGGCCGGGACGACCAGTGCCTCCGCCAGAACCAGATTCTCGACACGATCATGAACGAGAAGGGCATTCCCCACCAGCTCCACGTCTGGGATGCGCAGAACTCCCACGATTGGCCCACCTGGCAGCGCATGGTGCGGGAGTACGTGTAAGAAGCAGGGAACAGGGAATAGGGAGCGAGGTTGCCATGCTTGCAACGAGCCAACTATCGAGCGAATCCAACGGACAAAGGAGCCCGACCCAATGAGCGAACTCAACCCCTATGCGCGCTTTCTCGACGGCCGGCCGCTGGAGACCATCCTGGCCACAACAGCGAAGGAAATATCAACGCATCTCAAGGTCGTCGGCCCGGAGAAGGTCGCCGCCTCGCCCGCTCCCGGCAAATGGAGCCCTGCCGAGATCGTCTGCCACCTTGCCGACTGCGAACTCGTCTTCGGATTCCGCCTGCGCCAGACCCTTGCCGAAAATGCACCGACGATCCAGCCCTTCGATCAGGATGGATGGGCTGCAACCTATCCCGCTATCCCCGCCGCCGATGCTTTGGCAGCTTTTTCAGCACTTCGGGCGTGGAATCTCCGCTTGATTGCAGCAGCTCTGCCGGCCGCCGCAACCCGGCCGGTCACCCACCCAGAGCGGGGAACCATGACCTTCCTGACCCTCGTCGAAACCATGGCCGGCCACGATCTGAACCATCTTTCGCAATTGGAGAAACTGGCCGCCGCATAAGCCGGCCTCGCCTCGCGCATTTTTCTATTCCCATCCGTCCGGTTGTTTTGTAGAATCGCGCCATGAAGGGTAATCCGAAAGTCATCGAGCAATTGAATCGTGCGCTCCGCGAGGAACTCACCGCCATCAACCAGTACTTCGTTCACGCCGAGATGTGCGAGAACTGGGGCTACTCCAAGCTCGCCCGCTACATCAAGAAGCAATCCATCGACGAGATGAAGCACGCCGAGACGCTGATGGAGCGCATCCTCTTTCTTGACGCCTCGCCGAGCATGGAGCCTCTGGCCCTCACGATCGGCAAGACCGTCAAGGCCATGATCGACTCCGATCTAAAGCTGGAGATCGATGCCGTCGCGTTGTACAACGAGGCCGTCAAGATCGCCTCGGACGAGAAGGACAACGGCTCGCGAGATTTGTTTGTCAAACTGCTCAAGGACGAGGAAGAGCACGTCGACTGGCTCGAAGCCCAGGTGCACCAGATCGCGGAGCTAGGCTACGAACGCTATTTGACCATGCAGACCCTCGAGGCGAAGTAGCGTGAAAGCCTTCGTACCGATTGCATCAACCCAGTTTTTAAAGGGCACGGCTTTAGCCGTGCCGCCAAAGCTCGAATACAAACGCGGGCTTTAGCCGCTGAGGGAAGTCTCTCGCGGACTTCGTACGGAATCATACCTCTACCAAGCCGGTTTTGCCCTCGGGCGCCGGGTGCCCCATCCTCGCCGCGTTTTTGTTCTTGCGGCGAGGGTGGGATACCAACGAACCATCAGTCCTTTACCTTCTTCAACAACCAAGCCATATTTTGCCCCAGCGTCTTCATCGTCCGGATTCCTTCTTCGTCCCGCTCCACATCGCCGATCTCGCGGCCGATGCCCACATTCCAATAGGACGATCCCGGCACGATCATCTCGCTGAAGAAAAAGAAGTGGTTCAACGCGTCAAAGGCCGGGATGGCTCCGGCCCGCCGCACAGCTACCACGGCTGCGCCTACTTTGCGGCGAAGAAAGTTTCCGTTTGCCCTTGAAACGTAGCAGGCGCGATCCATCAACGCCAAAATCTCCGGCGAGACATTGGAGAAATAGGTTGGCGAACCGAGCAGAATGCCATCCGCCTCCCTCATCTTCTCGATCAGGGCATTGCCCATATCGTTTTTCTGCGCGCACCGCCGGTCCTTGTTCTTCGAACACTCGCTGCAGGCACGGCAGCCGTGGATCGTGGCCCCGCTCAGCTCGATCAATTCAGTCTCGATCCCTTCCTGCTCCAGTTCCTTCAATACGTATCCAAGTAAGATGGCCGTGTTTCCGCCCTTGCGGGCGCTTCCATTCAAGGCAACAACCTTCGTGCGACTCTCGTTCATTCGTTCGTCTCCCTTTGCCGCCAACCGGCCTTGCAGCCAGATGGCAGTCCTTCCCAACCCTCTATTGTGCTCCTCTTTCGCAGCCGCTTTCCACGCCAACCTCTGTTCGATCTCCAGGTTCTTCCGCCTCCTCTTCTTCCGGCGGTCACCGAAGGGGCGAATCGAATTCCCCAGGAGGTGGTTTGCGGCGGGGTTGGCGGCGATCCAGGCACAATCCGCTTACGCGAATATCGTCCTGTCCATCACTGGCGGGGTATTCCTTTCGGTTTGAAAGGGCGTCCAAGGGAAACGTATCTTCGGCTGCCGGTCACGCTCGCAAAATCCTCAACACTGAGAGGATTGTGTTCCAACTGCGTGTTGTGGCAGACGCGCCGAAGAGCTCATCAAGCTGGCCAAGATACCCGATCGTCTTCATGTGGCGCCGGTATACTCCAAACACAAGGCGTCTTTTCGAGCCGATGACTCGCACATACCACTCTTCACCTTCGGGAATCGCTATCGGAGGGGATACCTTGCAGTGACCAGTTTTCGCCAGGATGCTTAAGAATCGTACCGTATTGGGTAGCGATGGCTCAGAACCAAACGGATTCTCCATTTCCAATCGGAGAAGATCATTCCCGTCACAGAACGCAATCTCCACTTCGAACTGAAGTCTTCGTCGCAGTTCAGCGAGGAAACTTGCGCGCGATCCAGGTTTTCGAACGACGAGTGTGCCTGCAGCGCCCACATTCACGACGTCGTAGGCCCTCAGTTCTCTGGCCAGAATGCTCGGGCGAAACCTTCTGTGCCCTCCGACATTGATCCCTCTGAAGAAAACAACTAAAGCCATAGCCTGCCATTGGACGCGATGATCACACCGCCGACGGTTGATATGGGTGAGCAACGCCGATAGACCTGCTGAAATCATTTCCGGCGAAACGAATGGAGGCCTGGAAGGTGGGCCTGACAGTCGGCAATATGAAGTATAACGGTGCTGAAGTTCTTGATCCCAACCGAACCAGTCCAGGCCAACCAAAGTCATCGATCCGCGTGATCTCTTAAAACCGGAATCAGAGCCGAGCAGGGGTGAGCCTTATTGCAATCCCTTGACGAGATAGAGATCTGAAAGCAGACGCGTAAATCCGTAGACATAGGACCGGCCGTCCGCGCTCAGAATAATGTGGCCAACGTCACAAAGTCCGGCGGCGTCAGCGGGGTTGACTTCCTTGAAGAACTGCCTTTGACCAGTTGCAACGTTCAGTCGATAGATCTTAACCGGGACTTGTTCCCATTGGTTCACGTACATGAACTTTGGGTCGGAGGTCCATGCGAAGTCTTCTCCAGGCAATAAACCGGGAATCGCGCGCGGCTGGCCTCCATCCAGTGGATATAAGCGACCCTGTTTGCTCGCGATCTCCCTGGCCGCAATCCACTTCCCATCGGGAGAGGGATGGCACGAGCTGACTCCTTCCGGTGTTATGGCGCGTGGTTTCCCGCCATCGATGTTTTGTATGAAACACTGTGTCTCGTGCCCGGCCTGCTTCCCGGCGAATACCAGTTGGTTGCCGTAGGGCAGCCACAGAATATGTCCGTACTGTTGAATGCCGCCAGAGTCGATTCGTCTTGAGTTGCCGGCGCCAGTTGGCAACAGCACAAGTTGAGCGTAGTTAATCGTCGCGGCTACCCATTTCCCGTCGGGAGAAATTCCGCCCGCCATCCCTTCGCCCAAAGGAACTGGCGGAGTGCCGCGCTGGTCTCTCACAGCAACTGTGTAGTTCGGGCCTCCCTGTTCACCCTGCTCGTCGAATATCACCTGGTTGCCGTCGGGAGTTAGATCGACTGGAAGCGACCAATCCATCCACGAAAGGTCTCGCTCGCGCGCGGCTCCGGGCGCCAGGCCGATGATTCCGGCGCGCGGTTCGTCACGAGTGAGCAGGAGCCGTCCATCGGGGGCTATATCCTCGAGAGTTACGCCTCCAGGCGCTCTGTAAGTAAGGCGCAGTTTGCCCTGCAGGTTCACGGCGTAAACGCGGCGTTGCAATCCTGCCTCGGTGGCTGAAAACCACACCTCGGTTCCGCGGGGAGACCAGGCCAACCCTTCTTCGCTCTCCCATCCTGTGGAGAGATCCTTTTTATGTCCCGCAAGATCTACGACCGAAACGGCGCCACGATCGTCCATGTCGGTCGGGTGGTCAAGAAAGGCTATCTGATCGCCTTTGGGGGAGACACGGGGGTGGCTGATCCAACCGGTGGTCTCGTAGAGAATGTGGCCAATGGGAAATTCGAGTCGCTCCCGGCCCGCCATGTTGCGGACGACGGCGAGGGATTTTCCATCGGGAGCCCAATCGGCCCAGTCGATATTCTCGGCAATTTGTCGAGGCGACCCTCCCGTGATAGGAACTTGGCCGAGAGTCCCCTGAAGCGTGAACATATGTTGAGGATCGACCGACTGCGCTACCGCCATTTCGCCGGCGGAAGACACAGCAAATAAAGCCGTCCCAAGCATTCCCAAGCTTCGCGTACCTAAGAAATTCACGTCGGTTGAGAATATTTCCACCGGCGCGCCGTCCCACGAAGCGGTGTAGATCACGTTGTGTCCATCGGGCGCAAACCTGGCCGAATACACAGTGCCGTGCCGAACCGTCAGACGCTGAAACTCGGGCGTAAAAGGCTTCACGGTCCGGCGCCCGAGCAAGACGCCAACTGCAAGAACGATTCCTGCGGCGAGAATCGCAAGCGTCGTTACAAGCAGCCGCCTGCGGCCAATCTTGCCTCCAGTGGGAGGTCCACCGATTTCCGGAAACATCGCCGGTTGGGAGTCTGCTAGTGAACGCTCCAGCGGGGCCACGAAGCGATAACCGCGGCGCGGAACTGTTTCAATGAAGGAAGGATTATCGGCCGAATCCCCGAGAGCGGTCCGAAGCTTGCCGACCGCGACGTTGACCGCATGGTCAAAATCTCCAAAGCTCTCGTCCGGCCATATGCGGGAGCGCAACTCCTCGCGGGTGACCAAAGCACCCGGACGCTCCAGCAGGAGATGCAGCACCTTGAAGGGCTGTTCCTGGAGCTTGACGCGGCTTCCCGATTTACGCACCTCTCCGAAGTGGAGATCGGCCTCGAACTCTCCAAACCTGACCGTTCCGTTTCTTTTCGGTGCCTCGGAGATTCCATTCTTGGGAAAGTCCAGCATTCGCCCTCCGGTCATTTGATGCCACAAGCTCCCTGTACTTTCAACTATTTTGCGGGGAGAGCTTCCTATTCCGGACCTCTCCGATTTCTCTCCAGCCGCTTAACCGACTCTGGATCTGCAAACTACCTCTGGGGAATTGAGATCCCAACCGGCGGAACTCAACATGGCTCTCATTGAGGTGTGGGTCATGCGGGGTCGCTACTTCCTGTGCATAGTTGTTTTGACGGGCTTGTTGGTGGTGGGTCAACCGGCATCGTGGGGATATAGGGGAGCGGTCCGACCTGCGAAAACCAGCGTCGCATTCCAACTCTATCGAGACTATCTGATCGTCGTCCAAGGGTCGGCTGGCCCGTTGAAGGGTCTCCACTTTCTGTTGGACACCGGGTCGAATCCCACCATCTTAGATTGGCAACTCGCACGGCGGCTTCACCTCGAGGTCACGCCGGCCGCAGTTGCGGTTGTGCGCGGTAACGTAAAAGGCGGAATCGCAACCGCGCCGAGCCTTGAATTGGGCCCAGTCCGGAGGGAAAACGTTCCTGTAGTCATCGAGGACATGTCTTTCGTTCAGGTTGCATTCCCATTTCGGATCGACGGAATCGTCGGTCTCGACGTACTGGGGCAGAGCAACTTTGTGATCGACTACTCATCGCGTGAAATCCGCTTTGGTCCCGCTCATTCGATGACGGATTCGATTCAGTTGCAAGTGAAAGATGGACTGGCATTCGTCGATGCCGTGTTCAATCGCACTCCGGTACGCCTGCTTGTGGATACCGGCGCCTCTTCGCTGGTCATCTTCAAGGATTCGCCGGATCCGGCGCCCAGTCAGGAAGACGACGTCGCTCAACCGATGCCCAAGAGGACCGGCGATCTCAATCGCGAACGAATGCGGCAGACCAGTCTCAGGCTTGGCGGAGTGGAGTTCGGGGATGGTTTGGCATTTGTGGTCCCTAACCACAGGGATGTTGGCCACGATTTTGACGGGCTGATGAGTCCCGTGGCTCTCGGTATGACGAGAATAGCGATCGATCTCAAGCAGAGAAAATTGGCGTTCGCCCGAGAACAGTAGATCTCTGACGACCTGCCTGAGAAAGAGTGCACTCATCTATTACAGAGAAATCGGCGCCCAGGATCTCCGTAGTGCCTGGTCGGCAAACCTGAAAGAACCAGCAGATCGCGTTTTTGTTTTGCCGCTTGCACCGGCACCGCCCGCTGCGCAATGAAGATTCTCTTCGACCCCCTCTCCCAATCTGGCGCATTCGTATATGTGGTCCGCGAGGAGCTAACCTTCCACTCTGTTCTCGCATCCGGATCGGGTCGACATCAGACGTCGCCACCACGCACATCCCTACTCGGCTCGAGGACCTCACTATTGCGGGGTCGGGAAGATCTGCCGATTTGCATCGAGCTTCCCCAACGCCGGCCCCAGCCTTTACTCTGCATAGGAGCCGAATCGCTCTCTGCCGAAAGGATTTCCCCAATGATCCATCTTTGCCTAAAGGCCGTTTGGGCATCTCTTGCCGTAAACTTCCTGGTTCTTTCCGCGGCCGGACAGGCCACGATTTCCATGCCCCCTGCCTATCCGGAGTACCCCAGTGAAATGCCCGCCAAACTCGTTCCGGCTACCTCGAGCTTCGATTACGAACGCCGCGAGGCAATGATTTCGATGCGAGACGGGGTGAAGCTCTACACCGTAATTCTGGTGCCGAAAGGCGCGAAGAACGCGCCGATCCTGATGACGCGCACACCCTATAGCGCGAAGGAGTTGACAGGAAATGCTCCCAGTTCCCATCTGGCTTCATTGCTTTATGGCTATGACAACGCGACCGACGTGATCGTCGAGGGTGGATACATCCGCGTCGTCCAGGACATTCGCGGCAAGTATGACTCAGAGGGCGACTACGTGATGAACCGGCCCATTCATGGGCCGCAGAATCCGACGCCGGTGGACGAGGCTACGGATACTTACGACAGCATCGACTGGCTGGTGAAAAACATCCCCGAGACCAACGGCAAAGTGGGGATTCTGGGCATATCCTACGATGGCTTTCTTCCGCTGATGGCGCTGGTGAACCCGCACCCCGCGCTGAAGGTCTCAGTGCCTATGAACCCGATGGTCGATGGCTGGATGGGTGACGACTGGTTTCACAATGGAGCCTTCCGCGAACAGAATATGCCCTATATCTACGAACAAGAGGGCACGCGCGCGAACGACAAGGATGCCCACTGGTGGACCTCGAATTTCGACGACTACGACTTCTACATGCAGGCAGGATCGGCGGGCGAACTGGGCCGGCGGCACGGCCTCGAACAGATGGGCTTCTGGAAGAAGATTCTCGAACACCCGAGTTATGACGCTTTCTGGAGCGATCAGGCGGTTGACAAAGTGCTGGCTGCCCAGCCGCTCAAGGTTCCCGTGTTGCTGGTGCACAGCCTCTGGGATCAGGAAGACATCTACGGGGCCCTTGCCGTTTACAGGGCAATCAAGCCGCTGGACAAAAACAACGACAAGGTCTTTCTGGCAATAGGGCCTTGGCACCACGGGCAGGAGATATCGGACGCGGCTGTACTCGGGCCCATTCGCTTCGGCAGCGACACGGGAACCTGGTTCCGGCAGAATGTGCTGCGCCCGTTTCTGGATCGCTACCTGAAGGATGAAACGCTCAAGGAGGAGATCGCCCCGGTGACGGCCTTCGAGACCGGCGTCAACCGCTGGCAGAGACTTCCTGCGTGGCCGGCGGCGCCGGCAACAAAGCCGCTTTATCTTGAAGCCGGACTGAAGCTTGGATTCGACGCGCCGGGGCAGTCTGACGCAGCCCGTAACGCAGAATTTGACGAATACATCTCCGATCCGGCCAAACCGGTTCCCTTCCGCGCGCGCCCCATTCAGCCCATGGGTTACGAACCGCCGTTGACCTGGGCGCAATGGCTGGTGGACGACCAGCGCGAAGCCTCGGGACGAACCGATGTGCTGACCTATACGAGCGGAGTGCTGACCAGTCCGGTTCATATCGCCGGGCAGCCGATCGCGAATCTGGTGGCCTCGACTAGCGGAACCGATGCCGATTGGGTGGTGAAGCTGATCGATGTCTATCCGGACGAAGTGGCCGATCATCCCAACCTGGGAGGTTACCAACTGATGATTGCCGCTGATATCTTCCGTGGCCGCTACCGCGAGAGCCTCTCGACGCCCAAAGCGATCGAGGCCGGCAAGCCGCTGACTTACCGCTTTGCCCTGCCCGCCGCCAATCACGTCTTCCTGCCTGGCCATCGCATCATGGTGCAGGTGCAGTCCAGCTGGTTTCCCCTTTACGACCGCAATCCCCAGAGCTTTGTAGCGAATGTATTCTGGGCCAAGCCAGAGGATTACAAAAAGGCGACGCAGCGCATCTATCACTCGTCAGGAGACGCGAGCAGAATCGAGTTGCCAGTGGTGCCGGCGGAGTAGGTTGACTTGGCCACAAAGACTCGAAGTCAGCTGAGACAGGCTATCCATCCCGAACGTGCTCTTCATACTGCGCGCCGAAGGCAATAAATCGCGTTGACTCAACTCGCAAAACGCCCTGGCCCGGTCGGTTTTCGCCGGCTTTCCCCGGCCCGGGCCGGTTTGCCTTCCTTCCATTTGCTGGTGATGGGCTCAGAAACCGCAATCCGCTCAAGCGGGACCTTGCGATTGGATCAACACTTCACTTCTTGAATCCTGGTAAGTCTACGCGTCGAGCCACGTGGTCCTGAATCCAGTGGCTATCCCACCATTCCTTCGGGTCGATCTGGACTCCGTCGAGTTGCATGGCAAAGTGAATGTGATCGCCTCCCGCCATCCCCGTCATGCCGCTCTGGCCCATGATCTGCCCTTGTTTGACCATGTCGCCCTCATGCACATCGATATGGCTGAGATGGCCGTAGATTGTCTGCAACCCATACCCATGATCGACGACGATGCAATTGCCATAGATGCCCAGCGGAGCCGCATAGACCACCCGGCCGTCGTTGGATGCTTCCACGCCGACGTGCTGCGTGACCGCGAGATCGTATCCTAGGTGGACTTGCTGGTCGATCTTCTTTCCTTGATAGATGTAGTTCCGCACATCGGCAAACGTTGCCTCGGCCTGCGAATGAGATTGCCGCGCAAACGGCTGCGAAAACAGGAACCTGTCAGCGGTCTTGAACCGAAGATCCGACAGTGTCTTGTTGTTGGCACGTCGCATTTCGGTATTGATTTTGACGAAGCGCGCTACGGCATCGCCCGTGCCGTTTGGATCAAGCTCGTTGACAACCTTCTGCATGAAGGCATCGCTGACCTGCATGTCGTGAACGGTATACTTCGGCTGCTCCTTCTTGGGGAATTGGAATGCGATCGGGCTGGTTACGTCGTTGCCCGTGCCGTTGCTTACGAAGACCTGCGGGATGGTGTAGGGGGGCATATTCCATGCGAAAGCGAAGAGCGAAAACTGTCCCGGCTTGCCGCCCGGCATTGGCCAGGACCGGAATGTCTGATCGCCGACGCGCACACCCGCCTCGGTC
The DNA here is from genome assembly GCA_964525655.1 of uncultured Occallatibacter sp. Lineage (GTDB taxonomy): Bacteria > Acidobacteriota > Terriglobia > Terriglobales > Acidobacteriaceae > Telmatobacter. The sequence continues at coordinate 29,205 of CAZGHZ010000022.1, forward strand.
CAATTGCCGGAGACATTGAAGGTTGTCAGATCGGCCATGCCGAGATAGAGATAATGTTGCTCCGAGTCGACACTCAACGTTGGAAGTTGCGTAACCACCATGACATCGCGTTCGAGACGAGTTGTCCTCCGCAGTAGATCGTCGGAGGTGGCTTCGACGATCAGCTTCGCCTTGCCATCCCGAAGCTGCGGTATCGTCTTGACGCCGGCCACAAAGCTCCATGTGCCGCCGGGCGCGGGTGACGCTTGAGGCAGTTCCAACACTGGAAACTGGGCGCCATTCTGCTCAACAAATGCTGCGACCTTGCGGACGCCGCGCGGGTCGCTCACATGGACAGTAATCGGTGTAGCCTGTCCGAGCGACGGGATAGATAATGGCAGGTCCACGAGGGGCGTTGCAGACCGTGCCAATAGAATGGCAATCGGCAACAACACGGCAATCAGAATCACGACAACAAAGGCTCTTCGCACAACTTATTGTAGCCTCAGAACTGAAATCACGGCTTGTCTGCTCTTGAGCAAAGGGCAAAGAGCACTCCGATTCTTCGTCAATTTCCTCTAATCGCAACGAATGTCAATAGTCGCCAAGACAGGAAGGCAAATACACTTGAAGGGAGTCTTCTTGTAACCGTCGCAACTGTCTTGGTTCGCAAGCGGAGATACGGAAGCTTTGATAATCACCGGCGCAACGTCCTCGGCGTCACCGACAGAGACGTAGAGAAACTTTGCGCTCGGCCAGTGGAAGAATGAGGAGCAGAGATGGCGCGCGTGGCGATAGTGGGAGTGGGAGCGATCGGCGGAGTGCTGGCAGCGTTGCTGGACGCGACAGGACTGCATGAGCTTACGCTGTGCACGCGGCGGCCGCTGGTGGCGCTGACGGTCAGGACGCCGGAGGGTGTAGTCGTGGTAAAGGCTCGTAATCTGACCGATCCGGCACAGGCCGAGCCAGTGGACTGGATCGTCATTGCGAGCAAGGCTTACGACGCGGAGAGCACGGCGCAGTGGCTCCCGAGGCTTATGGCGGATAATGCGCCGGTGGCCGTGGCACAGAATGGGGTGGAGCATCGGGAGAGGTTCGTGCCGTGGGTGAAGCAGGATCAGCTCCTGCCGGTGGTGGTCCAGATCTCGGTGGACCGGCAGGCAGATGGAACCATGTGGCAGCGCGGGCCCGCGCGGCTGACGGTCGAAGAAGGAAGGCTGGGACGAGAGTTTGCGGAGTTGTTTCGCGGAAGCAATTCGGAGGTGGTTGTAACAGAGGGCTTCAAGACGGCGATGTGGCGCAAGCTATGCGGGAACTCGACGGGAACGCTTTCTGTCCTGGCCGGGAGACCGTTCTCGGCGTTCAAAGTCCGGGATGAGGCGCTGGCATGGGTTGCGCTGGAGATGGCGCGCGAATGCGTTGCGGTGGGAAGGGCGGAAGGGGCGCAACTGGATGACAGCACGGCGCAGCGCGTGGCGGACAGCATTGTGCGAGGAACGGGGGACCGGGCCAATTCGATGCTGGCGGACTGGCTTGCGGGACGGCCGATGGAGATCGAAACGCGGAACGGCGTGATTGTGCGGCTGGGGGAGAAGCACGGAATCGCCACTCCTCTCAACCGCATGGCGGTGGCGCTGTTGAAGGCCGAAGGGAGCGGGGAGAGATAGTGAAAGATGGGAATGTTTCTTTCGTGCAACTTCGCCGAATTCGTCCCGACGAACTCAGCGGCCTCCTGAGGCTTTATGAGAACTTTCCTCATCACGACGCGCCGCCGCTCTCCTGTGAAGGAAAGGCCGAACAAGAGGTTTGGAGCGAGATATGCGCCAATCCCAGCCTGCGCTATTACGCGGCGGAGGTGGACCGCGCTCTGGTCTCCACTTGCACGCTGACTCTGATCCCCAATCTGCTCCATGGTCAACGTCCCTACGGCCTGGTCGAGAATGTGGTCACCGATCCAAATCATCGCAAGCGCGGCTACGCAACTGCCGTGCTGCAATACGCCCTGAACGAAGCCTGGAGGGAAGGCTGCTACAAAGTCATGCTGTTGACCGGCAGCAAATTGGAGGAGACCTTGCGCTTCTATGAGAATGCCGGATTCAAGCGCGGCATCAAGACAGGGTTTATTGCATTCCCGCCGGACAACAGCAACTAACAGGCATGATTGAAGGGTACGGTCCGATCTTCGTACCCTCCAATTGAAATGCCCTCAGGCGACGGTTTCGGCCAACAACTCCTTCATCAGGCTGGCGCAGTGAAGATCGAGTTCCCGGCCCTCCGTCAGGGCGGCTTTTTGCACGCCGGTCTCAGCGGCTTTGTTTCTGGCGACGTCGAGTTTGGCGCTGCACTCCCGATAGAGCCCCGATAACTTCCTGCACAGGGCAACGGCCTTTGCATTTTTCATCGCGGGCTCGATCTCGCCAAAGAAATCGGCGGCCATCTTGCGGCACTCCATCCAGACGGTTCCGTTCCACCAGTGGCCGTGGGAGTTGCCGAGTCCCTTTTCGATGCCTGCCAGCCAGTTTTCCCAGGCGCCATCGCCGATGCGGTAGCCGGGCTTTTCGAACTCCGCGGGCATGGATCTCATTTGGAGTGCGGTGGTCAGCGCCGATTGCAGCAGCATCGCCTCATCGGCAAGGTATCCCTCTTTATCGAGGAGGGTGAACTGCACCCAACCTTCCCGGTCGAGGGCCTCGCTCCAGGTCCCAAAGGTGAGCGCGGGCAACTCGACGGGCGAGCATCCCCAGGGCTGTAGGCAGAGAAAGCCCTTGGGATCGTAGCCGGCGATGAGTTGATGCTCCATGAAGTCCAGAATGCAGACCTTGCCCGCGTCGAGGTGGGCTTTGAGCTTGGCCTCGGCATGGGCGATCTCCTCGGCCGGGGCGCCCTTCTTGAAGAAAAGCGTGTCGGCTCTGCGAATGCCCATATTGCGCAGCGCCAGGAAGAATCGGTCATGATTCCAGACATAGGGCCCGCTGGGGCATAAATCCGCGTGAATGTTGATGAGAAAAGCATGGCTGCTGTATCCGAAGAGCTTGGCGATGGACCAGTCGAGATCGAAATACTCGTCCGCGCCCTTGATGGCACTCATCATCGTCGAGTGGAGGGCACTTTGCTTGAGGTTTGCCAATTCCATGAGATTCAGCGGCTCCTTCATCCGCATGAGCAGGTTGCGGTAGCTTCGGTCCAGGTCGCGCAGCTTTGCCGGCGTGACGCCGAACCACGATCCGAAGGCGGTGGTGAAGTTGTCCTGGGAGCTGTAGCCGTAGGCCGCAGCCACATCGACGATGCGTTCTCCCTTGATGAGCGCCCGCGCCGCCTCGGTGAGGCGTCGTTTTCTCAGGTAGCCGGAGGGTGTTTCTCCGGTGATGTTATAGAACTTCTGTCGCAGGCGGCCTTCCGAGTATCCCGAGGCCTTCTCCAAATCCAGATGGGGATCGGGATCGGCCAGGTGTTTCTCCATCCAAGCCGCCATGCGCAGCGCCAGCAACCTGTCGTCCATGCGGGTTACTCCTCAACTTCTAAGAAAGATGGTAGCCATTAAGCGACCGAGATTCTTTTGAATTCCCACGAAACGCGGAATGGCGCGAACCCCCCGGAGTTTCACAACCAGCGCAAAGACCTCCCGTGCGGATCGCTGCAGGCGATTGGCTTCCCATCCTGAGTGATCAGGAACTCCCCCGGCGCACATAGCCGACTCGCCCGCTCCGCGATGCCGGGAATGACGCGAGGAGATTCATTGGCAATCCAAACCGCATCAAAGTGAGCAACGGTCTTGGCAAACTCCGCTCGATCCACTTCCGATGGAAGATAGGCCAGGACGGCGCTATGAAAAATGACCAATGTGGCGTCTTTGGGTGCCTGGGCAGCAAGCTGTGGTAGATCCGTTCTCAGGTCTCCCTGCACGACAGTGGGCGGATCCGTTCGCGCAACATTCATTGCCTGCCGCAGCAGGGCAAGCCGGTTCTCTTCTCCAGGCCAGACGAGAGTTTCCAGCCAGGCAACCTGTTCATCGTCCTCGATGCTGACAGGTTCGAGATCGAGGCCCATTCGCCATGCAACCTCGACATTGCCCTTAGGTATCGGCGTTTGGGAGTTCGTGGCGCACGAGAATCTGGGCGGCGCTGCGTCGGCGCTCAATGAGGACTCAACATCCACGCCGTTATAGCGATACGAGTAACGATCCGGGAGAAGGCAAAGACCTGCCGAAGCGCCCACTTCAAGAAGAGCGAGAGGTTGAGGAAGCAGGGCCAACAATGGAAGCAGAGTTGCGCAACGAGCAGGCTCATTGGTCTGCGTGCGGCGTTGCAACATCGTTTCACGAATCTCATCCGGCCGCGAAGCCAGCGATCGGCGGAAATCCTCCCAATTCTCCGGAGTGCCGCAGACATGGCGAACGGCCGCGAAGAGCAGGTTGGGTTGCTGCTTTGCGTAAGGCAATCCGGCAAGAAACTCAAGCGCCGATGGGTCCCCGGCAACGCCCACAGCAAACTCCTCATAGAGCGCGGAACGGCCGTGGGCCTCGTTCTCCGCAAATCGAATATACCGTGATCCGGTTTGCCCGGCGTGCCGAGGTTCAATCATTCATCTATGCTAGCTGGGCGGCAGGGCGATCCTCTGAATGTGATGAAAAAACTCATGGAGATTTCTTTGTTTTTGAGTAAATGAAAGGAGTATCGAAGACTCTTTGGATTCTTGCTCAGGCCCTGAGACTGGATGCTCAAACCCGTCAACGTGGCCGAAAACATCCCTCCGGGGCTAAAGCCCACGGTTCCATTGCCCTCTTGCGGCACGGCTGAAGTCGTGCCCTTTCAAAATGCATTTGTGCGACCAGCTCTAGCATTAAGATTCGGAAATTGCATTCTCCATAACTTCACACACTGTGGCGTAAATGCTTCTTTGCAGGCAACTCAATTCCTCTAGACTGGATTGGAGGAACGCGTGGATGCCGCCCCAGATTGTGGTTGAAGACCTCGTCAAGACTTACCAGATCGCCATGCGCGCGCCTGGATTGTGGGGCAGCGTTCGGGGTTTGGTGCATCGGAAATGCCGTGAACTCCGCGCGCTCGATGGGATCGGGTTTTCTATCGACGCAGGGGAACTGGTCGGTTACATTGGACCGAACGGGGCAGGGAAGAGCACAACCGTCAAGGCTCTCTCCGGAATCCTGGTGCCGGACTCCGGCAGGTGCGAGGTGCGCGGGCGCGTGCCCTGGCGCCAGCGCGTGGAACACGTCGCGGAGATCGGTGTGGTCTTCGGTCAGCGCACGCAGCTTTGGTGGGATCTGCCGGTTATCGAGTCGTTCGAACTGCTGCGCGACATCTACCGCGTGTCGCCCGCCCGTTATCGCTCCGCCAGCGACGAGTTGATCGCGCTGCTCGATCTCGCGCCTCTGCTCGACGTGCCTGTTCGCCAACTCAGCCTGGGTCAGCGCATGAGGTGCGATTTGGCGGCAGCGCTCATTCACGAGCCGCCGGTATTGTTTCTGGACGAGCCGACGATCGGCCTGGACGCGGTCTCCAAGCTCGCGGTGCGCGACTTCGTCCGGCAGCTCAGCCGCGGCCGCGGGGTTACCGTCATTCTCACCACCCACGATATGGACGACATTGAGGCGCTCTGCGACCGGGTCATCGTGATCGCATCCGGAAGGGTTCTTTGCGACGGAAGCCTCGACGATCTGCGTTCTCGCGTCTCTCGCGAGCGCTGGTTGACGGTGGACTTGGCCGGCGATGAGGAGGTAAGCGACCCGCAGGCCACCATTGTGCGGCGCGAAGGGAGTCGCCTCTGCCTGAGCTTCGATCCGCTGGAGATTTCGCCTGCCGAACTGATCGCGCGCATTACAGCGCGTCATGCGGTCCGCGACTTGTTCGTCGAGAATCCGCCGATCGAGACCATTGTGGCGCGGCTTTATGAGACCACGGAGGCCGCAAGGTTTCACGCCGAAGAGACGGAGACCGCATGCGCGGAATGAAGCCTTATCTCGCGATCTTCAGCGCGCGCTTTCGCATGATGATGCAGTACCGTGCCGCCGCAATCGCCGGACTGTGGACGCAGATCTTCTTCGGCCTGGTGATGATCATGACCTACGAGTCCTTTTATGGTTCAACGAAACAGACGCAGCCGATCAGCTTCGCGCAGATCGTGAGCTATGTATGGCTGGGACAGGCGCTGCTGGCCCTGTTGCCATGGAACGTCGACTCGGAGGTGAGGGCGATGGTGCGCAGCGGAGCCGTGGCCTACGAGCTATGCCGCCCCGTCGATCTTTACAGCCTATGGTTTATGAGGGCCATGGCGTGGCGCACCGCGCCTACCATCCTGCGCGCCGTGCCCATGACGCTGCTGGCTATGTTTGCTTTGCCGCTGCTCGGGCTGGGGGAGTGGCGGCTGCGACCGCCTTCCGCTGCGGGCGGCCTGGGCTTTGCGGGAGCGATGGTTTGCGCTCTCCTTCTCAGTTGCGCGATCGGCACCCTGATGAATATTTCGCTGATGTGGACGGTGAGCGGCGATGGCGTCGTAATTCTACTCACCGCGCTGGTTTCGCTGCTCTCGGGCATGATCATTCCCCTGCCGCTCTTCCCCGATTGGGCGCAGCCGCTGCTTCGCGCACTGCCTTTTGCAGGATTGGTGGACCTTCCCTATCGTGTCTATCTCGGCAATATCGCGCCTAGCGGCCTTCCCTCTGTCTTGCTGCGTCAACTGCTCTGGACCGGGGCGCTGGTGCTCGTGGGCCGCTGGCTGCTGGCGCGCGGAATGCGCAAGATCGTTGTGCAAGGAGGATGAGGCATGAACGAGCTCGCGCTCTACTTCCGATACATCGGCATCTCCATTCGAGGCCAGCTTCAATACCGTAGCTCGTTTATCCTTCAAGCCATCGGTCATGGGCTGATGACGGGAATCGAATTCCTCGGCGTGTGGGCGCTCTTTCACCGCTTCGGGCAACTGCGCGGATGGTCGCTGCCGGAGGCCGCTATGTTCTATGGCACGATCAGCGTCACCTTTTCCATCGCCGACGCACTTGCCCGCGGCTTTGACCAATTTGGCAACATGGTCAAAGGCGGCGATTTCGATCGCTTGCTGGTTCGTCCCCGCTCGACTGTGGTGCAACTGATCGGCCAGGAGTTCACGCTGCGGCGCGTGGGGCGATTCGCCCAAGGGATCGTGGTGCTGGCATGGGCCTTCTCAGCATTGCATCTGAGCTTGTCGATTTCGACCGCGGCCCTGCTGCTCCTGGCGATCCTGGGCGGCGTCTGTCTCTTCAGCGGATTGGTCGTGCTCCAGGCAACTAGCGCCTTCTGGACGACCGAGTCGCTCGAGGTCTGGAATGCCTTCACCTACGGCGGTGTCTTCATGAGCCAATATCCCGTGGCCATCTACCGCCCATGGTTCCGTCAGTTCTTCACCTTTGTAATCCCACTGGCTTGCGTCAACTATTTTCCGGTGATAGCGGTCCTCCGCAGAAAAGACCCTCTGGGGAGTCCCGCGCTCTTCCAATGGCTCGCCCCGTTGGCCGGCATCGCGTTTCTTGCAGTCGCGCTTCAGGTTTGGAAGTTTGGGGTACGGCACTATCGTTCCACCGGCAGCTGAAACGAAAGACCTGTCATCCATCCTACTTATTGCCGGCTGTTGCAATAGGTCTGGCCAGTAACTCGTATTGCGGAAATTAATAACGAAACGTTGTCCAATCATCTTACAATCGAAGGAATGACAACGCCAACTCATGCCCAGCAATTGCTCGCCATCCTTGCTCGCACCAGCTTCCAGCTTGGTCAATTCAAGCTCTCCTCGGGCGGCACGAGCGACTATTACATCGATTGCCGTACGACCACCCTCCACGCCGAGGGAGGCCGCCTTACTGGGCACGCAATTCTCGAACTATTGGAAGAGCACGCGATCGAAGCCGAGGCGGTTGGCGGTTTGACCCTGGGCGCCGACCCCATCGTCTCCAATGTGGCCACTGCAAGTGCTTGTCGCGCGCTGTCGAATCCCGCCGCGCCGATGCTCCATGGTTTCCTCGTCCGCAAAGCTGAGAAGGCGCACGGTACCGGCCGCCGCATTGAGGGTTTTTGCCGGCCTGGCGGCAGCATCGTCATTGTGGACGACGCCTCCTCTACAGGCGCTTCAATGATCACCGCCATCGAGGCAGCTCGCGAAGCAGGCATGAAGGTCGCCGCCGTGGTCTGCATCGTCGAGCGGGAGGACACAAACCCCCGTCCCGCCGTTGAAGCGGCCGCTCAGGGCGCTCCTTTTCTCCGCCTCTTCACCGCGGACGAAGTCCGTGCCGAACACAATCGCCAGCACCAGAAGCCGGATTGAAAACCTTGCCAGGCATTGCGATTCCCAACGAGGAGACGGGTCATGCCGCACTGGCGTGTCGCGGCGATTGCTTTCGCGGTATTCATCGGAAGGTATTGCAGTCAGGCACAGACCACACTAACGGTCTCGACAGCTGCAAGCTTGAAGGATGCTCTCGTCGAGACGAAGAACGCAGACAGGCTAGGGCACGGAGACACCACCTTTGCCAATAACTTGGGCTCCTCCGGATCCCTTGTGGCGCAGATCGACCTGGGCGCGCCGGTGGATGTCATCATTTTTGCGTCGGCAAAGCAGATGGACGATCTGGCAGGCAAATGTCAAATTGTTGCCTGCCGAATTGTGTAGCTGAACACGCAGGTCCTCATTCGCTTGCATCATTGTGAGAGAAAACGCGAAAGGTGATTCCGAAGCAGACGGCTTCTTCTCTTGTTTCTATCTCTGGTCCACAAACGCGATTCCAGATGAACATCGACGAGACAGCGTCTGACGTCTCGATTGAGGCAGACGTTGAAAAGGCACTGGAGAACTTCGATCTAGGGGTCAGGTTTTCCCCAAATCCGGGGCGCGCTCTCATCGACGGACCTCAGCCGTGGCAGGTCGTGTTGGATCTCGCGCGGCTCTTGCTGTTTGAGGAATAGAGGTCTGCGGCCCGGCATCGATGACGCGAATATGGAATGGCATTGAGGATGAATGCTTTGGATTTCAATGCGTACCTACTACGGTTGCAGATGGCTTCTTTCGGAGATAGCAGGGGAACTGACCCCTGGAATTGTGTATTCTTGACGGTTGCGAAGGATTCAGTCTAGCGTTATCGAGTAATCGTTTACACGATATTTCGGGCGACAACTCAAAAAGGACAACGATGAAGACGAGAATCAAGCTCGCATTGATGCTGGCTCTGCCACTCACGGTGATTTGCGCTACAACAACGATGGTGGCTCAAGCCGGAGCGGGAGCCAATGCTGCTCCGTCCAGGCTGCAAGGCCCATGCGACATCTACGCCGCCGCCGGAGACGCTTGCGTGGCCGCTCACAGCACCACGCGCGCGCTGTTCGCCGGGTACAATGGACCGCTCTACCAGCTTCTGCGCCAGTCGGACGGCAAGACCTTGGACATAGGCATCGTCCAGCCCTCCGCCTCGGACCCCGGTGGTTATGCTGACGCGGCTGCTCAGGACGCCTTCTGCGCCAACTCATATTGCTGGATCACCACCATCTACGACCAATCTGGAAAGCACAATGACCTCACCCAGGCGCCCCGCGGCGGATTCAACGGCCCGGCGATGGGCGGCTTCAACAACCTGCCGCTCGCCGACATGGCGCCGATCACGATCATGGGCCACAAGGCTTATGGCGTCTTCATTGAGCCGGGCATGGGACTGCGCGAGGACGACCCCAAGGGCACCGCGGTCGACGACCAGGCGGAGGGGCAGTACTGGGTCATTAACGGTCTGCACTTCAATAACGGGTGCTGCTTCGATTACGGCAACGCCGAGACTGACAGCCGTGACGACGATAACGGCACGATGGAGACCGCCTACTACGGCGATGCCCCCTATTGGTACCACGGGACCCTTCCCGGCCCTTGGGTGATGACCGACCAGGAGAACAATCTTGTTGGATGCGTCAACCCGGATGGATCCAAGTTCTGCACAACCTTGCCGGATATCACCTGGCGGTTCGTCACCGGGATCGCCAAGGGCGAGCCGCACCACTGGACCTCGATGGGCGGTGATGCACAGCGGGGCGCTTTGCAAGTGATGTTCGACGGCGGGCGCGTGAATGGCACCTATGACCCGATGCGCAAGCAGGGCGCTATCCTGTTGGGCAACGGCGGCGACAACAGCAACGGCTCACAAGGCACCTTCTATGAAGGCGCGGTGACCGCCGCGGGCACCTTTCCGACGGATGCCACCGACCAGTTGGTCCAGGCCAACGTCGTGGCAGCCGGATACGACGTGGCGCGGCTGAGAATGGCCCCGGCGTCGGCCACCGCGACCCCGCCGGGACTCCAGACTTTCTCGCCGGGATCCCCGCAGGGGACCGTCGTAACGTTCACGAATACCACGGGGGCGCCCGCCTGGGGCGTCAAGTTGAGTATCTCCGTGCCCAGCCAGCAGTGGACCGCCTTCGTTTCGGGCACGACGGAGACGTCGAAGACCTTTACTAACCCGGTCACGCCGGGTGTGAGCGTGAGTGCGAATTTCAAGGTCATCTCGGGACCGGCGACCTTCAATGGCGACCTGATCGGCAACGTCTCGTGGAAGAATTCGACCAGCGGCGCGGAGCATTCGGAGACAACGTTCGAAAAGGTCCGGAACGTCAGCCCGGTCAAGATCAATGAGTTCCGCATCTCTTCGGGGTCTCCTTCCAACCCGACCGATTCCTTCATCGAGCTTTACAACGCGGGCTCGCAGAGTGTTGACATCTCCAACTGGAGTCTGACCGCCCGCCCAGCACAGCAGGCCATCTTCTCGACGGTGAAGATCCCGGCCGGGACCAAGCTCGCGGCAGGCGGCTTCTACCTTCTCGGCCTCTCTAACTCAGGGCTTGCGGTTTCCGCGCATGCGGGCGACGCCACCATCCACCTCCGCAGCATCGGTGGCATGAAGGTTGGCGATACGATAGCAATCGACGCGGGCTCCAACTCCGAGACTCGCAAGATCGCAAGCCTTGGAACGGCGGCGAGCAACCATACGACACTCTGGCAACCTCTCCCCGATGGTCCGATCATCACCATTCCCGCCGGCTCGACCAACGTTTCTGTCGCGAGCATCGCCGGATTCAAGGTTGGCGAAAAGATCGCCCTCGGCCATGGCGCCACCTACCCCGCCGTCGCTAGAGATCAGGAGCAGTACGAGGTGGCCACAGTCACCGCTGTCGGCAAGCCGGGAACACAAGCCTACCTGGCGGCAGATGCGCCCGCTGGCTCGACAAACATTAAAGTGACCTCGGTCTCCGATATCTCCGTCGGCGACAAGATTCGTCTGGACATCGACAGCGTCGGCCATGGAATCGAAACAGTCACTGCGACGCACGTGGGCACCAAGGCGAGCCAGACAAATCTCGGAGCCGATGCGAGCGCCGGCGCGACCTCGATCAAGATCCGCCGCGCGGACGGCTTCGGAGCCGGTGACAAGATCACCGTTGGCACCCCCGCGAACAGGGAGGTCGTGACCATCACCGCCGTTGGCGGCGGAGGACCAGGCGGCGCAGGCATCGACTTCAAGCCTGCCCTCACCCAGGCGCATATCCGCGACGAGTGGGTGGTATCACCGGGTACGGGCCTCGACCTCGCCGCTCCACTCAAGTTCAACCACGCGGCCAACCTCCCCTTCAGCAATCGCGGAACGGGGATCACCTTCCAGCCGGCGACGACATTTGCTCATTCCAGCAACGAGCCGGTTCAGGCGCTCGGTACGGGCATCACGCTCGACAACCCGCTGGCAAAGAATCACGAGATTCACTCGGTTGTGCACGACGCTGCGGTCACGACTGCGGGCTACCAGGGGACACCCGCGCCCAACCAGTGGTTCGGTGGCCCAGAGCTCACCACTTACGCTCCCTTATTTGGCCGCACCATCACAGTCAAAGAGGGCAGCATGGTGTTGCGTGACGCTGCGGGCCTCGTCGTTGACAGTCTCAACTATGGCGGCCTCGTCGACCCATGGGCCGCGGAGGGCTACCAAGCCAACTCCGGAATTGGAAAGAGCGGCTGCTTCGCGCCCGCGCCCGGCGCAGTTTCGAGCTCTGACGTGTTCGCTCAGACGCCCGCAGTCACCGCCAGCGCGGGGCGTTTCCCTGACGGGGCGAGCACCGACAGCAACTGCGCCGATTTCCTGACTCAGGCTGCTGCCCCTCTCTCGGCCGCCACGGCCGTCGGCGCCACTAATATCAAAGTCGCCAGCGTAGAAGGCTTTGAGGCTGGCCAGACGGTTCGGATTGACGCGGGCGCGGACCTCGAAACCGCAGTCATCGCGAAAGTGGGCACCGCCGGAGCCACCACGGTGCGCATTGCCACAGACGCGAACGCAACCGTGATTCCTGTCGCCGGCGTGACAGGCTTCAGCGAAGGGCAGACCATCGCCATCGATAGCGGAGCAAACTCCGAGACGGCGGTGATCGCCTCCATTCGGACCTGGGGCGCAACCGCGATTATCGTCAAATCACCGCTCACCCATGCGCACGCGGCCGGCGCCCAACTCTCCGGCACCGGGATTACCCTCACGAAAGCACTGGCCGAGGCGCATTCGATTGGAGCGCAGATCACAAACGACGTTCCTACGCCCGGCGCTTCTAACCGGTATCACAGAAGAACGCATTGAGAGCGAATGACGCGCCCTTATCGGGATTCCACTCGGAAAACATCGAGAGCAAGCCGCAGATTTGACGCACCCTGCATTGTCATCCCGAAAGTTGTGGCCCGACTCCTTTCGGGGAGTACGCGCTCCCGATGTGCATTGCTCTCGACCAGGGCCCGGTTCATTCTTCGTTCATCAAAGGAGAAACACGATGAAGACGCGTCTTGTCCTATTGGCGGGCATTGTCCTCGCCGCAGCCGTTGCACCCGCATTGGCTGAGAAACCGCTGCAGGATTACAGCTTCATCCGAGGTGTCAATTACAGCATGAACGGCGACCAGGCGGTGATTGAAAGGGACCTTGGTTACGCCAAGCGAATCAATCTGAACAGCACACGCATCTGGCTTGGCTACCGGTCCTACGAGAAAGATCCGAAGGCCTTCATCGCGCGGCTCAAGAACTACATCCAGACATCGCACCGGATGGGCTTCTCCACAATGCCGATTTTGTGGAATGGAAACGACCTGGACCCGAGCACGCTGAAACCCGAGTTTCGTCTGCGGGGCGATGCCTATGTGAAAGCTGTCGTCGAAGCCGTCAAGGACGAGCCGGGACTGCTCATGTGGGACATCATGAACGAGCCGGTGACCAACGATTACGTCATGAAAGCGACAGGCGAAGAGAAGACGCAGCGCATCGCCGAGATCACCCAGTTCGTCCGCTACTATCTCACGTTGACCCGCAAGCTGGATCCGGTGAACGCACTGACGGTGGGTTACGAGTTCTCAAGCCAACTGGATGGCGCGGCCGATCTGGAGGATGTGATCAGCTTCCACGACTACACGACGCGGCACTCCACTGTAGAGCACGCCTATGCCATCGCTGAGGATTACGCCATGAAGTACGGCAAGCCGGTCCTCAACACCGAGACCGGCTGCATCGGCCGCGCCAACCCATATGACATGGTGCTTGAGATTGCCGGAGAGCATAAGACGGGCTGGTATCTCTTCAACCTGATCATTCAAGGGTACTGGGGCGAGATTCACGGGATCTTCTATCCGGATGGCACGGTGCGGGACCCTGCGATCGTCGCAGCCATCATGGGCTTTTATCGAAATCGCGACCTGAACACAATCGTCAAAACGACGCCGAACCGCGAGGGCTGGGCCGAAAAGATTGTGAAGGAAATCGAGGTGGCTCTGGCACAGAAGGACGATCACCCGGTCTTCGGCGCCCAGCTCCATTCAAAAGAGCAGACGGACAAACTGCTGGATGCGGCCGAGGATGCGGCGGACCTGATGGAAGCCGCGGAGATGGTTCCGATGTCCTTGCCTCCGACCGCGCAGATTCGCTTTTGGCGCGAACAGCCGCCGGAGAAGCGCGACTGGGATGCGATCCGCAAGTTCACCTATGAACTGGGAGTGGAACTGAAAAAGGACTGCCAACTCTACTAGCGTGCCCCGGCGGCCGAATCAGGATTGGGCCGTCCGCGCAACCCAATCCAACGGCTTGTTCCTGCCGAGCGCGAGCTGTAGCCGAACCCGTTCGTTTTTCAGCAGGTGCAAATCGCACGAGGCCGCATTTGGCAGGGGCGGCTTCACCAGGACTCCCGCCGGCGCAGAGATCTTTTCAATTCCGTAGCGAACCATCAGCTTGATCTCCTGATCTTTGAGCGAGGTGATCGTTACCTCCGCAGTTCGCGCCTGCATATCCCATGCAAGCGTGTCGATCCTGGCAAAGGTGCGCGCCAGCATTCCATTGATGGAACCCTTGAGGAGTGTTTCCGGAAGAGCGGGAAGCAACTCAATCACGCCGGGGCGCGAGTAGAGAAGCATCTCCATCATGATGGCGGGAATTCCTCCCTGCGCATCGGGCATGGGCCAGGCATAGGGATCGTGCGAGCACCTGAGCGTGGTGGCGACGTAGCCTTGCTCGATCAGTTGCCGCAGTTCGGTGTCGACCATGTAGCAGTCTTTGAGCCGCGCTCCAACCAGGGCGCGATGGCAGCGGCCGTGAGCGGCCAGCCTCTCAGGAACGCGCCTTCGGTCAGCCATCATCGCCGACTTTGCCAGACTCGGCGTGCGATCGGGATCGATCTCGTCGCCCGGCCAGACCCCATAGAGATGCGAGATATGCCGATGGCTGTAGCGCTCTTGCAATGTGGGCCATGCCCATTCCTTCAAGGTGCCGTCGGTTTCCAACAGGTAAGGCGGCAACTTGGCAAGCATTGCCTTCCATTTGGGCACGCCGTCTGCATCTGTGCCAAGGAGATCGCAGGCCTCGATCAGGTTGGCCAGCACTTCGCGGCAGACCGTAATGTCCATGGTGGCGTTGATCGCTATCATGGCCCCTGGACCGGTATTTGCGGGATTGTTCTCCGGCGAGAAGGATGGAGCAAAGATGTAGTTCCCGTCCTTATCCGTAGCAGTCAGGAAGTCCTCGTAAAAGAGCGCCAGGTCTTTGTACGCAGGCACGATGCGGTTGCGCAGGAACTCCAAATCGCCTGTGACCAGATAGTGATCCCAGAACGGGCGGACGCACCAGCCTCCAGCGGAGAGCCAATAGGGATGCGGCCAGATCTCACCGGTCGATTCAGCAAAGGAGTAATGGAAGGAGACACCGACATTCTGTTGCGGGCAGAGAGAATAATGCGTGCCGCGCATCCCGAAGATGTTCTTCGCATTTACCCGGAAGTCCGGCGCCAGGCTCTCCATCCAATTGAAGTAGGCATCCATGCCTTCGCGCAGATCGGCCTGCACGCCTGGAGCAATCTGCAGGTTGATGTTGGCGTTGGTCTCTGCCGCCATCGTGGGGTATTTGCCGCTGGTGTACATAAACCAGTAGCGCCCCATCTCGAAGACCTTCTCCAGCAACGCGGGCGAGTAGTCCCGCCGCGACCGCTGATCGGCAAGAAGCTCCTCAGAAGACATTCCGTACTGCGAGGCGCCGCCGAAGTCGACAGTCACGCGGCGCATTGCTTCCGACTGGACTTTGCGGTGGCGCTCAAGCAGCGTGTCGTAATTCGTAATCAACTGCTCGACGGCCTTCCGCAGCGCCTCGACCTTCTCTTCGCTGAAGTCAGCGAACCATTCGATGCGCGTGAGAAGCATCACGGACGATGCGTTCTCGACGACCAGAGTGTCTCCATCCATGCGGGCCGAGCCGCCGTTGCGGACCACGCGCACCACCCCGGCATAGCCGCTGTTATCCACGGATGGATCTAAAACGCATTTGTAGATGAGCCGTTCGTCGTTGAAGTCTTGCTTGATGTCGCTCTCGCCGCTATTGTTCCCGAACAACCCTCCCTGGGCGCGCCTGCCGCGCGAGTATTTCTGCACGGCGATTCGGGCATTGACCTGCTGCCCACTAGGGGCGGCGAGCAATTGCACCACGACGTCATCGGGCCGGGAGGTGAAGACGGAACGAAGCCACTCGCCCCGCTCATCGCTCCAATGCACCTTGACCTCACCGCTCTCGAAATCGACGGTGCGCAGATAGTCCCTGGCCGCAGCGGACTTTGGAAGGTCGAGATGCATCAGGAATGCCGGGACCGTTGGGTGCGGCCCGGTGTTCTGCTTGATGGGACCTTTGTTCATCTCCTTGAAGGCGAGTTCAATCGCTTCCTGGTACTTCCCATCCAACACCATTTGCCGCACCTGCGGAAACACGCTTGCTGCGTTGGGCGCTTCAAGGGGTCTCTTCCACGGCACAAGAAGGCTCTCGTGGCGGAAAAGGATCTGCTCCGAGTAGGGATCGCACGCCACCTCGATGTTCATGTGTCCGTTGCCGGAGGTGAGCCCCTCGCTAACCGTCGTGCCGGGAATTGTGCTGCAAAAACCTCGCCGCGGGACAATGCCGCGCTGGATCCTATCTTTCAGAGGCATCGGCGAGACTCTCACTTCGGGCGACATGCGGGATGCCGCAAAGACCGGAGGCTTGGGCGGGAAGTTGCTTTCCGGAGTACCGCCAACATGAGGTAAAGCGAGAGCCTGCTCAGGAACAGCCGGTACACCAGAAGACAGGGTTGGAGGCAGTTCACCTTTAGTGGAGGCTTGGAGCGCCTGTTGAGAGCCTGCCAACGCAATCGCTGCCGCTGTACCTGTCTTCAAGAAATCGCGCCGTTTCATTTTGTGCCTCTTTCTGCGCAGTCAGAGCATCTTCTCAATTCGTGTGATCCACGCATCGGGCATCTCACCCTAGTCGCAAAAACAAACACGCGACGAGGGTGGGGCACCCAGCGCTCAAGGCCAAAGAAACTCGGGCCTACCGGGCAATTTGCCGCGCGCGGCGCGACCGTTATTCGGGCAAGGTGAGTTGGCCGTCGATGTGGAAGTGCCCGCTCGCGCCTGGCGCTCCAGTATCGGGCTGGCCTCCGCCAATGATGATGGTGTAATCGCCTGAGGCGATCATCGGATTGCCGTCCTCGGTAACCATGCCTAGATCTCGGTCCTTCAACTCGAAGTGAACTTTCTGGCACGCTCCCGCTTCGAGATGAATGCGCTGGAATCCGCGAAGAGCAATCTGTGGCGCGCCCTTGACCGCGGGGAATCTGAGATAGACCTGAACAGCTTCATCTCCCGCAACCTTGCCGGTGTTGGTCACTGTCACATCGGCGGCGACGGGCTGTCCTGCGGCAATAGGCTGAGCGGGAACACTGAGGTCGTTGTATTTGAAGGTTGTGTAGCTGAGCCCGTAGCCAAACGGGAAAAGCGGCTTGCCGGTGAAGTAGCGATAGGTCCGCTTCTCCATCGAGTAATCCTCAAAGTTAGGCAACTGGTTGAGGTCTTTGTAGAAAGTGACGGGCAGCCGTCCCGCCGGGTTGTTCTTGCCGCTTAGAGTCTCCGCGACAGCTGCTCCGCCTTCCTCGCCTGGATACCATGCCTCGACGATCGCATTGACATGATCGTTGATCCAATTAACGGCCAGGGCGCTGCCGTTGATGAGGACAACGGCGAGCGGCTTCCCGGTAGCCGCCACGGCTTCAACGAGCCTCTCTTCCGGTTCTGGCAGGTCGATGCTGGTGCGATCTCCGCCGAGGAATCCGGGCTCTGTGACCGGCATCTCTTCGCCTTCTAGTGAGCTTGTGATACCTACGACGGCGATCACCAGATCGGCGTCCTTTGCAGCCGCGATTGCTTCAGGCGAAGGCGCGTAGTTCACCTTGGCCCAGATCAATTGCGCGTGCGTCTTGCCGTTGTTGTTGCCGTAATTGAGGCTGATGGCAACCTTGTGGCCCTTCTCGAGATGGACGCGCCCAACACCGGCATCGAATCCGCCGCCTCTGCCCGCCATAGCTACTTGCTTGTCGTCGACGGTGAGCCGCGCAAAACCCTCGGAGCGAATGCCGATGAGATAGTCGCCTGACTCGGTGGGTGTCAGGAATCCAGTCCAATGCACACCGAAGGATTTCTTGCCGGCAATCTCCTTGGGCAGATTGCCCTCGCTGAGGTTGACGTTCGGTTCGGTGCGGCTGACGATCGGCGGAGGGCCCGATTCGACGGGGGGCCGTCTCTGCCATTCGCCGTAATCCGCCTTGAGACCGGGCTTTCCATCCGCAGTGGTCAGGATGTTATCCGGTACAAGATCTCCGTCGTTGCGCAGGAACTGCGTTCCCGGCACGTAAGTAATGGCGGCGTTGGGGAACTCTGCCCTCAGGCCATCGAGCACGGAGACGATGTGCGTGGGGGTTCCGGCGTAGTTTCCGATCAGCGGCCGGGTCTGGTCGGCGAGCGGCCCGACGACGGCGATTTTGCTGATCCCCGGTTTGAGCGGCAGCAGACCGTCGTTCTTGAGCAGGACCATGGCTTCATTCGCAAGTTTGTGAGCCAGCGCGCGATGTTCGGCGCTGTCAAGTTCCTTCTCGTCGATCTTCGTGTAGGGAACCATCTCAGGGGGATCGAACATGCCGAGCTTCATGCGCGCGGTGAAGAGGCGAATCAGCGCCGTGTCCAGCGTGCTTTCGGGCAGGTACCCCTGCTGCACAGCGTCGATATAGGCCTTCTCGACCGGCTCGCCAAATCTTGATGTGAAGGTGACGCACT